>CAYPPS010000052.1:0-1955 GCA_964412685.1 uncultured Gammaproteobacteria bacterium | reverse complement strand
AGATATTGTTGAAGGTCGGCCTTATGGTGTCGTTGACGATTTAATTAATAAAGGCATCATCTCAGCGAAGGTATTTGCCGAAATGCAAGAAAAAATAGCCGTCTATTAGCAATGCAAGAAAAAAATGTCTGCAAGAACTTTATTCTTTCTCCTTTGGGCCGTTTTTCTTCCTCTATTTTTGATAAGACTGGCCTTATTTAGGCCGATAAATCTACCTGAAAATAAACTTTTAAAAATCACCGGCAGAGTCACCACTCAACCATATCAAAAGGATCCAAACCAGTACTTCTATTTAGGACCCATTTTAGTTCGAACTGACCCTTATCCTGAATACTTTTACGGTCAGCAAATTGAGCTTTTTGGCACTTTAGAAAGAAAGGTGATAAACCCTTTCAAGATAATTTATTTTAGTCAAATTCGCTCTATTCGTTTAGTTGAGGAAGAGTCAAGGAGGTTAAGTTTAACTGGACTGAGAGCTCAAGCTTTAAGGATAGGAAACTACTTTGAGAGCAAGCAATCAAAATTATTGCCCGAGCCTCATAGTGGTTTGCTGTTGGGGGTACTTTTGGGACTAAGGGAAAACTTTAGTCAAGAATTCTTGCAAGAATTAACCAAAACAGGCACGATTCATCTTGTGGTTGCTTCTGGGCAGAACGTGGTCTTTTTTGCCGGAATTATTATCGCCAGTTTGCTGTTATTAACGGGCAGAAAAACGGCCATTGTTGCTGGAATTATGGCCAGTTTTTTCTATTGTTTGTTAACGGGAGCTCAAGCGCCAGTCGTTCGAGCGACCTTAATGGTTTCTTTTGCTTACCTGGCGGTTTTACTTGGCCGGCAATCTAGCCGAGAGATTGGTTTGAGTATCGCTATTTTTATCATGCTGTTGGCCTTTCCTCTTTATCTATTTGATCTTGGTTTTCAGCTTTCGGTGGCGGCCACTAGCGGTCTTGTTTTTGTTTTGCCAAAACTGGAAAACTTGCTTCGGGTTTTAAAGATTAGGATTCCCGGTTTGTTGAAAGAAGGCTTGCTGGTAACTCTCTCAGCTCAAATTACGACTTGGCCCATTATTGCTTGGCAGTTTAAAACTTTTTCGGTCAGCGTTCTCGTGGCCAATCTTTTAGTGGTGCCCCTGATTCCCTTTATGTTGGTTTTGAGCTTTTTATCTTTAGGTTCAAGTTTGTTTTCCCTCCCGTTGGCTCAAGTTTTTGCTTGGGCCTGTTTTCCTTTTTTAGATTTTTTTGTGAGAGTTGTCGCTTTTTTCGCTCGTTTTTCTTGGGCAACGATTGCCTTACCGCGAGTCACTTTTGGGGTGGTAATTTTTTATTACTTAGGGTTAATTTTGTTTTTGTGGAAAGCGAATCTCGATGGGGAAATAAAAGTCTTTAAAAAGCTCTGGTTTTGGTTGTTGCTTTTAAGTTTAAGTCTTTGGTTGGCGGTCTCTTCTTTGCCGAGACAAGAAGAGCTGAAGTTGGTCTTTTGCGATGTGGGGCAGGGAGACGCGGCTTTGTTGAGCCGAGGAAGCTTGCAAATTTTAATTGATGGCGGACCGGATAAAAAAGTTTTAGAGTGCTTGGGCCGCAATTTGCCTTTTTGGGACAAGACAATCGAAATGGTCGTGTTGACCCACGGTGAGAAAGATCACCTCGGTGGGCTGATCAGTGTTCTGGAAAGTTATAGAGTTTTATATTTTGTTACAGATGGTTTAGCAGTTGATTCTAACTATTTTCGAGAGTTCAGACGACTGGTTTTAGAGAATGAAGTGAAGATAATTGAACCCAAGATTGGTCAGAAATTAGAGGTAGAGAATTTAAGTTTTGAAGTTTTATGGCCCTCCTGCGCTAAAGCTTCGGAGGACAAGCCCAGTAAAGAAAGTTCAATCTGGCAATCGAACCGAGTGCTAGGGGTGAGTGATTTTGCCAAAGAACCAAACGAACGTTCGTTGGTGCTTAAGTTTA
>CAYPPS010000051.1:0-2217 GCA_964412685.1 uncultured Gammaproteobacteria bacterium | reverse complement strand
AAGACAAGTCCTTCTTTCATATTATTATGCCGGTCAGAGTCCAGGACTGAGATATAGATCTTTTACGGCCGGTAGAACCAATAATCCTTGATTGTTCGTATTAACCAAGTCCCCTTTAAAAAAGAAAACCGGTTGAAGGTATTTACTTTTATCGGGAATTAAATAGGCAGTTTCCATCTCCTTGATGGTGAGACTTTTAATTTGCTGGTAGTCTTTTTCGTTGGGAATTGAAAAGGAAGCCGAAAGAATTTTGGTCAAAAAAGGTTGGTTGGCCAACTTGACGACCAATTCACTTCTGGTTTTTAAAGGATAAACATCTAGTTTTTGAATTGACTCAAAAGGAAGCTGGTAGTCTAGTTTGACGATTTTTCCATTGGGTCCCAAGATAAGCCTCAAAAAAACTTTGTCGAGAACATGATTTAAAACTAAAGTCTGATCGACAAAAAAATCGAAATCAAATTGAACCAAAGAAGCCTGTTCTTTTTCAATTTCCACAAACTGAGGCCCATTGAGAACCAAATATCTTAAAGAGTTAATCTTGAATTCACCTTCACGGGGTAGAGGCAACAACTCGTTTTTAACCAAACTCAAAGCACTTTTTTCTAATTCTTCCTCTGTCTCTAAAACTCCTTCGATCAAATCAGGGTTGATTAATAAATCCAATCCGTAGCCAATTGTCGCTTGAGTCAAGTCGATACTTAAATAATTCTGTTGGCTACTCCAAGTTAAAACTTGCTCTTGAATTTGATTGGGTTCTGCCTCGAATCCCAGTTTTTTCGCTACGGTTAGGGCTTGGTTGGGAGAAAATAAGGGCGGCTCAATTTGGTAGACAACCATCTCCTTTTTGATTCCTTTCAAGTTTTTTTCAACTGAAGCAAAATCGAAAATGCCCCCCATGAAGTGTTTTTCTGTTCCCAGAGAAGGAAGCAGATGTAATTGGAGAGCAGGTTCTTCCTCGCCAGATTGACGATTGACTAAAAAAGCCAATCCTAATAAAACCAAAGCCAATAAAGCTAAAATAACAACAATGGGTTTTCTTTTGATTAATTTAAACATTTCAGTAATTAGGTGTATATGGCGGAGCCATTTTAATAACATTAATCCCAATAGCGCCAGGGGTTCTGAATTCATAATGTAAGTGTGGCCCAGTAGATACGCCGGTGCTGCCAACGTAACCGATAATTTCTCCCGGAGTGACCGAGTGGCCAGTTTGAATTGGAGCGACACCGCTTAAGTGGGCATAGATGACTTCCAAGACAACTCCTTGACAATAAGAGGTGATTTTGACGTAGTTGCCCCAAACGGAAACATATCCAGAAGAGAAGCTTCCATTCGTGGTGCCCTTGACTGGGGTTCCCATGTTGGCGCTGATGTCGATCGCTTCAAGTTTTGTTCCATTGCTAAGAGTGTGAGAGTATGCTCCTCCGGGTCTTTGGGTGATTGGCCCTTCGACTGGCCACATAGCGAGTGGGCAACCCGTTTTTGGCTCGCCAATGATAATCGCCAAGTTATCAAAGGAAATCTGCTCTAATGAGGTGACTTCTCCTCCTTCTGGAACCAGAGCGGTTGCGGTGACCGACACTTGATTGGCTAACATGGCGTCTTGGAATTTTTCTATCGGTGAAGTGAGGACTGAATATTGAGGCGAAGTCCAGCTTTCACCGCTGGCTAAATCAGGAATCTCTCCTGATTCCCAATTAAGATCCGAAGCAACATACTCACCTAATTCTTGATAAGAAGAAGTCAGGTCAAAAGCAGTGATGTTGGTTAAGTCGGCACCAATGGCCGTAATGATAAATTCATAAACGAAACTAGTGTTTGCTTGAATTTGATTGTTATCGATTTCCTCACCATTGGCGATTGGATTTTGATTGCCGTTTTGGTCAACAAAAAAAGCCCTTTTTTCGACTTGGATGTATTGAGATTTTTCCTGCCAAGGAGAAAGACGAGTAGTGCTGGGAACATAAAAAGCAGCGGCGAGAGCGACAATGGTGATCGCTCCGGTTCCAGCCAGAGCGCCAATGGTGCCAAAAGTAGGGACAGCCGCCACTCCTGCTCCGACTTCCAAGGCGGCGGCTTTACCAAAAATACTAACAGCAAGGTTGATTGGCTGCTGAACGGCTAAATTAAAAACGTTTCCAGCGATATTAGACAAGAAACCAACGGCTTTACTACCAAAATGGGCAATGGTTGAAGCGGCTAAAAGAACAGTTCCGC
>CAYPPS010000050.1:0-2232 GCA_964412685.1 uncultured Gammaproteobacteria bacterium | reverse complement strand
CCAGAGAGCGACATGCAAGACGGTTCCCCACTCTAGCCAGGAAATGAAAAAAGAAGAGAAACTGAAACAGACTGCTCCCAAAACAGCAGCAAAAGAAGTCAGTTTTAAGTTTCTCAGAAAGAGAAAAGTAAAAATAAAAGCCAACAAAGTCTGTAGAACAATCAAAAAACTCCAAACCAAATTGAAGGGCAAAAGAAAAAAGAAAAAATTAAACGGATAAAAAACCGCCGTCTGCAAATTAGGAAACAAAGGAGAGCCGGTAAACTGATAAGGATTCCACAAAGGCAGTTCTCCAACCTTAAGCAGTGAAACAGCCAAAAAACGCCAAGAATAAAGTTGACGAACTGGATCAGTAATCAAAAAATTCTTGAAAGGAACACCATTAGTTAAACCGTCCCAGATAGCGTCTCTAAAAGGATGATAAAGTCCGACAATGGTATCCGCCGGAACTGGCAACAATCCTTTTATCAAAAAAGGGTAAAAAAACAGAATGATTAAAAACAATCCGCCCGCTAGCGGCCAGTTTCTTAACAAGAAACCCTTAATCTTCAACCAACTCATTTACTTTTTTACAAAAATTAACTTGACTGAAAGCCCCTGCTTTTTTTTGAGCCTCTCTGGAAATGCGTTCCATTTTCTCTGGATTTTTAATCAGCTCGTGAGTAATTTCCAGAAGCGCTTTTTTCTTTCGCCATAAAAAACCGTTTTTCTTATCCTCAATAATCTCCGGTGTCCCTCCTTGACCAATCACCACCGGTACCAGACCTGCCGCCATGGCTTCAACCACCACAATGCCAAAATGCTCCGATCGCTCCGGGAATTTCTCTTCGTCCTCTTCAAAACCCGCCGCATGCCAATAAATTTTGGCTCTTCCGTAAAGAGTCTGCAAATCTTTAAAACTCAAGTTGGGCAAAATCTCAATTGAGCAACCTTCGGTTTGTTTTTTTAAATCTTCGACAAACTCCATATCTTGCTCAAACGCTCCTCCGACTATCTTCAACGACCAGCCCTTAAGTTTCTTCTTCTTAATCAAATCTTTAAAAACTTCTATCAAAACGGCTTGTTTTTTTTCGTGCAACAATCTGGTTCCCTTTTTACTTTCATCAACTTTAGTAAAACGGCCGACAGAAAGAATAATGTTTTCTTTTTTTTCTGCTGGCTTAAAATCATTCACGGCTACTGGTGGATAGACAACTTTGGAACTCACTCCAAACTCCTTATCAACAAATCGCTTGGTAAAAAGCGAGTTGCAAAAGAAATCTTTTATAAAAAGCTTTTTAATAAAATTAATTGGCCTCTTCCCGTCCACATTAGTAAAAGGTATTTGAAAATGAATCAAGTTTTTCCTACCAAACAAAAAAGGCAGACTTCCGTCTGACATGTAAAAAATGAGATCATACTTTCGAGTAACCGAAAAACGCTTGAACAAGTTGCCTCTTCGAAAAGGATTATTGACGAAATTAACCGAACTTAAATCCAGTTTCAAATCGTCCAGGGCTTTTTGTTTAATACTTTCGTCAGACCAAAAAATGTCAACTTGATGATCTTTGTCAATTAAACATTTAGCGATTGTCAGTAAATAACGTTCGCCACCGCCCAAAACACTGCCGAAATAAGGACAGTAAATCCCTGCCTTCATTTCTTACCTTTCTGACTAAAACCAACCACTAATCCTAAACCCATAACGGCCACCAAGGATAAAAGAGAAATTTTCAAACCCCGGTAAAATGATTGAGGTTGGTAGGAAAAAATTACCTGTGATTTACCTTGGGGAACTTTCACCGCCCGAAAACTGTAATCCGCTCGATAAATTTTTTCTTTTTTACCATTAACTTCCGCTTCCCAACCAGGATAAAAATTATCAGACAAAAAGAGCAACCCGGGTTGAGGCGAATCAACTAATACTTCAACTCGATTAGGTTGATAAGAAACAGTTTCTGCTTCTCCATCTTCAACAAACCCACTCTTTTCAATTCCCGGTTCTTCTTCTAAAACAAGAGTCTTGTTTCTGTCTGCTTGAGGATCGAAAAGAACATCAATGATCCGTTGGTCTCCAGTAACAACCTCCCAATCATAAAAAAGACTGGCTCGAGACAAGGCTTGATTATTTTCTAAAACCACGTATTTCTCTCCTTGGTAAACTTCTTTAAATTGATCCGGATAATTCCAATAATCAAACGCCCAAACTTTATAATCATCACCCCGAGCATGAAGGATATATCTACCTCCCAT
>CAYPPS010000049.1:0-2279 GCA_964412685.1 uncultured Gammaproteobacteria bacterium | reverse complement strand
TTTCTCTTCATTTAAGTTCGGTGCTCCAGAAGCAAAAGCCGGATCCGGAACAGGAGGAAGAGTTTCCTTGGTCAACATTTCCTCATTCACATTTTTTTCTCCGGAAACAGGCAAGGTTTCCTTTAATGGCAAATTTTGAGATTCACTTTCGGGATTCCACGAAGAAGTCGAAGGCTGATTCAAATCAGTCTTCTCCTCTTCTTTTTGGTCTTTTTGACTATCAATTGAGTTCTCGGAAAGTCGAGAAACCGGAGAAGGAGAAAAAGACGAGAAAGAAGAAATCGGACGAGAATCATCAATCGTCTTCGGCATTGGCTGATCTGTTTTTTCCGAAACTGGCGGAACCGGAGGCTTTTCTTCTTTAGTTAAATCCTTCTCCCAAAGCGGACTGGAGAAACTTTTCTCACTTGGAGGAGGAGTTAGCGAACCATGAGATGAAGGCGGAGGCGAACTACCACTATCAATGGGACGTTTCGAGTCATCGGGCATAAGTTAATGTTAACATAAAGAAAGTGAAAAAAAGAAGTCGATCTCTAAAATCAATCTTTCTAAAAAAAATCGTCTTTCTGCGAAAGAAGATGAGAAAGTGGTGGCGACGATTGGGCTTACTCTTGGGTCTCTTGATTTTGCTCGTTTTCTCCGCTTATCAAGTCGCTTACAATCAAAAAATTTATCCGGGAATCAAGGTTTTAAATTTACCCCTGGCCAATCTAACCCGAGCTCAAGCAGGAAAAAGTTTGAATAATTTTCTGAGTCAAAAACAGAAAGATTCCTTTGTCCTTACCGAAACTAACCATTCTTACTCCTTCAATTTGGCTTCAATTGACTTTGTTTATCTTTCCAAAGAAACAGTTGATAAAGCCTTTTCTGTTGGCCGAAACCAAACCCTGCCTCAAAACTTGAGCCGGCAATTTGAATTACTATTGAAACCCATCAGTCTTCAACCGGATTTCAAGCTCGACGACAATAAACTTAGCCAGGAAGTAGCCAGTTTGGCGACTCAGCTCAACTCACCCTTGATTGAACCCTCCCTCAGCCTCGAAGAGACAAACAAACAAAAAAAAGTGGTTTTGCAACCGGGTCAAAGCGGGCGAATCTTGAACCAGCAAAGACTAATCAATTCTTTTAAACAAAGACTGACTCAGGCTAATTTTGAACCCATCAATCTCCCGCTGGAAGAACTGGAAAACGAGATCGACGACGCTCAAATCGAAGCCACCTTGATTAAAGCAGAAGCTTTGATTGACAAGGAAATTGTTCTAAGAATCAAAGAGAACAAATTTCCTTTAACCGATCAGGACTTGATTTCTTTCTTGGACTTCACCGATAGCTGGCAAAAAGACAAAATTGCTCTCTGGTTTGAAGAGCTTGCTCAAACCGTCAATCATCCTCCTCAAAATGCCAGTTTCAAGTTCGAAAACGGTCGAGTCTTGGAGTTTAAACCTGCCAAAAAAGGCCTCTCTTTGCAAGCTCAACCAAGCCTTGATCTTTTAGAAGAAAAACTGAACGAGCTTTTGGTCAGTCAAGAAAAACAGTTAATCGTTGATTTACCTTTGAAAGAAACCAGCCCTTCGATTGAAACCGGCTCAGTCAATGACCTAGGAATCGAAGAAGAAGTTAGCCGAGGAATTTCCTTCTTTAAAGGCTCAATTGTTAATCGAATTTACAATGTTGCCCTAGCCGCTACCAAAATAAATGGCCTTCTTATTGCTCCCGGAGAAATCTTTTCCTTCAATCAAGCTGTCGGTGACATTTCTCTCGCCACCGGCTTTAAACAGGCCTACATTATCAAAGACGGCAAAACCATCCTTGGTGACGGCGGCGGAGTCTGCCAAGTTTCCACCACTCTCTTCCGAGCCGCCTTAAACGCCGGCTTGGAGATAACGGAAAGACGAGCTCACGCTTATCGCGTCAGTTACTACGAACAAAACTCCCAACCAGGTTTCGACGCAACCGTCTTTGCTCCCAGTACTGACCTAAAGTTTAGGAATAACACTCCAGCTCACCTACTAATCCAAACTCAAACCGATAAGACCAATAAAAAATTAACCATCGAGCTTTACGGCCGGAAAGATAACCGAAAAATTACCATTGGTAAACCCCGAGTCTGGGATCAATCTCCCCCGCCGCCAGACCTCTACCAGGACGACCCGACTTTACCAATAGGAACAACCAAGCAAATAGACTGGAAATCTTGGGGAGCCAAAGCCTCGTTTGATTATCTGGTCGAAAAAGACAGCCAAATCTTACAGCAAAAAACCTTCTACTCCAACTATCAT
>CAYPPS010000048.1:0-2335 GCA_964412685.1 uncultured Gammaproteobacteria bacterium | reverse complement strand
GGGGTTGATTCGGGAACAGCCGCCGCACTTTTGGTAAAAAAGGGTTACCGATGTACAGCTGTCCATCTCAAGTTTTGGAGTGAACCAGTCGTTAAGGGGGAGGTTGGCTTTGGGAATAAATGCTGTACCCCGGCTTCTGCCGAAGCAGCTCATAAAACAGCGGTTCAATTGGGAATTTCTTTTATCACTCTCGATTTTGCCAATGCTTTTAAAAAAGCCGTGGTTGATTATTTTTTAGCTGAATATCAAGCTGGGAGAACCCCTAATCCGTGTGTGGCCTGTAATCAATTCATTAAGTTTGGCCGACTTTTACGTTATGCTCGGACTTTGGGTTTTGATTTTTTGGCTACGGGTCACTACGTCAGAAAGGTTTCAAGAGACGAGACTTACCATTTAGTTGAAGGAAGAGATGAAACAAAAGATCAATCTTATTTTCTTCATCGTCTGGATCAAAAAAAACTTGGCCAAACCCTTTTCCCCTTAGGTGATTTAACTAAGGTTGAAGTCAGAAAGTTGGCTCGAAAATGGTCGTTACCGGTTGCCAGTGCCAAAGAATCGCAAGAAATTTGTTTTGTTAAAAAAGATTACCAGTCTTTTTTAAAGAAGTATTTGAAAAAAGTGGCCCTTCCTGGTTCTGTGGTTAATAAAAAAGGGAAAGTAATTGGACAACACCAAGGCTTGCCGTTTTACACTGTTGGCCAAAGGCACGGATTTGCCTTGAATCCTAAATTTGAAACCCTAAGTTCTAAAATAATTCCACCTTTTTATGTTTTGGCCAAAGACTCAAAGAAAAATCAACTAGTGGTTGGTTTTGGCAAAGAAACAGAACAAGAACGATTTTTGGTTAAGGAACTCACTTGGATCAATAAAGAACCTGGTCGCCAAAAAAAGCTTTTTGTTCGGATTCGCTATCAAGGCAAATTGCTTTCTTGCTCTCTCAAAAAGGCGAAGGATAATCTTTGGCAAGTTAAATTAAAAGAACCGCAGAGGGGGATCGCTCCTGGCCAATCGGCCGTTTTTTACTCTTCTTTTGCCTGGCAAAATAAAAAAAGTCATGAAGTATTAGGTGGTGGACAGATTGTTTAACCGGATTCGGAGTGATTGACAGTTTGAGTCTCGTTTGTTATCATTGGGAGCAAGAATGAATTAATTCTTAACGGCCAGTTCGGAAACGACTTTGAGTCCTCGACTTGGTCGAGGCTTTTTCTTTTTTAAGGGAAAAGTGGAACTTTGAAAAATGAATAATTGGTTTTACGCAATAATTTTTGACTGAATATATCGTGGTAGGATTTTTAACTGAGAGTTTGATCCTGGCTCAGGACGAACGCTAGCGGTGTGCTTTAAGCATGCAAATCGAACGATCCCACTTTGGTGGGATAGTGGTGGACGGGTGAGTAACGCGTAGGAACGTAACCTTTGGTGGGGAATAGCCCCGAGAAATCGGGAGTAATACCGCATATCTTCTGCTTGCAGAAGAAAGGGCTTAACTGCTCGCCAGAGGATCGGCCTGCGTTCTATCAGCTTGTTGGTAAGGTAATGGCTTACCAAGGCTATGACGGATAGGGGCGCTGAGAGGCTGGACCCCCACAGTGACACTTAGACACGGGTCACACACCTACGGGTGGCAGCAACTGGGAATCTTCCGCAATGCCCGAAAGGGTGACGGAGCGACACCGCGTGAAGGACGAAGGCCTTCGGGTTGTAAACTTCTAAATTTCAAACTATCGTGAAAAAGGATGAAGCACCTGCAAACTACGTGCCAGAAGCCTCGGTAATACGTAGGGTGCAAGCGTTGTCCGGATTTATTGGGCGTAAAGCGTACCGTAGGCGGTAAAGTAAGTAACAGGTTAAATCCTCCGTCTCAAGCGGAGACCTGCTTGTTAGACTGCTTTACTAGAGGGTATTAGGGAATGTCGGAACACCTGGTGTAGGGGTGAAATCCATTGAGATCAGGTGGAACACCGAGGGCGAAGGCAGACATTTGGGATACTCCTGACGCTAAGGGACGAAAGCTAGGGTCGCGAAAGGGATTAGAGACCCCTGTAGTCCTAGCTGTAAACGATGCTCGCTAGCTTGTCTCTTTTTTAAGGGGCGGGCGTAAGCTAACGCGTTAAGCGAGCCGCCTGGGGAGTACGGCCGCAAGGCTGAAACTCAAAGGAATTGGCGGGGACCTGCACAACCAGTGGAGCATGTGGTTTAATTCGACTCGAAGCGTAGAACCTTACCTAGACTTGACATACTAGCTGCAAGTTCGCCGAAAGGCGAATCCTTTCGAAGGTGCTAGAACAGCTGCTGCATGGCTGTCGTCAGCTCGTGCCGTGAGGTGTTCCCTTAA
>CAYPPS010000047.1:1236-2382 GCA_964412685.1 uncultured Gammaproteobacteria bacterium | reverse complement strand
ATTGAAAATCAAAACACCAAAATTAGAGCATTTGAAATATCAAGAAATGCCCAGATTAAAGTAGATACACTGAGTCATAGAGCTGACGGAAACTTCAATTTTGGTGAGTCAATATCTTATGAAACATTTAAAAATCTTTTTGCCGTTGATTCAAATTCATTACTTAAACAGTCAGCTTATTGGATTAATGTAGAAAACAGCATAATTACGAGCATAGCAGAACAATACCAACCATAATTTGAATTATTCAGCACAACTCTTCGCTTTGCTCAGTCGCGCTGCGCTTTCATTCCACTGCGTTCCGTTCAGGTCATCTAACACAGTATATCTGGTTCAGGGTTCACCCCACCCTTCACCTATGTTTAGCACTTTTTGTTTTTAATAAATTTAGTGGTAAAATATGTGCCAAACATCAGATATACCGAAACGTTAAGTGAAAAGAGTAGGGGAAATAATATATATTGTTTTTTTGTTGGTGTGTGTTATAATTGTTGCCAGGTTATTTATTTTTTAAGCAAGGGATAAGTTTTTTCTTTAAGCTCCTTTTAGTGACTTCAGAAGAACTTTCTTGAATTTTTTTTAGAAAAGAGGTGAGACAATTTTGAATAAGAAGCTTTACGTTGGTAATCTTGATTATGCGGTTACCAGCGATCTACTTGGAGATCATTTCAAGCAAGCCGGTAACGTGGTTAGCGCCACCGTTATTTCTGATCGCCAAACAGGCCGATCTAAAGGTTTTGGTTTTGTGGAAATGACCACAGACGAAGAAATCAAAAAGGCGATTGAAATGCTTAACGACCAAGAATTCCAAGGTCGGAAAATAATTGTGAACGAAGCTCGTCCACAAGAAGATAGGGCTTAATCTTAGGTCCTAAAAGAAAAAGAGGTTCTGTCGTATTAACGACACGAGCCTCTTTTTTGTGGTCAAAAACGGCCTCTCTTTTATGTCATAATAAACGTGGTGGAAAAGATAAGCATTTTTTGTCAAAATAGTTCAGTTGAGATTTTTCTTGCCGGAGGACTAGTCAATCGGTTTACTGTAGGAACGAGAGAAATTATTTACCCCCAAAGAGAAATAAAAACAGAGAATGGAATTAAGAAACGAGGTGGTATCCCAATTCTTTTTCCTAATGCTGATCCAATCAC
>CAYPPS010000047.1:0-1136 GCA_964412685.1 uncultured Gammaproteobacteria bacterium | reverse complement strand
AAAGTCGTCAACATTATTCCCACTTATAACGAGAAGGAAAACATTGGTTTAATGCTTGAGGCTTTGGTGAAGATTGCCAAGGAGAATCCCCAGTATGAGTTTGGCCATTTGGTAGTTGACGATGAATCTCCGGATGGAACAGGAGAAATTGCCAAAAAGCATCAAAAGAAAAACAAGAGCGTTGAACTTATTACCGGTCCTAAAAAAGGTTTGGGTCGAGCTCTTCTTCGCGGTTACAAGTATGCCATGGATGAAATGGGAGCCGACGTGATTATTCCCAATGATTGCGATTTTTCTTTTGAACCTAAAGAAATCCCCGCATTATTAAAGAAAATTGATGAAGGTTATGATGTCGTGGTTGCTTCTCGCCATGTTGGTAAAGGGGGAACGGAAGGTTGGAGTGCTTTTAGACGGTTGAACCATTGGATTTCTAACATTCTTTTTGCCAGTTATGTTGCTGGAATTAGTGAAGTTAAGGACCACAACGGCAACTTCAAAGCCATTCGAGTCAAAGGAGTTTTGGACAAAGTTCCTTTGGCAACTCTGTTGGACAAGGTTAAAATTCGAGGGTTTGTTATTCAAACCTATATTCTGTACGAGCTTTCCAAACACACTAAGAAATTTACCGAAGTGCCAGTTGTTTTCAAGTTTAGAGTTCGAGGAGAAGCCAAGATCAGTAAAAAATATTTGAGGAGTTATCTGCGAGATGTTCTCGAATACATGAAGCTTTGTATTTTTATGAGAATTGAGCGCTCCAAGAGGTTTTTAAGATATGCCACGGTTGGCTCTGTTAGTTATTTCATTACCGCTTTTTTCTTGGAGGTTTTTTATCAATTTGGTTTCTCGCCAGGAATTGCCGCTGCTTTGGCTTCGGAAGTGGCGATTGTTTTTAATTTTACTTTAAATAACTTTTGGACTTTTTCGGACAAAAAGATTACTTCATTCAAAAAGATTCCAGTTAAATTTATTCAATTTAACCTGACTTCATTAGGAGCGGTGGTTTTGCAAGCTTTGGTGGTTGGTGGTTTGTCGCTTCTTTTTGGCGCTCAGTATCGGCAGGTTTTCTTAATTATTGCCGTTGGATTCTTTGTTATCCCTTACAACTATACTATGTATAATCTTTTCATCTGGCGCAC
>CAYPPS010000046.1:0-2546 GCA_964412685.1 uncultured Gammaproteobacteria bacterium | reverse complement strand
AGCCGAGTAATATTGTAATCACAACCGCAAAAACTAATATCGGAAATTTATTATTTTGTGATTCAGGCTCAAACTCTTCTTGTTGGGGATTTTTAAGATTATTGTTTGGTCTGGCTGGGGTAGGAATAGGTTGAGAGTCTCGCATATAATTTAATAATGGCATTTCCAGTAAATCTATGCAACTATTTTTTGACCAATCCTTTTAAGCTGCGAAGGGTTTATTTGCCCGGAAAGCTTGCAATTTTTTGTCTATTAACCATATATTTCGCCCTAAAGGATTGTCTTTGAGCACTGGGTGGTTGAAACCTATCGGCTTAGACGCGAGAAGCAAGAGAGCTATTTTGCTCGAAGATAGATAATAGAGAGGATCAGAATCAGGGTAATCAGGCCGAGATTGAGCGGGTCTTCCAATCTGAAAAAGCGGAGCAGTAGAGTGAGGCAAATTAGCGAAGCGACGGCGAGGGCGAAGACAAGGCTGTGGCTAAGGAGTTTGATAAAGGTAAAGAGACCGAGAGTCAGGAGGAGAAAAAAGAGGCCGATGGTTAGGGGGTTGCTAGGTGGAAGAAAGTAGACGATTGCTCCCCAGAGGCTCCAGAAGAAGAGCGGGAGGATAATTTTAAAGAAAGTTATTTTTCTTTGCCGTCTTTTTTTAAGAGTTTGTTCTAGTGATTGGGATTCCATTAGTGCCAATGTAGTTTATAATGATTCTACAAGGTTTTGATTATGCCAAGCCAGTTCTATCTTTTTTTTATCGTCGTTATTTTCATCTTAGGGTCGGGAATCTATCTGATTCTAAAAAAATTGGAAAGTCTCAGAGATGATCGGAAAGGTGATGAAACTTTAGTTGCCTGGCTCAAGAGCAATCAATCATTATTGCAGAAGAGCAATGCCGAAATTAATCGAACCTTACGAGGGAATACCGACGCTATTTCCCAGCGTTTGGATAAAGCCGCTCAGGTAATTGGGGCTTTACAGCGAGAAGCGGGTCAATTTAGTGAAATCGGCCGGTCAATGAAAGAATTGCAAGAATTCTTAAAGAGCCCCAAGCTTCGGGGCAACATCGGAGAGGAAGTTTTGAAGGACTTGATTAATCAGATGTTTCCTAAAAACTCTTTCTTTTTACAGCACACTTTCAAGTCCGGTGAAAAAGTGGATGCCGTTTTGAAAACTGATGCTGGCTTACTACCAATTGATTCAAAGTTTCCTTTGGAGAATTTTCAGAGAATCTTAAAAGCAGAAAACAAAGAAGAAGAAAAGAGGGTTCGAAAAGCTTTTGTTAGTGACGTGAAGAAGCACATTAAAGATATTTCTCAAAAATATATTCTTCCGGAAGAAGGAACGATGGATTTTGCTTTGATGTACATTCCTTCGGAAGCGGTTTTTTATGAAATTGTTAACTTGACCGAATTGACCGATTTTGCCAAAGGATTGCGGGTTTATCCGGTTTCTCCCAGTACCCTTTATGCTCATTTGCAGACAATCCTGCTTTCTTTTGAAGGTAAAAAAATGGAAGCCACTTCAAGAGAGGTTTTACAACTGCTTCGGGCTTTACAAAAGGATTATGAAAAAACCGAAGGAGCGATTGGTGTTTTGGGTAAACATTTGCAAAATGCTTATAACCAAATGAATAATGTTGTTTCTGGTTTTAATCTCTTGGGTCAAAAACTTTCTTCTGCTCAAAGTCTTTCTCCCGGCAAAGAAAAGAAAAAACAATTAAATGGTTGATTTTTCTTAGTAAACTGTTGTAAATTATCCTATAACTGCCCTCTTTGAAAGAGGGCTTTGTTTTTAAAAGAAAGGAGGTAAAAATGGTTGTAGAAAATCAGAGAGAAGAGTTATTAATTGACGAGCAACCAGCAGAAAGCTCACTAGTTACCCTTCCGAAGCTGAACTTGAAGGAGAGGGCCGAAACACTTCCTGTTTGTTTGGAACAGAGAGATCGAATCGAAGTCTCTTCGGAGGTTGAAATTGAAGATTTTCCCGGTCATGAATGGCCACCGGTTTTTAAAAGGGCGGTTTCTGTTTTAATGAATATTAATCCGAATGAACAAAAAGGGGCTGAAATTTTAATTATTAGATTGATGAGTGGATTTGCCGTCAGGTTGACTCTTTTTGAAGTTCAAAATCGAATTGTGGTTGATGGTTTGGGTCAAAAGAAAGATGAGGGAAAAGAGAGGTGCGAATTTTTACTCGGCAGCTTAATGTTTGTGGTTGAGATTAATCGGGGACAAGTTGGTCTTGTCCTTGAAGATGAAGGCAATTTCGATACTAAAGAACATCAGCGGGTAGTTGAGGGGTTTGCCGCTATGGGGTCGGGAGAAGTGGTTGATTGTATTAAGGCTCTATCTCAGTTAGCCGAAGAGATGGAAAGCGAACAGTCTCGAAACGGTTGACTCTCTAGAAGAGTTATCTTAACTGTAGCCTATGGTGGAAGCGATGGAAGTGATTGTTCTGCTTGCCCAAGAAGGAGAATTATCCTCTTCAGGTTGTGTTTTTGGCTTCCGGAGATTTATTGAGGTAGAATTGGTTTATGGAAGAAAAGAAAT
>CAYPPS010000045.1:0-3098 GCA_964412685.1 uncultured Gammaproteobacteria bacterium | reverse complement strand
GTTTAAAAGTTCAAAGTATTCCGGAGTGTAACAAGTAATGCCAACAACATCCGGTTGACTCTGCTCTATCTCTTCAATTATTTCTCGTTCAATATCTTTCAGGGTTGCTTTGAGATTTCTATAAAAATCTTTGTCTCTAATCTGTTTATCTAGCACGGGGTCAATCAAATCGCATTCAATTCCGTTCTTCTCCAAATAGCCAGCTAAATAAAGAAGCGCCACTGGTGGACGAAAATGATTAATAGCCCTCGAAGGCGGAGAGATTAAACAAACTTTTTTATTTTTCATTTATTCAAACACCTGTTGAAACACCTTTCTGGCTCTAACGTCCCAATCCCAGACTTGATGAATTAAATCGATTGCTTCTCGGCTGGTATCAGCATAAAAATGTCTGTCCTCAAGAAGCTTGGTTACATTCTGGGCAAATTTGTCTAAATCCTCTTCAGGAGTTTTAATCATTCCTTTTGGGTAATAAGTTTTCAAGGCTTGAAGATCAAAGCTCACTCCTGGAAGCCCCCAAGCCATCCCTTCGGCCGCCGCCATACCACCACTATCGTAAGTTGCCGGATGGAGAATCAATTTACTTTGCTTAAAAATTTGATATTTTTCCTTACCATCTTTAAATCCTAACAGATCAATGTTCTTGTCGAGTTTTGCCTTCTTAATCTTTTCCTTTATCTTTCCTTCAAGTGGACCAATTCCAATCATGGCTAATTTAGCCTTTGGTTGCTTTTGACACACCTTTTTCCAGATATCAATCAAATCCAAGACTCCTTTTTGGTAATGAAAACGGCCGACAAAACAAGCCGCATACTTCTTTGCCATCGATCTCTTCAAAGAATCTTTTCTATTAACTCGAGTAAGATATTTCTTTGCTTCAGTCGTGTCCACTCCACCTTGAATAACAACCACTTTCGCCTTTCCTCTTTTGTTGGTTACAAACTTGTTCACATCCGGCTTCGAGGTAACAAAAACATAATCAGCAAATTCTCTAATAATATAAAAAGCCGGTAATTGGGTTAGCCAATAAAATAACCCTCTGTAAAAATCTTTACCTTTGTAGGGACTGTTTTCTGCAAATGGATTTGGGGCTGATAAATAATAACCGGCAATCCAAATCAGTTTAGGATTTTTTATTTTCATGAAGAAAGCGGGGAGTGAGTCTGGCCAGAAATCTGACGAAGAGTAAACAAAATCGTAGTCATTAGTAAGATGGTTTACCAAACCAAATCCTTTGAATAATCTGTAACCGTAGAGAAAAACAAGATTGTTAAAATATTTTTTAGGAACCTTGATTAATTTAAACCCAAGTTTTTCTTTTGGCTTGAGATATCGGTCAACCACTTGTTTGCCAACTTGACAAGTAAGAATGTCAATTTGAGCAAATTTTTTTTTCCAACGCTTAAAAAGTTCTATTAAAATACGGTCACCGCCACTTAACCCTTTTGGGCCCGAATTGGAAATTGCATTCATTAAAACCAAAACTTTCTTTTGCTTCATAAATTGTCTTCGAACCATTTGAAAGTTTCTTTGAGGCCTTGTTTTAAACCAACTTTGGGTTGATAGTTAAGCAATTCTTTTGCTCTAGTGATATCCCCTCGCCTTCTTTTTATATTGTCAATCTTTCTTTCTCTAACACTCTTGGTTCCTTGATTCTTTTTTCCCACCGTCTTTAAAATGACTGTTGCCAAATTACCAACAGTTACCTCTTTGCCAGTAGCAACGTTAATTACTTGTCCGTTAACTTTTTTATTATCGATGGCGGCGACAGTCGCTCTAATATTGTCAGAAATAAAAACAAAATCCCTGGTTTGTTCTCCTTTGCCATAAACGGTCAATTTTTTACCTTTAAGCGCTTGATCAAAAAAAACTGAGATTACTCCGCCATAAATTGAATCCCTTCTTTGTCGAGGACCATAAGTATTAAAATAACGCAGGCAAACCACCGGCAAACTATAAAGATGATGATAAGCTAAACAATATCTTTCTGAAGCAAGTTTTGAAACACCATAAGGACTAAGTGGCAAAGGATTGTCTTCTTCTTTCTCAGGCAATCGCTTAGGATTACCATAAACCGAAGCGGAAGAAGGATAAATAAATTGAGTAATCTTGTTTTCTTTTGCTAATTCCAAAAGGGTCAAAGTAGACTCCGTGTTGACCCTCAAATCTTCAATCGGAAGATCCGTGGAGACAGTTACTCCTCGAACGGCACCATGATAAATATAATCAACTTTAGCCACCAATTTTTTCAATACTTTTCGATCACGAACGTCAGCCTTGACAAACTCAAATTGGGGATGCTTGATAAAAGAAACCATCGCTTGCTTTCGACCTATGCTCAAATCATCCAAGCCAATAACTTGATAATTGTGCTCAAGTAAATATTCAATTAAATGACCTGGAACAAAACCAGCACAACCAGTAACTAAAAACGATTTTCTCTTATTCATTTCTCGAGAAATTATAGCTTAAATTCTTAAAAATAAAACCTTTTTGTCGAAAATCTTTAATCTGAAAATGAAAAGTAGTGTCGACAAATATTTTATTTTTCATCTCTCTGGTAAGTATTTCTAGGTCAATTTTCTTAAACTCTTCATGAAGCGTAGCTAAAACCAAGCAATCAATCCCCTTAAAATCAGCTTTATATTTTAATCCCAAATCTTCCATTTCCTTCTTTTCAAAAAGCGGGTCAAAAACAAAAACTTCCAATCCTTTCTTTTTTAAAAGTTTACATATTTCGATTCCGGGCGAGAATCTGATTTCTTTAACTCCACCCCGATAAGCAATTCCCAAAACCAAACAACTAGATCGTTTGATCTGCAAATTGCATTCTTTTAAAGCTTCCATCACTCTTTGCACAACAAAAGAAGGCATGGTGTCATTAATTTTCCTTGAACTTTTGAGGAGATCAAGTTGTTTTAATTTTCTACTGATTAAAAAATGAGGATAAACAGGGATACAATGTCCGCCAACTCCAGCACCAGGTTTCAAGATTTGACAACCAACATCAGTATTCGTCGCAGCAATAAGCTCTTGAACGTCAATCTTTAACTGAGCACAAATTAATGCCAACGAATTAGCATAAGCAATCTTGACGT
>CAYPPS010000044.1:0-3149 GCA_964412685.1 uncultured Gammaproteobacteria bacterium | reverse complement strand
AATCTTCGTTGTCGTTCTTGATATTCCAGTATCGCTTTGTCAAGTTTTTTTGGACTAAAGGCAGGCCAAAGAGTGTCGGTAAAGTAAAGCTCGGCGTAAGACATCTGCCAAAGTAGGAAATTAGAAAGCCTGGTCTCTCCCCCGGTGCGGATGATTAAATCCGGGTCTTTTTCCCCATTGGTGTAAAGAAACTTACTGAAAGTTTTTTCGTTTATCTTTTTCGCCGGTATTTTTTGGTCGACGATTTTTTTGACCGCCCGCAAAATCTCATCCCGGCCACCGTAATTCAAGGCAATATTTAGTTTTAATCTTTCCTTTTCTTTAACAATGGAAAGCATCTCGGAAACCGCTCGAGCGACTCGACGGGGAAAAGCTTGAAAATCACCCAAGACCGCCATCTTGACTCCCTTGCGTCGATATTCTTGTTTTTTATCTCGAACCATCTTGATCAAGAGTTCGAAGATGCCTTTGACTTCCTGCTTAGCTCTCCTTTTCCAGTTTTCGGTAGAAAGAGCGTAGACGGTTAAGGTTTCCACTTTCAACTCCAGGCAATGTTCGACAATCTCTACCAAAGCTTTAACTCCGGCTTCATGGCCCAAGGTCGGCGTCAAGCCTTTTTTAACCGCCCAACGACGATTGCCGTCCATGATGATCCCGATGTGTTTAGGAATTTGTTTTTTATCTAATTTGATTTGTCTAATTTTTTTCACTTGTTCCGTTTAATCATATAGTCGGCCAGTTGTTCTAAAAGCACTCGTTTTTGCTTATTTCTGGTAATTTTATTAATTGATTTTTTTGCTTCTTCGGTTAATTTGGTTGCTTTTTTTAAACTGAATTGGTCTGCTTTGGTTTCTTGGAAGATGGCTCTCACTTGATCAATCTCTCCTCGAGAAAGATGACTCTTGCCGTAAGTTTGCCTTAGAAAATCTCGCTGTTTTTGATCAGCTTTCTGTTTAGCTTTTAGAATCAATAAGGTTGCCTTGCCCTCTTTAATGTCTGAACCGACCTCTTTGCCTAAAATTTTTTCATCACCAAAAACTCCCAAATAGTCATCCTGGATTTGAAAAGCAATCCCCAGCTTCAAACCATAGTCGGTTAAATTGCTCAAGAGCTCTTTTGGCGCCCCAGCAAGAATCGCTCCCAGTCTTAAAGGGCCGGAAATGGAATAGTCGGCTGTCTTAAGTCGATGAATCTTGAGAACATAATCCTCGCCGAACTGATCTTGTTTCTCGCCAAAGATATCCAAAGCTTGGCCAAAAACAACTTTCTGATAAATCAAATTGGCCTCTCTTTGGCAATCAAAAAGTCTGTCTTTACTAAAACCACTTTCTACCAGAGCCTCCTGAGCCAAGAATACTCCCAAGTCTCCCAGATCAATTGTCATTGAGAGAGCGAAATGCTTTTGATCTCCAGAGAAGTTCTTCTTCTGAGAAAGTTTTTGGTAAAAAATTTCCGGGGTCGGTTTACCTCTTCTAAGCAAAGCCTTATCCATCACGTCATCGTGAATTAATAAAAAGGAGTGCATTATTTCTAAAAAAAGCGAGGCTTTCAAAATCTTTTTTCTTTCTTTACCTCCGGCAAGCTGATATCCCAAGACCATTAGAGCCCCTCGGGCTTTTTTGCCTCCTCTTAAGTGTTCTTGGTAAAGATCAAGCATTTGAGTCGCAATGGAAGAAATTTTCTTCGCCTCTTTTTTCTTGTCCGAAAAAAAGTCATCCAAAAACCTGTCTGCCTGCGAACCGTATTCAATTAAAAAAGTTTTAATATCCATCAGATAAACTTGCCCCCAATTCTAACACTAATTCGGCTAAGTTTGACAGAAAAATAGCGAATATCGTATCATTGAGTCAGTTTAAAAATGGAAAAATTGGCTTTTGATCTGGGAGATGCGCTTTGGAGTAACCGACCAGCAAGCGAAAGTGATTTCAGTAGTTTGGGCGGTTTCATCAGCGCTATTTTACCTAATGTTTATGTTCTTGCTGGAATTATCCTTTTTATTGCTATAATAGCAGCAGGTCTATTGACAATCGTCAGTGCCGGTAGTGGTGATGAAGAAAAGACTGCTCAAACGAAAAAGGCCCTGACTGCAGCCGTCGTAGGTGTCGGCTTGATTATTGGCGCTTGGTGGTTTATAAAAATTATTGAGTTTGTCACGGGATTAACAATCTTTTAAACTTTAAACAACATGGATGCAATCGGCGATATTCTTCCTCCTCCTACTTTTAATATTAGCTTTGGTGGTTATGATCCTGAAGTGGGCGGATTAATTGTTTTTTTTAACAACATTTTAAGATTGATTGCCGTTATTGGTGGACTCTGGGCTTTTTTTAATCTGGTTCTCGCCGGCTATGGTTTCCTAGGAGCCGGTGATGATCCCAAAAAGATAGAGGCTGCCTGGGGTAAAATCTGGCAATCATTAATGGGGTTACTTTTTATTGTTGGCTCGTTCGTCTTGGCCGGCATTTTCGGTTATGTTTTATTTGGAAATGCCCAAGCAATTCTTATGCCGGCCATCTATGGACCAGGCTCTTAGAAAATGACAATCTTAAGTGTGACTACTGTTCTTCTTGCTAAGCGCGAACCATTGGGAAACATCGGTGGCGACATAGGAACCGGCTTGGGACCTTTTTCTGACATGTACAGCCTCCTCGGTGGCGGGGTAGGTCCAGCTTCAGGGGCTCTAGCTAGAATCATTTCCACCATCATTGGAGTAATAACTATTGTTGCTGGTTTGTGGTTTATCATCAATTTCATGATTGCTGCTGCTGGAATGATTTTTTCCGCTGGCAATGAAGAAGCGATCAAGAACAACACAAAAAAAATGACTCATGGTTTATTGGGACTGGTGATTGTCATTGGAGCATACGCTTTAATTTCCTTGATTGGTTTAATTCTTGGAATTAACTTCTTGGCTTTAGAATTTTTAATAGAAAATGTTAAACCTCAATAATGAAAATTGTTAGTCAAACGTACGCCGCCATCTGCAATCCTTTAATCGAGGAAAGTTGCGACCCTTCTGGTCTTGCTACAATTGCTGGGCCAAACCTGATCGGGCTCTTCTTGGCCAAACTCATAACTGTAATTTTAAGTATTGGTGGAATCGCTCTTCTTTTTATGATTCTTTGGGCCGCCCTGGAATGGATAACCGC
>CAYPPS010000043.1:0-3251 GCA_964412685.1 uncultured Gammaproteobacteria bacterium | reverse complement strand
GAACAAAAACAGCCAAAATTCCCCAGATTAACCTTTTAACAATCAATCTTTTCCCCTTTAAAAAACTGGCCAAGGAAAGTAATCCTAAAGCGGTAAAAATTTGTAAAACCGGTAGAAATCGCAAAGTCCGAACTCCGTGAGGCACTCCGGTAGTAAAAGCGGCTGGGATCGGCGCAATTAATAACCAGGCCAGGATCAAACCTTTCTCTTTCCGATCCATTTTCCCAAAAAACAAAGCATAAATTCCCATTAAAAGAAAGGGCAGTTCCCATAAATACATCAATCCCATTCCCGGAGCGTGATGTCGAGGTTGATCGCCGTTTAAAAAGAGCCAATTGAGATTAAAATGAGACAGGTAGCCAGAAGCAAAAGCTTGAGCATAGACAACTCGTCGGTTATTCAAAATTAGACCCAGATAATCACCCGCTTCTCGATCTTTCTCCAATCGCTCAATCGTGGTCGCCAAGAAATTAGTCTGGTCGGCAGAAACACTTGTACCTTGGGCTCGAAGGAAAATTTCCGGAGTAGAAAAAATCAAAAACACAAAGGGAATTAGTAAGACTACCCCGACTGCCACTCCAGCTGCCAAGTATTGCCAAGAAATTTTGATAAGTCGTCGGAAGTAAATAACAACCAGGCTCAAAACCAACAGGGGGCCAAAAACTTTCTCTGCCTGGTAAACATAAATATTTAACCCAGCAAAAAAGGCACTTAGGGATAAAAAGAGCGGCTTCCTTAAACCCTTGAGAAAGAAAAGAACAATCAACATGTTGAAAAAAACGCCAATGTTCGACTCAAAAGCAATCCGGGAAAATTGAAGATGCCAGGGAGAAATCGCCAACAAAAAGGCCGTCAAAAGCGCCAGCTTTTCTTTCTTTTTAAAAGAAGCAAAAATCTCCTTCACCAGCAAATAAACCACGAAAATTGCCAAACAACCCAAAAGTGCGGCCGGAAACCGAACGGCAAAAACATTCAAACCAAAAGTAATTACAGGCAAAATCGACAAATAAGAATAAATCGCCGGCTTGTAATCATCAAAAGATCTCAAGATAAGGGGTAATTTGGCTCCGTATTCATCCGCTCCCGTCTGGTAAAGACTGTAAGCGTTGTAACCCAAAGCAACCTCGTCCCAGTTCGGTGAGGGCGGCGTTTGACCCAGCCAATAAAACCGTAAAAAAACCGCCAAAACCAAAATAAGTATTAGAATAATTTTTTTGTCTATTTTAAAATTCATAAGCGGTTAAAGCTTGATCACCATTGGGCAGATAAAAATCCCTCAAAACCCGAGCCGAGTTGGGAACTTGATCAACCACATCAAAATATAAAACCCTTTCGTTGGGATCTCTTTCTTCAAATTTTTCTCCAAAATAATACTTCCCCATTGATTTAACTTTCACAAAACCAAAAACTTCTCTTTCAACTACTGCTTTTTCCCTGAACCAAGCCGGATCTTTTTTAAGATAGAAAAGAAAATAAATGTAAGGCCGGCCTAATTGATTAGTAAAATAAACTCGATCATATTGAGCTTCATTCTTTTTCGCAAATTCAATTGCTTCTTTATAGCCATATTGCCACTCATTGGCATATTCCCGAGGGTAATGAAACAAATAATGATGAGTAAAATAAGTAAAATTAGCCAGAAATAACAAGGGCACTAAAACTAGGAAAATCCGTTTGAAAATCAATTTTTTCTTTAAAGCCGTCAAAAAAGAAACTAGCCCAAAAGCGGTGATAATTTGCCAAGTCGGCAAAGTCGTCTCAATCCTCAAAGCGTGCGGAGTTTCCCGAGCCGTCGCGGCAGGAATGATGCCCACCAAGAGCCAAAGAAAAATAAACCAATAAAGGCCTTGTTTGCGCTTTAAGAGAAATAATATTCCCAAAACTAAAAACGGCAGGGAAGTTAAATAAAATTGACCGACTTGTTGAGAGGAGAGCTTGGGATTACCGTCACCGCTAATAAATAAAAATTGAGGGTTAAAGTGGTCAAAATAATGGCCGAGGAAGCTTCTGGCATGACCCCAACGACGATTGTGGATAACTTTTGACCACCAAGCGTAATTATCATTAGCCACTTCTTGATTGCTGGTCTCAATTACTCCCAGATCGGAAAAAATATTCACTTCTCGGAAGCGCAACTTCGACTGAGAGGTGGTTAGAAAAATTAATGTCGGTAATAAAATCAAAAAACTTAAAAAAACGCCAATCAAAAAAGCTTTCTTTTTTTGCCAAATTTTCTTTCTAAAATGAACTAATAAAGTTATCCCCAAAACCGGCGCAACAAACCGAGCGGTATTAAAAGTCATCAAGCTCAAGGCAAAAGACACCAAGCTCAAAATCAACCAAAGACCCTGCCTGCCGGCAGGCAGGGTTTTCTCCCAAACACCCTTTAAAAAAGCCAGAACGCCAAAAATAATCAAAAAGGTGGCTACGTTAGCTTCAAAAGCAGCCCTCGAAAGCAAGATGTGCCAAGGGGAAATGCTCAAAAGCAAGCTGGCAACCAAAGCCAAAGATTCTCTGTTTTCCTCCTTTTTAAAAAGTTGTTTTGTTAAAAAATAAGTCGCCCCAACCGTCAGAGCACCAAAGAAAGCCGAAGCCAGGCGAACAGAAAACTCACTCAAACCAAAAATTTTGACCGGCAGAACAGAAAGATAAGCATAAACCGGTGGCTTAAAATCACCAAAAGACTCGACGTAGTCTAGAGGCAGAAATCGACCAAATTCGTCCTTCAAATCCACGCTCAAACTATAAGCGTTGTAGCCCCAAGCGGCTTCATCCCAAGTCAAACTCGGTGGTAGAGAACCCAGCTTGTAAAACCGCAAAAATAGTCCAATCAGACAAATAATAACAAACAAAACTATTGATCGTCTCATTTTCCCTCCTCTACCACGGCCAACCGGGAATAACCAGTTAAATCAGTGATAAATTTCTGACAAAAAACCTCATCGGATAAATTTTCGATAGCAAAGTGGCGATAATTGATGTCATGAGGATAAGTACCAAGCTCAAAGTTTTTGCAAAGAGAGTCGTTGTATATTTTAAATATTTCACCGCCGTCAGCCAGCAGAGGAAGCGACAACCAATAGGGATAATCTTCCGCATCAAAACAATCCAACAGAGACAAAGAAACAACTATTTCATTTGGGTTTATTTCCTTGACCATCGAACAACTATCTAGAAAGATCACTTTATTAATGGCGAAAACTCTTTCTTGAACTTTTAAATTTTGTAACAAGTTAACTATATTCATAACA
>CAYPPS010000042.1:0-3382 GCA_964412685.1 uncultured Gammaproteobacteria bacterium | reverse complement strand
TTCTTTTTTCATTTCCTGGCTAGAGTGGGGAACCGTCTTGCATGTCGCTCTCTGGCTGCCTTTACTTCTGCTTGCAGTTGACCGGTTTTTTGTTAGTAGGAGAAGAATTATTTGGACAGGAGTGTTAGCTTTTGGCCTTTGTTTTTCTTTTTTTGCCGGTCATCTGCAAACTTTTTTCTACAGCTTTCTCTTTATCTTGGTCTACTTTGTTTATCGAGCTTGGCAAAATAGAAAGGAGCTTAAAGGGAAATTATTTCTCTTTGCCGGTAGCCTTCTTGTTTTTTTTGTTGTGACCTTGCCTCAGTCACTAGCAACTTTGGGATTAATTATTTCTTCCAATCGTGGGCTTGATCAGGATTATTTACACCAAGAAGGTTGGTTTTTACCTTTCAAGCACCTGGTTACTTTGGTGGCACCAGATTTTTTTGGCAACCCAACCACTTTGAATTACTGGGGGGATTGGAATTACGGTGAACTGACGGTTTTTATTGGCACGATCCCTTTATTTTTGGCCTTGTTGGCGACTGTTTTTAATCGAAAAAAAGAAGTTGTCTTTTTTGGTTTGGGAGCTTTGGTGGCTTTAAGTTTCGCTTTACCTACTCCTTGGGCGAAATTATCTTTCTTTTTAAATTTACCTTTTATTAGCAGTGCTCAACCGACAAGATTGATTTTTTTGGTTGTTTTTTGTCTTTCAGTTCTCGCTGCTTTCGGAGTCGAAAAATTGTTCGAGAACAGAAAAAGATTTTGGTTAGTTTTTCCAATTTTCCTTTTATTTGTTTGCCTATGGGGATTGGTAATCTTGGGACCATCTTTGTTTACTGGTAGTGATTGGACGACTAATTTAGCTATCAGTCAAAGAAATTTGATTTTACCAACCGGCTTGATGATCGTTTTTGTTGGCTTGATGGCGGTCAGTGTTGTTTTCAGAAAATTATTTGAGAAAAACAAGTTTTCCAGAACGATTCTTTTAGTTCTGCTTTTTGGCTTAATTTGTTTTGATCTTTTCCGTTTCGGGCGCAAGTTTACTCCTTTTGTCAAAGAAAGTTGGCTTTTCCCAATGACAGAGACAATTGGGTTTTTAAAAGAACAAAAAAGCCCTTTTCGAATTATGAGTGTTGATAGTCGGATTTTACCGCCCAATTTTGCCACTTATTACCGATTGGAAGATGTTTCCGGGTATGATCCTCTTTATTTAAAATCTTATGCTCAGTTGGTGGCTGCTTGGCAAAGAGGTGAGCCGAACATTGAGCCCCCTTTTGGATTTAATCGGATTATTACTCCGACTAATTTTGATTCAAGGATTGCCGATTTGCTTAATGTTAAATATGTTCTTTCTTTAAATGAACTAGAGAATGAAAAGCTGGAATTGGTTTTCGAAGAAGGGCAAACAAAAACTTATTTGAACACTGAGGTTTTCGAAAGAGCTTTCATGGTCTTTAATTTTTTGATTGTTGGGAGTGAGCAAGAGGCGATTGATTTCTTGTTTGCCGAGGAAAGAGACTTGAAGACGATGGCTGTTTTGCAAACCGACGAGAACTTATCGGACAAAGATTTGGCTTGTGACGGCCAGCTAGTCGGAAAGGTGGAGATTTTAGACCATCAGCCCAGCTTGGTGGTTTTGGAAACGGAAAGTGATTGTCCTGGTTTGATGGTTTTGACGGATAGCTATTATCCTTTTTGGGATGTCTTTGTTGACGATAAACAAGAAAAAGTTTACCGTACCAATTATAATTTTAGGGGAGTGTTTTTGCCGGCAGGAGAACACCGAATTGAATTTAAAATGTAAAAATGATTAAAGTTAGTGTGATTATTCCCAGTTTTAACGGGCAAGAGCTTTTAGCAAAACATTTACCGGTGGTTTTGAGAGCCTTAAATGGTTGGCAAAAGCAAGGTTGGGAAGTAATTGTGGTTGACGACGCCTCTACTGATGGCACAGCTGGGTTCTTAAGAAAGAAATTTTCTCAAATAAAGATTATCACTCATCGAGAAAACTTACGTTTCGCTGAATCTTGTAATAGTGGAGTTAAGCAGGCCAAGGGGGCAATCGTTTTGCTTCTTAACAATGATGTTTCTCCTCGAAAAGACTTTTTGCTTCCTCTTTTGGAAAAGTTCAAAGAAAAAGATGTTTTTGCTGTTGGTTGTTTGGAGAAAGAGCCGGGTAATGAAAAAGCTTTTGGTCGGGGAAAGATGTTTTTTAAAAGAGGCTTAGTTCTTCATTGTCGGGCCGAAAAACAAGAAGAACCGACAACGGATTGGGTATCAGGCGGCAGTGGGGCTTTTGATCGCAAGAAATGGTTGACTTTAGGAGGAATGGATCGGCTTTTTCGACCAGCTTATGAAGAAGATCGAGATTTGAGTTATCGAGCTCTGAAGCATGGATTTAAAGTTTTATTTTGTCCGGAAAGTGTTGTTTTTCACCATCACGAAACAACCAACCGAGAAGCTTTGGGAAAGAGACAGATGAGACTCTCTTCTTATAAAAATCAATTTTTGTTTGTTTGGAAAAACATCACTGATTTCGATTATTTCATCAGACACTTATTTTGGTTGCCCTATCATTTGATTGTCGGAGGGATTAAAACTAAAGGGGAAATTGTTACTGGCTTTGGTTGGGCCTTAAATCAGTTACCGGAAGCGCTTCAATCAAGAAGAAAAGTGAAAAGTTTCTTTAAAAAGAAAGATAAAAGTTTAATTTAAATTTAATGAAAACACTTTCTATCATCATTCCTGTTTTTAATGAACAAAGAACAATTGAGGAATTGCTGAAAAGAGTTAAAACGGTCAAGCTACCGCAGAAAATCCAAAAAGAAATAATTGTTGTTGATGACGCTTCCAAAGATGGAACGAGGAAAAAATTAAAAGACATGGAAAACAAATTTTTACAAACAAAGTTTCTTTATCATGATCAAAATCGAGGCAAAGGTGCGGCAGTGAAAACCGGCTTGGGGGCGGCAACCGGCGATTTTTTGATCATTCAAGACGGAGATTTGGAGTATGACCCTCAGGATATTTCTAAATTGTTGTTGCCTATTTTGGAAGGTAGGGCGGAAGTAGTTTACGGTTCTCGTTTTACGGGTGAACACCGAAATATGTTTTTTTGGCACATGATGGGGAATAAAATTTTAAGCTTGGTTACTAATTTGCTTTACAATACGACGCTTTCGGACATGGAGGTTTGTTACAAATTATTTACCAAAAAAGCTTTACGAGGGATAAGTTTGAAGGAAGATCGCTGGGGGTTTGACCCGGAAATTACCGCCAAAGTTTTAAAGAAAGGCTACCGGATTTATGAAGTGCCGATCAGTTATACCGGCAGAGAATTTGATCAAGGGAAAAAAATTTCTTGGAAGGATGGTTTTAGAATCCTTTATGTTTTATTAAA
>CAYPPS010000041.1:0-3786 GCA_964412685.1 uncultured Gammaproteobacteria bacterium | reverse complement strand
GGTGGTTGAAGCGGGGGAGGAAAGCGGCTCACTGGTCACTGCCCAGTTCGCCAAAAAACAAAAAAGAAAAGTCTTGGCCGTTCCAGCTTGGAAGCTTTGAGGCAACCACTTGAAGATGGAGAAGTGGCCATTTCCAGAGCCGCCGGCCGGGTGGTTTTCCCTTCTCGCTTTATTTTATCCGCCGCCGCCAACCCTTGTCCTTGCGGTTATTTGACCCACCCAAAAAGAGAGTGTCGTTGCTCACCTCAGGAAGTCTTGCGTTACAAGAAAAAACTTTCCGGACCATTGTTGGATCGGATCGATCTTTACATTGACGTTCCCGCCGTGGAGACGAACAAGCTTTCGATTTCCCACAAGAAGAGCTTGGAAAAATCGGCCAAGGTGAGAGAACGAACCAAAAAAGCCAGAGACCGTCAAACTAAAAGATTTTTGGGAGAAAAAGTAAATTGCAACGCCGAAATGACTAATCGGGAAATTAAGCGTTTTTGTAGATTGGAAAGTGGCCAAGAAGATTTGCTCAAAAAAGCGGTTGACCAGTTTCAACTTTCCGCTCGGGCTTACTTTCGTTTGATTAAAGTTGCCCGAACGATTGCCGATCTCTCCGGAGCGGATGAGATAGAGGTTGCCCACCTTGCCGAGGCCTTGCAATATCGGATGAAAAGATAAATTAAGTGAGTAATTTTAATCTACTGACTGGCAGAAAAGGGGAGGAGTTGGCGGCAAAGTATCTGAAGAAAAAAGGCTTTCAAGTTTTAGAAAAAAACTTTAAGAATCGTTTTGGCGAAATTGACTTAATCATTTTCAAAAAAGGCCTATTGATTTTTGTCGAAGTAAAAACCAGACTTGGCTCAGTTGATCTCAACCCCGAGTGGGCGATCAATTTGAACAAAGTTTCCCGGGTGCAAAAGATGGCCCAAGTCTTTTTGGCTCAAAACAAAATTGATTATCAGGACTTAAGAATCGATGTGGTTTGTGTTTGCTTGAGCGAAGAGAAAAAACTTTTGAAAATCGACCATTACGAAAATATTTCCGAGGCTTTTCCCGACGTGTCAAGATGAATCTCTACGGGCCAAGGCCCGCAATATCTTCTTTTCTCGCAAGATTCTGCTCGAAAATGAACCCACACCCGGTGTGGAGGTTTAGCGGAAGGAGACGGCTCCTTGATTGTAGTCCATCTTGACTTCATCCGCCGACCGAGCATAGCCGTAAATTTTAACCTCATCAATAAAACCATCATGATATTGAGTGCCCCATGGGTCTCTACCGATTTGAAACTGATTCGAATTTGAAAAAGAAAGACTAGAAATACTTGAAATATCTTCAGTACTTTTCCAAACTCCGTCCAAATAAAACTTTGCTTCATCATTATTTCTATCAATTACAGTCACAATATGCATCCAAGTATTAGTAGTCAAAGGAAGACTAGACGTAAAAGCATTCCAATCTGCTCCATCATAAGCCTCAAAAATTAAATAATCACCCGATGATCTCGTCCACCGCCATCCAGTGTTTCCACCTTTACCCAAAAATTTTGTTGTGCTTGGGTAAGTTTCTGAATAAATCCAGGCAGAAACAGTAAAATTATTATCTCCCATATCCAAACTATCATCATCTGAGATTGCTACATAATCATTGTCCCCATCAAAATCCAAACCCCAGCCGACTTTTGCCAAAACATGGTCGGCATCGGTCATGTTGGTTAAGGTGCCATCATTTTCTCCAATATCATCATAGGTGTCGGTGCCGGTTTTTTCGTCTAGTTTCCAATGAGCAACGGGTTTGCCCTTGCTGTAATCAAAAGCAATTTGTTTGGTGGATCGGGCGTAGTCGTAGATTTTAATATGATCTAATATGCCCATCATATAATGAGTTCCAATTCTACCTTCCTGGCCAATATAAAAAGGTTTTGTTGCAGTATTGAGTGAAGCTGGAACGCTGGTTGAAGTGGTTCCTGTTTGTATTCCATTAACATAGGTGGTCATATTAGTGCCATCCCAAACTCCAACTATGTGATACCAAACATTAGTAGAAAAACTATATGTAGTTGCAAATTGTAATTGGGCAGAACCATCACTTACATTCCAATGGAAACCTCCTCCTCCGGTATCTATTACTAATTCAAAAACATAATTAGCAATAGTGTCTAAAGAACCCTGAGCTGTAATAGTTTGTTGATGACTAAAGTCTGTTGATTTTAGCCAACCTTCAACTGTAAGGCCAGGTGCTCCAGAAAAAATATTACTAGTTGCAGTGCTGGCATAATCGCCGCCATCAAAGCTTAGGCCACTGCCGATTTTACCCTGAGGAGTCCAGGTAGGAGCTGCTGCTCCACCAGCAAAAGTGGCGGTAAGTTCGTTACCCGATGAATCATTGGTTGTAGTACCGGTGGCTTCGTCAAATTTCCAAAAGCCGACTGGCTCTGAGCCGCCGACATTAACATCAATATTATCACCCAGCACCACTGCCGAGCTTCGATTGTATTCCACTTTGATTTCGTCAGTCGTCAGAGAGTAACTGCGGACTTTGACCTCGTCAATTAAACCATTGAAATATTTGGTTGTGCCATTTTGAGAGCCAATATAAATACTAGTGGATCCAGAATATTGTGGTGATCCTGTGGTATTGGTGGAATCCATTAAAACTCCATTTACGTAAATGTAAACTTTAGATCCATCATAGACCCCGGTAACGTATTGCCAGGCACCAGCTTGGACACTATTATTAGCGCAAGCGTCGTATCTGGTTGAACCATTATAGATACTAAAACCGAAGGAGTCATTACTCCCACAGTCACCATTTACAAATAACTGGTAGTTATAAGGATTGTTCCAACGGCTAATAATATGTTCATCCTGAATAGTAGAAACGTTTACCCAAGCACTTAAGGTCATAGTGGAAGATACTTGAAGATCGTGGCTATCAGTGATAACAACGTAATCTCCGCCATCGAAACTTAAAGCTCGACCGAATTTGCCCTTAACCCAGCTAGGCGCAGAGTTGCCGGTTCCCAAAACGCCATTATTGTTTTTCATCTCGTCATAAGCAGTTAGACCATTTCCTTCATTAAGTTTCCAATAAGTGACGAGTGAACCGCCTGTGGTGGAGATCATATCGGTCTGGATTTGATCTACACTGCGGGCGTAGTCGTAAATTTTGACATGGTCAATTTTGCCTTGGAAATGATTGGCAAAACCAGCAGTTTCATCTTCAGCGCCAATCGTAAGTGGATAAGCTCTACTAGTGATAGAGCCACTTATAGGACACGTTTTTGCCAAAACACCATTTTTATAGATTCTTTGGTTTGATCCATCATAAGTGGCGGCAACGTGGGTCCAAGTATTATAGGAAATAAACTCGTAAGCCGAATTACAAGCAGTTCTAGTTCCGTTGACGTTGACGACAAAGTGGATATACCTGTAAGAAGAACCTGAGTCAATATTTAGCTCAAACTGGTCTTGACTCGATCCGGCGCTATCATTTCCTTTATTAAGAATTGTTGCCCAGCCCGATGTTTTGGTAAGATAAACCCAAGCCGAAAGTGATATGCGCGTTGAATTGAGAGAAGAATCATCGTCGATGTTTGTGTGATCTCCTCCGTCAAAACTTAAAGCATTTTCAATTTTGCCATTTGTTGTCCAAGAAGGTGCAGCGGTGCCGGTTCCAAAAGTGCCATCATTGCCTTGTCCTGACGAATCATAAGCGGCTGTACCAACTCCGCTATCAAGTTTCCAAAAACCGACAGGATCGTTGCTATAATCTTCGTTGGATTTCCAATAAGAAACGGGC
>CAYPPS010000040.1:0-3909 GCA_964412685.1 uncultured Gammaproteobacteria bacterium | reverse complement strand
TAAATGATATCCGAAAAGTGCTAACCGAATACAACAAAATATTTAAGTAGTAGTCGTGGTGGTTCCTTCTGCAACAAAAGCCGAAAAAGCACTAGCAGTGCTGGACACGGTCACAATTTCAGTATGTATGTGCTGGTGGCTCTCGCAATCCTGGTCAGTGCACAACCATACTTGGCCGCTTTGGATAACAAGTGCTCCACAAGCCAAACAGAAACATATCTTTTTTCCAGTTTTTTCAACCCAATTTGGCATTTTCTCACCCCTTTTCAAATAAACAAATAAAAATGAGATAGAAGCCTAACGTAGTTCAATTTTACCAAAATTTAACCTGAAAATCCAAAAGGAAATTTGAGGAAACTTCAAGACAGAACTCGGATTCGAACGGGGACTTTTTGAGGGTAAAAAACGGTTCGAATTCTCGGTTTTCAAAATAGACTTTTAGTGGGATAAACAGGAGCCTTTGAGGCACCTCGGTCATTGGGGGTGCCCGTACTGGTTTGGGGACTAGGATTCGAACCTAGATTAATGACTTCAGAGGCCATTGTCCTACCATTAGACGATCCCCAATTGATGTTTCTCTTTTTACTAAAACAAGTATTCTTATTTTACCAAAGCTGGAGGCTGGAAACAAACAAAATCAGTGTGTTAGAATGGACTTTATGAAACTGTCCGGATCGAATCGATTATTTCTTTTTTTGGTGCCTTTGTTTTTAGCTTTTGGGTTGGGCGTCTTTTATTTGTCTGGAAGGAAAGCTTTATCGATTCAATCTTATGGCTGTTGTGAACCGGAAGAGAATGCCACCGGGGAATTTGAAGAGGGAGAAGGTGAAGGCATTTTTGCCAATCAACGCTTTGAAATGGATTATGATTGGATCAATAATTATCCAGCGGCAGATTTGTTGGTCTTGGAATCAGGAGCGGTTTTAGGAGCTTCTAGCGATGAGAGATGGATTGAAATTGATCTGTCAGAACAAACTCTTTACGCCCACAACGGAGATGCGATTGATTATCAGTTTTTGATTTCAGGAGGCAAGTGGGCGCCGACACCAACGGGTGAGTATCGGGTTTGGATTAAACTTAAATACACTAAAATGTCCGGGGGGAACAAGGAAGATCATACTTATTATTATTTACCCAATGTGCCTTACGTTCAATATTTTTACAAAGGTTATGGACTTCATGGAGCTTATTGGCATAATAATTTTGGCATTCCAATGAGTCATGGCTGTGTTAATTTGTCTATTCCTGATGCGGAAAAACTTTTTTATTGGACTTCACCGCCAGTGGGGCGGGAAAACAAGATTGCTCACGCTTCCCGGGTTTATCCAGGAACAAAGATAGTCATTCACGATTGACTCTTAGCAAATAATTTGTTAGACTGCTAAATAATGGATATTTTTCCTCGGACTGTTGGACCAAAAGAATTAGTTTTACCCGTAGCCTCTTTACGGGAAGGAGTTGTCTTTCCTTCAGTAGAAACCGTCCTTAATTTTGGTCGACCAAAGTCGGTTGCTGCTTTGGAAGCGGCTTTTAAAAGCGATAAACTTCTTTGTGTTTTTTCCCAGAAGGATGGCCGAATATTAGAGCCAGGAGAAAAAGATTTATATCAGATTGGGACTTTAATCAAAGTAACCCGGATGATGCAAGCCGATAATGGTTTGCAACCGTGGGTTAAAGGCTTGGTTCGAGTTAAGCTTGTTTCTATCGAAGCGACTAATCCTTTTTTGATCGGCAAAATAGAACGAGTCAATATTCCACCGGCTGATCTTAAATTGAGTCGGGAAATGAAGACTTACAGTAAAGTTGTTTTGGAAAACTTCCAGAAAGCAATTTCTTTAGGGAAATCAGTCGATGTTCTGACAATTATGCATGTCATGGGAGAAAACAATCCGGCGATTCTTGCTAATCGGATTGCTTATGCCTTGGAAATTGAAACCGCCGCTAAACAAGAAATTTTAGAAACTCTTTCCGTCGAAAAGCGACTTAAGAAAGTAGGCGAGCTTCTGACTCAGGAAATTCAGGTTTTGGAAATGGAACATTCGATTCGGGACAAGACCCAACAGCGATTTGATAAATCAATGCGAGAGGCTTTTTTGAGAGAGAGGAAAAGAACGATTGAAGAAGAGCTGGGCGAGGGAGAAGGAGAAGAAAGCGAGATAAAACAGTTAGAGAAAAAAATTAAAGGTGCTGGTTTAACCAAGGAAGCGAAGAAAAAAGCTCAGAATGAGTTGAAGAGACTGGCCCGACTTAATGTCGCCCATCCGGAATATGGTTATATCCGCAATTATCTTGATTGGTTGATCGATTTGCCTTGGTCTAAGAGTACTCCTAATAACGTCGGGATTAACAAAGCCGCTCGGGTTTTAGAAAAAGACCATTATGGCTTAAAGAAAGTTAAAGAAAGAATTGTTGAGTCGTTGGCGGTGATGAAATTGTTGGAAAAACAGAATAAGAGAAAGACCAATAAAACTGAATCCGAGAGCGGCCCGACCATTATGTGTTTCGTTGGTCCTCCAGGAGTGGGGAAGACTTCCATCGGCAAATCAATCGCCAAATCTTTAGGAAGAAAGTTCATTCGGATTTCTTTGGGTGGAGTTCACGATGAAGCCGAAATCCGAGGTCATCGTCGGACTTATATCGGCTCACTCCCTGGTCGAATTATTCAGGGGATGAAAGAAACGAAGAGCAATAATCCGGTTTTTATGTTAGACGAGATTGATAAATTGGGTCGTGATTTTCGTGGCGATCCCGCCTCAGCCTTATTGGAAGCTTTGGATCCGGAGCAGAATAATAGTTTTGTTGATCATTATTTGGAAGTCCCTTTTGATCTTTCTCGAGTGATGTTTATCACGACTGGCAATATGTTGGAGACGATTCCACCGGCGTTGAGAGATCGAATGGAAGTCATTCGTTTTTCCGGCTACACCGAGTTTGAGAAATTCAATATTGCCAAAAAATATTTGTGGCAAAAACAACTTCGAAGCCATGGTTTAATCGGCGAAGGTTTTAAAATTTCTGACATTGCCTTGCGAGAGATTATTCGTTTTTATACTCGAGAGGCGGGAGTGAGAAATTTGGAACGCAGTTTGGCAACTATTTGTCGGAAGATTGCTCGCCAGATGGCGGATAAAAAAGGCAAAGTGATTAATAAAGACAAACCAATTAGCGACAAACAATTGAAACGCTTTTTGGGCCCGCGTAAATTTAGTTCAACTTTAAAAGAAAAGAAAGACCAAGTAGGTTTAGCGACAGGATTGGCTTACAATGCTTTCGGTGGCGACACGATGCCTATCGAAGTTGCTTTGATGCCCGGTAAAGGTCAAGTGATCTTAACTGGTAAGTTGGGGAAAGTTTTGCAGGAATCGGCTCGAGCGGCTCTCTCTTTTGTTCGGGCTAATTGGAAAATGTTTAAACTGGATAAAGATTTCTATAAAGATGTTGATATCCACATTCATTTGCCGGAAGGAGCAATTCCCAAAGATGGCCCTTCGGCGGGAGTGGCAATTACCACCGCTTTGGTTTCTGCTTTTACCAAACGGAAGGTAAAGAACGATGTCTGCATGACGGGAGAGATTACTCTGCGGGGTCGAGTGTTGGAGATTGGAGGAGTTAAAGAAAAAGTTTTATCTGCTCATCGGACTGGTTTGAAAACAGTCATTATGCCCAAAGAAAATAAAAAAGATTTGGAAGAAATTCCTCCCAAAGTTAAAAATGATTTGAAGTTTGTCTTCGTCGATAAATTAGGAGATGCTTTGAAAGTGGCCCTAGTTTCTTAAGAGATTATTTCCTCTTGAACAAGAAGAAGCCGAGAACAGGGAGGGAAAGCAATCCCAAAAATTCCAGCAACTGTGGCCAGAAGAAGACAATTATTTTACCCTCTCCTTGATTTATTTCCCAGCCATTAGCCCA
>CAYPPS010000039.1:0-4334 GCA_964412685.1 uncultured Gammaproteobacteria bacterium | reverse complement strand
GTTTTTTTCTGTCAGTCAATTCGATTGCCTGAGCTACGGATTCTATTTGTTTTTCGTTTATCCTCATACCCTCAAGAGATACTGGATCTATTATTGCAATATCATTAATTGCTGTTTCAGAAAAATCCATCGCACTTAAATCGCATCCTTCTATGATCGCTCCCCTTAAATCAGCACCGAAAAAAATCGATTCAAAACCAGTGCCACCGCCAAAATCAACATTAACCCATCTTGTTTTCCTGAAATTACCTTCGCTGGCAACAAAACGGAAAAGCCCACCGGTATCTTCTGCTCCCATACCCTCGCCGGATTCTCTGAAGCGTTTTCTGCTAGAAAGCAGGTCTTCCGTATAGCCAAATGTTGCCTCTTCTGCGTCAACTCCGCGGAAAACAGTCCCCCATCCCGAATGAGCAATAATTGCATCAGTAAAATCAGCGCCCTTGACACTCGTCGTTATCTCAACCGGCTGACCATCTTCACTTTGCTCTTTTCGATATAAAACCATCCCCCGAATGTCAGATCCACGAAAACTTTTACCCCCAAAATCCAATCCAGCTAAATCAAGATCTGCTAAAATCAAATCTTCTAAATTACCACCTTCCTTAAGTATATTTATCACATCACTTCTTGTTAATTCATGAGGCATTTGAGTTTCTTCTTTTGGTAAACTAGATTCTTCTTTGGAATTTCCCATAAAATTTAATTATTTTAACAAGGGACTAAATATTATATAACTCTTTTTTATACGAATTGTTTTCTTTTAATTAATCAATAATTGATTATTATGCTTACCTTTGCTAGCCTTAGATAATCCTACTTGATGTTACCAAATTAGGGACATAATGCAATATTTTTTTAAAGAAAACGGTAGTGGGATTAAGGTTATGAAAATTGATATTCTAACTCTTTTCCCGGAGATGTTTACCGGACCGCTTGATCACTCAATTGTTAAGAGAGCTCAAGAAAAAGGTAAAGTCGAAATAGAAACTCACTTCTTGAGACGGTGGACGGAAGACCGGCACAAGACGGTCGATGATCGTCCTTTCGGCGGCGGCGTCGGCTTGGTCTTGATGGTCAAACCGATCTTCGGGGCTTTAAAGGATCTGAAGAAAAAAGAAAGTAAAATTATTCTTCTTTCTCCTCAAGGAAAACCTTTTAATCAAGAAAAAGCTAGCAAACTATCAAAAGAAAAACATTTGATCTTTGTTTGCGGCCGCTACGAAGGAATCGATGAACGGATTCGAGAACACTTAATTGACGAAGAAATATCTCTCGGCGATTTTGTTCTCACCGGCGGTGAAATTCCCGCCATGGCGATCACCGATGCTTTGGTTCGCTTAATCCCCGGCGTTCTGGAAAAACAAGAAGCGGTTCAAAATGAATCTTTCTCTCGGTTTAAAGTAGAAGGAAAAGACAGGCAACTATTAGAGTATCCTCAATATACTCGACCGGCAAAATTTAACAATTGGTCCGTTCCGAAGATTCTTCTTTCCGGAAATCACCAGAAGATTGATACCTGGCGGCTCAAAAAAGCTCTCCAAAAAACTAAAAAGACCCGACCCGACTTACTTTAAGTATGACGATCGGCAACATTTGTAGCCCCAAAACTTGCCGGTTTAGTCTTAGCAGTGTAGCCATTACCATTAACCATTCCGACAACTTCCTTAATCATATCTCGAGTCTCTCCTACTGTCCCAACGTCAATATGAATCTCCACCTGACAACTTTGACCATTAAGTTTTTGGTTAAACTCTGGCACAACTCTTTCAGCCATCTTAATTGAAAGTAAAGTTTCGGTGTAAATTTTATCTCTTAAGCTGGCGAGTTTCTCCACTCTTTGCCGCTGCCAAAAGTAACGACCGCCTCTCCCTAGACGATGAATAACAATAGCGGTGACAAAATCAACTGGTTCCTTGCCTGATAAAAGAGGTGTTTTTGAATCCGTTCCAATTACCAACCGATAATGGCAATCAGGTTCATCCCGCATAAAAGCAATCAATTCTTTTATTAATAAAAGTTGATCTACTTCTCCTTGGCTCGGACTGATAAAACGATCATTATTCTTCATAAGCTTACCTATTCTATCACTTTTTGAAGCTAAAATCAGATTATGGAACTAAATTTAGGCTCGGAGTAAAAGAAAGATTAAAGCTAGAGAGCCGATTAAAGAGATAAACAGATACTCAACGACAACTTCCCAATGAAGTTGTTTTTTAAAACCATGGTGAATCATTCCCCACAAAAAATGAATCATACCTAAGCCAGCCACAACATAAACTTGTAGGTGACGATTGTAATCAAATAGCCAAAATATTCCCAAACTCAAAGAAAGAAGGGCTATCAGGGCTAAGTAATCTCTTAAATTTTTCATTTTTTAAATAACCGCTCCGGCGTCAGTCAACAAAACCGCCACCAAAAGAGCGGTAATAAAAAGTAAATGACCTACTGTTCTACCAGAAAGACGAACAACATTAAATTTATAAACAAGAATTAGATCCAAGACCAAAGCACCAAAAATTAGACCCAAAAGAAAAATGGACGCGATTTTGGTCAGCCAGAAAGGCGAAAAAGAAGGAAAGGTTTGTTCTTCTTGAAGATAAATAGCCGGAACGGGGAGCTGAGCTTCACCTAAAGCTGAAGATGGTTGAGAAATCGAAACTTCTTCTTGAGCTGCTCTGGCTATCGGTGGAATCTCCGGCTTACTTGCTTGAGCTTGAGCCGGAGCTCCAAAAAGCTGAACCACTAAAGTTGTTTCCACTCCATTCAAAGTTCCATTAACCACCGCTAAGCCTATTTCTTGATAATGGGAATTAACAATATTGTCCTTGTGAGAAGGGGAACGCATCCAAGCTTCGACCACTTCGCTTGAATTCATAAAATCTCTAGCCAAATTTTCCCCGGCGTAAACATAACGATAACCAACTTCACCGAAAAAATCCCACGGCTGTCTCCCTGACGGAGAACTGTGAGCCCAATAATTAAAAGCGAACATGTCTGCGGCTTTTCGTTGCGCGGCCTCGTTTAATTGGCCATTCAATTTTAACGGCAATAAGCCGTTCTCAGCTCTCTTTTGATTAGTTAATTCAATGACTTTATCTGGGGCAATATTGGAAGCAAACCCTAAAACGGATGGCCAAGAGAAAACATAAAAATTAATGAAAAACTGATAGGCCAAGAAAAAGACAACAAAAACAGAAAGAATCGAAGGATGTAAAACTCGAGCTCGGTAATTATTGGTGTGGTGAGGAGTAAAAAGATGTCTTAGGGACAGGTCCATTGATTTTTATCTTAACCCAATTTCAAACCGCTTTCAATTTTGCTTTGACCACCAACCGATTCTCGTCATTTACTCCGGTACAAGTGAATAAAGTCAAAATTTTACCCTCCTCTTTTTCCAAAACACTCAAATCATCGCTAGCAACAACTTTAGTCTCGGTTATCTCATATTCGAAGGTTTGAGTTGCCGTTGTCACTTTAATCACTTCACCAACTTTAACCTGATGAAGCGACCCAAAAAGATCACTTTTGTTGTGAGCATAAAAGATACTATTGCCGTCTTTACCCGGTAAAGCCGAACCAAGCAAAAAATTAGCTTCTTTTTCTGCTACCGGCCAATTCCCTTCTTTTATTTGAGCTTGATTAACGGCTAAATCAATTTGGTTTCCGGGTAACTCAATCCTGTCCGGCAATTCCTCGGTTAAAAAATCTAAACTCAACCAATCAATGATTTTCTCTTGCTTTTCTTCCAAAGTAAAAATAAAATCACCCAGACTACTTCCGGTGGCCGCCAAGGTCGACGCCCCTAAAATTAAACCACCAACCGCTTTTGTTTCTCCTTCGCAAAGCTCATTAGAAAAATCACCGGGTTGGCATTCATTGTTGGCTCGAACAACAAAACAATAAGACGCGTTTGAGTCTAAACCGCCAACAACAAATTCAGTTATCTGACCAGCGTTATCAACTCCAAATTGATAATCACCACTGGCAAGACCATATGCCAGAGAGTAATAAGTAGCCCTGTCCGCCTCGGTCCAAGTTAATTTGACCTGATCAGAAGCAATTCTTTTTAAAGAGGTCAAAACCGGTGTTCCTGGTTTCTCTCGATCACAAACTGGAGCCGAAGCACCACCATTTCCATCGCCACCGTTATCTCCGCCCCCATTTCCGGGGACAGGAATCGGAGTAGGGGTCAAGGTTAGTATCGGAGTAGGTTCTGGTCCCTCAGTTGGAGTCGGAGTCAAGGTTGGTATCGGAGTCGGCGTCGGAGTCAAGGTTGGTATCGGAGTCGGCGTCGGACAACACGGATCACAATCAGGACAATCAGGACAAAAACA
>CAYPPS010000038.1:0-4361 GCA_964412685.1 uncultured Gammaproteobacteria bacterium | reverse complement strand
TTGTTGTGGTTGCTGATCAGTTTCTGGGTTCATTTTGTTGTTTTGGTGGCGGTGCTTTTGCCTGCCTTTCCAAAATCTCTTTTGGTTTAGTGGTTACCAATTTATGTTCTTCAGGAGAAGCGATTACTCTTAAGGCAACGTGATTGGGGCCAGCAAAAAATAAGCCTTCGCCCACGTCAGCTGAAAGAAGAAGATGTTTTTCTCCTTCAGAAAGATAAAAAACTTTCGTTAACTGATCAATCGCCGACGGTGATTGTTTCATCAACATTTGAAGCGAAGAGTTGTTGATAATTTCCCTTCCCATTTCGATGTTTTGCAATTTGACGCTCAAGAAGTCTTCGACGTCTTGAGTGATGGTGGTTACTCCCAAATAATACTTTCGAGCTCGCTTGGCGATTGAAGTCAAAAAAAGAGCCGAATCGGGATGGCGCATCATATACCAGGCCTCGTCGACGACGAGAATTCTTTTCTTCAGATCCTTTCTGATTTTGGTCCAAATGAAATCTAGAATGATAAACATGGCAATTGGTCGAAGTGTTTGCTCTAAGTCGCGAATGGAAAAAACAGTGAAGGAATCTTTGATATCGACATTGGAATGTTGATCGAAGATGCCCGCAAAAGAACCTTTGACAAATTTTTCGATTCGATCAGCCAATCCTTTAGACAAAGGATCTTCCATTCCTTGGAGAGCTTTGTAAAGATCTTCCATCAACGGCGGTTCTTTCTTTTGACTGGCCGGATCGGAAGTAATCCCTTTCATTTTATAAGTCAAAGCCAAAGCTCGATCTAAAAGAGCGACTTCGCTAGGGTTCATGTCTCCCATGATGACCTTAAAAAGAGAATGAAGAGAGAGAATTTTTTGATTGAGTTCGTTTTGTCCTTCCTCGTAAACAGTTGATAAGTCAAAAGGATTAATTTTGGTTTCGGAGTTAAATCCGAAAGTGATGTATTCACCTCCAGCGGCTTTGCACAACGTCTCGTATTCGTTTTCTGGATCGATAACCAAGACTTCGGTGTCGAACATTAAAGAGCGGAGGATTTCCAATTTGACGGCGTAAGATTTACCCGCTCCTGCTTTGGCAAAAACAACCGAATTGGCGTTTTCTAAATTAAAGCGATCGAAAATAACCAAGGAATCGTTATGCTCGTTGATTCCATAAAGGATTCCCTCGTTAGCGGTTAATTCAGAGGAGGTAAAAGGAAAAGTAGTTGCCAAGGAAGTGGTATCCATGTTCCGGGTAATCATCAATCGATCAATACTGGTCGGAATGGTGGCTTTAAAAGCTTCTTCCATTTGCAAAGTGGCATTCTTGGCAATAATCATTAATGAGCCCAAAAGAGAAGAAACCTGCTTGGTGGTATGGTTTAATTCCTCTAAATTATCCGCCGGAATGGTGACGTAAAGGGAAAATTGAAAAAATCTTTCTGAACCTTTAACTAGTTGAGATTGGAGTTTTTTGGCGTCTTCCAACTTGGCGACTGTGGCTGGATTGAGAACTCGACCTCGTTCGACGTCAATCTGGATTTCAGCTTCCATTTCGGCAATCTTTCTTCGCAGATCGTCCAAGACCCCCTTACCTTCAACAGGGTAAATAAACATAGAAACATCAAGAGAGTGATCGAGATTAATTAGCGGTCCGAGCCAATTGGCAGAAACAAAACGAGGATAACCAGCAACGAACAAAGTTCGAAAATAACGATTGCCGATTTTCAAGTAATCAAAATCAACTTCAATTGCCGCTGGAGCAATAATGTCTTTGACCGACAACATGCCTTGGCCTAATTTGGCAACACTTTCTTCAAATTTTTGAGCCTGCTTATTGGCCGCGGCCGCTGGAGTGGTTTGACTATTTTGTTTTCGAGCTTCCTTTTTCCGAAAAGGACTTTTTAATTTAATCATTTTTGACCTCCTTGAGTTTTCTGATTAACAATTTGGTCAATTTGATTGTAGATTGTTTCCGATGAATTGTTCAGATTGGCTTCATCTTTGGGGGCTTCAATCCCGATCACTTCTTGTCTTTTCTTCTCTTCCAGTTGTTCTTTGGGGTTCAATCTTGGTGCTTGAGGAGGAGCTTGATTGAGCGAGGAATCCTTATCAGGAGCGGTTGGCTTCGAAGAAGCTTCTCCTTTTTGGGCGACTTGGATTTTTGGATCCTTCTTTTTAACCTGAGGAGTAGAGTCTTCGGTCAAGGTTTGCCTGAGGGAAATTTCAGTCATTGGGATTTGATATTGATCGGGCTCGACAATCTGTTGACCAACAGATTCAGGGTTGTAAATATTAAAAAACAATTGGATTAACTCTCTGGTGTTCAATTGATAACCTTTCAATCCCAAACGGGCAAAAAGACGAATAAGGTGGTCTCTTTTGGGGATCAAGTTTATCTTGGCCTTCTTTAAAATATAATCTTTGTCGAAAGGAAGTTTTTTACTCCCCTTAAGTTTGCTGGACAAAGTTTTACTGATCCCCAATTCCAAAGCGGTCATGGAAACGACCAGGTAGAATTTTTTGTCCAAAACCTGGTTTTTTTGGACTGTTTCTTGAATGAATCGAGAATAGAGCTTGATTTGCTCTTTCATTTCTTCTTTTTTTTGTTTTGCTTCCGCCGCCTTCAATAATCTCAAATAAGAAGAAATGTCCTTTCTTTGAGAGCGAATGACGATTTGGATCGAGAAATTAAGCGAGTTAAGCAAACTGGCGTAGGCGAAGATAGTCGCTTCTTGCTCTTGTTCGGAGAGAAGGTCAAAATTAATAGCGGTGGTGGCGATTACTAAACTGGCGCCGCCATCCTTAAGAATAATAATGTTATCTTGGATATCTTCAATGTCCAAATGTTCTTGGGTGGAGGCACGAATGGCGACTTTTAGTGGTTCAGTCATTGTTTTTGGCCCTTATCTCAATCGGGGGAATAATCTCTCCCTTGGCTTCAATTTTGATTATAGCAAAGCTTAAGCCATCTTTTTCGGTCTCGATTTCATAAACCCCGTTTTGCAATGGAGTGACAATCAAAAATTGGCCCAATTGGTTGGTTTTTAAAGCTCTGATCGGCATTCCTTGTTCATTTCTGATTTCCAGAATGGCCCCTTCGGTTAAATTCCCTCGTTTGTCGGCCACCATTCCCGTAAGAATGTTGGGTTGAGTTGGGGGGAGAGGAATGGGTAATTTGGAATTGACTTTCGCTTCAACGGCGGTTGACTTTTTTTCCGGTTTAAAAGCTTTTTCAAGAGGCAATGAGGACTTGGAAGCCGGGAGCGGTTGAGGAATAACGGAATCGGTTGGCTTAGGAACAGGGAGCGGTTGAGGAACAGTTGGTGGTTTTACTGCTGGCGTTGGAGGCAAGACAGGTTGAGCTTCGGTTTGCCCGAAGAGCTGATTGATTGCCTGAAGCCGTTGGTTCTCCATTTCTTCCAACGGACTGATCTGAGCGTGAGGAAGAGATTGCAAATAATTGGTTAATCCCACTTGTCCTTTAGGGGCGGCTTGTTTGGATCTCAATTGTTCCATTTGGGTGCTTTTTTTAGCTTGATAAGTTAGAAAAGCGGGTCGATGTTGTTGTTTTTGCCAAGTGAAAAGTGTTGGCCGGAAAGCGGCTTTGAAAAAAGCAACCAACCAGATACTCAAAGGTCTTTCTTGAAAAGGAAAGAAAGCCAGGGCAACTCCCAGAACACCAAAGACAATCACTGCTGGCCATTTGAAATAAAAAGGCAAACCAGAAGCGTAAAAAATCAAAGCAATGATAATCCCGCTGGCCAGATAAGCAAACTGCTTGATAGTCATATCGCCGATCAGCTTGAATTCATAAGAGGCAATATGTTGAGGGACAGGGTGTTGTTGTAAGGGCATTACCTTATTTTAAAGATAAACACCTTCGGGTTCAACTAAAAGAAATGATAGTCAAAGAGATACGCTTATAAGGGCTTTTGTGGTAAAATTAAACCCATGGAACAAAATGAAAATGGAGGATCTGGATCAGAAGCTAGTCCACTGACTCCGGAGCAGAAATTTGCTCATGATTTGAATGAGCTTCATAGTCCAATTGAAAGCGAAAGCCCGCCGGCGATCACCGATGTTGAATTGGTGGAAATTGCCAAATTAGCGGCAATGGCCCCCAATGTTGACAATCTAGAGATCTTGAGGAAACTTTTCGGTAAAACGACGGATGTTTTTCTAAAACAAAAAAACTTGACGGCTCAAGCAATCGCTTTAGCCTTGATTTTTTCTGAAAGGATTCAAGTTTTGGACGAAGAAGAAAAAACAAAAACGGCTCAAGCGCAAGTAGGGACAATGGCGGGAGTGGCTGAAGAGAACAACCAAGAAGCATCAGGCGCTTTAATTCAATCTATTGCTGATCTCCAGACTGAAG
>CAYPPS010000037.1:0-4541 GCA_964412685.1 uncultured Gammaproteobacteria bacterium | reverse complement strand
AGTGAGCTGTTACGCTTTCTTTAAAGGATGGCTGCTTCTAAGCCAACCTCCTAGGTGTCTGAGCAACTTCACTTCCTTTAACACTTAGTTGATATTTAGAGACCTTAGACGAAAGTCTGGGTTGTTTCCCTCTCGCCTCACCAGCTTAGCCCGGCAAGACTGACTCCCTTTCTTATCCTTAGCGTATTCGGAGTTTAGTTGATGGTAAGATTTTACAACCCTAACACCATCCAGTGCTCTACCCCACTAAGGTAAACAAAAGGGGCTATACCAAAATATATTTCGGGGAGAACCAGCTATCTCCAGGCTCGATTAGCATATTACCTCTAACCTCAAGTCATCCCAGCCTCTTTCAACAGACACGGGTTCGGGCCTTACTTCACATTTCTGTGAAGGTCACCCTGCTCAAGGTTAGCTCGCCTGGTTTCGGGTCTTCCTTAAAACACTAAACGCCCTATTAAGACTTGGTTTCCCTTCGCCTCCACCATAGACATGGCTTAAGCTTGCGTTTTAAGAAAACTCGCCGGCTCATTCTTCAATAGGCACACCATCATCCCACATAAATGTAAGACTCTGGTTGTTTGTTAGCAGACAATTTCAGGTACTATTTCACTCCCTCCTACGGGGACTTTTCACCTTTCCCTCACGGTACTAGTTCACTATCGGTCTTGTTGGATATTTAGCCTTGGAGGGTGGCTCCCCCCAGATTCCCACAGGGTAACGTGTCCCGTGGTACTCAGGAATCCCGTTTGTTCTTTTTAAATTTCAAATACGAGACTTTCACTCTCTTTGGTTATCTATTCCAAGATATTCTTTTATTCGCTAAGAACAATTATTCGAGACCCTACAACTCCCCCACATAAATGTAAGGTTTGGGCTATTCCGATTTCGCTCACCGCTACTGACGGAATCTTTATTAATTTCCTTTCCTTTGGGTACTAAGATGTTTCAATTCCCCAAGTTCCCCCGTCCCGCATAAATGCGAGACGTCCTCTTTATCGCTAAAGAGGGGGTTGCCCCATTCGGAAACCACCGGATCAAAGGTTGTTTGTCACCTCCCCGATGCTATGGCCGACTACAGCCTCCTTCTTCGGTCCAACAAACCAAGGCATCCATTGTCTGCCTTAAAATGGCAAAATTCTATTCACTTTTAAAAGAGCCAAACAAATAAAAGTTATTTCCTCTTTCGTGGACCGTAGGAGATTCGAACTCCTTACCTCCTCGTTGCAAACGAGGCGCTCTACCAATTGAGCTAACGGCCCCAAACAAACAAAAAACCGGCCATAAAGCCAGCTGTTCTAAAACCCACCAAGCGTACTTCAAAAGTTAGCAGTCAAAATTTACGTTGATTAGGTATTTATTCATTCCAAACAGCCGACGCCTTAAAAAGCTCACTGAGCATCATTATATATAAGAGGCAAAAAAAGTCAATAGCTCATTCGCATTCCATGAGACCATTTTTCATCTTAAGAATAGCTCTGGCTTAGGTTCAAATACTTTATCAAGATTGTCAAAATTTGGAGTTAATAATGCGTGGGAGGCAGGGATTCGAACCAGAAACCCTCGCTTTGAACCTCTTCCCGCAAACACAGGACTGCCCTGGTTTGCTTATTGGTGCGCCTGGATGGAATCGAACCATCCACCTCTTCTTTATCAGAGAAGCGCTCTACCACTGAGCTACAGGCGCAAATTACCGATCCATTCTTCTTATCTTGAACCGATTTTATCATATTCTGGCATTAACTAAAGCCCAAACGACCTGTTATAATTATTTTGATCATGGACAAGAGATTGGTTTTTGAAATCAGAATCCCACGAGAGAACGAATATACTCCAGCTTCAGCCGGAGCTTTGTTCACCTCTTTCAGTCGTACCCTTACCAGTCCGTCTTTTTTGGGCAGACTGAAAAAGAAACAAAGTGATTTTCTTACCCTGGAAATCGTTTCTCACCACCAGCAAATTCATTTCTATGCCACTCTATCCGAGAGTCTTTATCCTTATTTTGAAAGCCAAATCCTGGCCAGTTATCCGTTGGCAGTTCTATTAAAAACAGACGACTACCTCCCTAAAATCAACCGACAAAAAGCCTCTTTGGGGCAAATGGTTCAAGGCAATAGTTTCTACTATCCAATTAAAACTTATTTGGAGTCTCCTGATACCGATCCGCTTAACTCTCTTTTAGCCGTTATGTCCAAAACTGACGAACAAGACTGGATTGCTGTTCAATATTTAATTTTGAAAGCCGGAGGCGGTTGGCAAAAGCGAGCCCAAGCAGCGATTGATCGTGGCATCCCCATTAGTCAGGAAGAAAAAAAATCTCTTCCCGGTGAAAATTTAATTAAACAAAAAAATCAAGAAGAAGGACTCAGGTCAGGAATCAGAATCGGGGCTTCTTCCCCCGCTCTCCTTAAGGCCTTGATTGGCAGTTTTGCCGCTTTTGGCAGAGGCGATGGCAACTATTTTCTTTTCCAAAAACCGAAGATGTTGCAAAAACAGGCTTTTAGGAAAGCTTTTTTCAATCGTCGAGAAGCCTTTATCCCTGCAAATCAAATTTTTGCCACCAGTGAATTGGCCACTTTGTGGCATTTGCCCAATCAAGAAACACAAATCCCCAATTTAGCTTGGGGAAGGTCAGTTGTCACTGAACCGCCGGAAAATCTACCCGCAGCTATCAATCTAAGTGAAGCTGAAAAACAAGAAATCAATTTCTTCGCCAAAACCGAATTTAAAAATCGAATGGTTAATTTCGGCATCAAAAAAGAAGACCGAAGGCGCCATATTTATATTATCGGGAAAACGGGCACCGGTAAAACAACTTTGATTGCCAATATGGCAATTGACGACATGAAGAAGGGGCACGGTTTGGCGGTAATCGATCCTCACGGCGACCTCTGCAAGGACCTGCTTGATTACATTCCCTCACGTCGAATCAATGACGTTTGCTATTTAAACCCTTCTGACAAAAAGAAACCTTTCTCGATTAATATCTTAGAAGTCAAAGATCCTGGTCAAGCCGAATTAATTGCTTCTGGAATCGTCGCTATTTTCCAAAAACTTTACGCCAATTCTTGGGGACCAAGCTTGGAATACATTTTAAGAAATACGGTGTTAACCTTGGCCTTAACTCCGGGCAGCACTTTGGTAGATGTTCCTCGAATGCTGACCGACAAAAAATTCAGGGACAACACCGTCGCCAAGTTACCTCAATCACCCCTGACTAATTTTTGGAACAAAGAATTCAATCGGATGCCGGACCGTTTAAGGGAAGAAAGAATTAGTCCGATTTTGAACAAAGTCGGTCAGTTTGTCACTTCACCAGTAATCAGAAACCTGATCGGTCATTCTCAATCGACGGTTAATTTGGAAGAAATTATGAATGAGGGTAAAATCCTGCTTCTCGATCTGTCTCAAGGTAAATTGGGAGAAGATAATGCCGCCTTATTGGGAGCAATGATTATTACTAAGTTTCAACAGGCCGCCATGAATCGGGTTAGTGTTTCAGAAAAGGAACGAAAAGACTTCTTTTTGTTCGTTGATGAGTTCCAAAACTTTGCCACCGAATCTTTCATTAAAATCCTTTCCGAAGCGAGGAAATATCGCCTGAATCTCTGTCTGGCCAACCAATACATCGCCCAAATCCCGGAACCGGTCCAAAAAGCAATTTTTGGCAACACCGGCACTCTAACTACTTTTTTGGTCGGTCACGAAGACGCCAAAATCCTGGAAGGTGAATTTGGAGAAATTTTTAAAGCTCACGAGTTAGTCAATCTGGACAACTTCCAAATAATCAGCAAATTGGCCATCGATAACCTGACCTCTCGACCCTTTTTTGCCTATACTCTTCCTTTGCCCCAATCAAGCAATCAAAACCGGGAGAAAGTTATCCGGACTTCTCAACAACGTTACTCTTACAACAAAAATTAGAAGAAAACTCTTCTTTTGACTAAATATACCGTGGTAGGTAGTTTTTAGTTTGGATTAACGAGCAAACTTAAAACCATAAAAGCTCGGGGGTTAAAAAACTCCAGAAAGGAGGTGATCCAGCTGCAGCTTCCACTACAGCTACCTTGTTACGACTTACTGCTCATCGCCGAGTTTAACTTAGCCCCGCATAATGCGGAGTTTCGGCTACCCCCGACTTTGCTCAGTTGACGGGCAGTGTGTGCAAGACCTGAGAACGTATTCACCGAAGTCTGCTGACCTCCGATTACTACCAATTCCGACTTCATGCGGGCGAGTTGCAGCCCGCAATCCGAACTGAGGCGAAATTTCAGGGATTGGCTCCACCTTGCGGTTTGGCAACCCTTTGTTCTTCGCCATTGTAGGATGTGTGTCGCCCTAGACATAAGCGCCATGCTGACTTAACGTCGTCCCCTCCTTCCTGGCCGAAGATAATCGGCCCTGTTCCTTGTGACACTTGTAACACAAGGTAGGGGTTGCGCTCGTTATCCCACTTAAGGGAACACCCCACGGCACGAGCTGACGATAGCCATGCAGCAGCTGTTCTAGCACCTTCGAAAGGATTCGCCTTTCGGCGAACT
>CAYPPS010000036.1:0-4581 GCA_964412685.1 uncultured Gammaproteobacteria bacterium | reverse complement strand
GAACCTTCGACACCCTGCTTAAAAGGCAGGTGCTCTACCACTGAGCTACGGGCCCGGAAATTATTCTTAAAACAAAGAGAATTATAGCATAAAAACGAGGCTGTTTAAAGATTTTTAAGCATTCTTTCTATATAGTTTTTGGCTTCTAATTGTTCCCTGAGACTATTCTCTACTTCTAAAGCAAGAATGTTAGGAAAAATAGCAACGTATCTTTTGAGATAATCAAACTCTGAAAAAGAAGAAAAATGATGCGAATCCAGAGCTCGTTCTTTTGTTACTGAACAAGGATTAGTTTCTGCTCTTATCGCTCCCAGGTGGCCCCAACCAATTTTTGTTTTATTAATCACCATTAAGTTTTCTTGATACCAGTCCGGATTTAGTCGTCGATTGTTTTCCAGATGAGCAAAATCTAAACAGACACCGACAAACTGATTAACTTCTTCTAATTTTAGACCCGTAAAAGAATTTTCAACGTAAACTTTATCTTTACAAAAAGAAAGATCTAATTTAAAAGGATGGGGTGAGCGTCGAGAATGGATATTGAGAAACTTTATTCCGTAGGTTTTAATCAGCCAGTCTATTTCTTCTTTCTCCATATCATTTCTCAAGTGAAGACAGGGAATTTTTTTTATTGAGCTCTTTTTGAGTTGTTTGTAAAAGTTTCTTCTTTGACGAGAAGTCATCCCGGTAGGGAAGAAGGCAATTTCAGTTAAACCGAGCTCGTTGGCTTCTTTCAGTTTTTCTATCGCTCCGTTTTTAATCTGCGAAGTGATTGAAGGGTAAATGGTTATTTTTTTAGCCACTTTCATTGCGCTTTTACAATGCTATACTGGTTTAGTGAAAAAGGAAAGAAAGGAATTTGTAGTTTTAGGGATCGATCCGGGCTTAGCTGAGACAGGTTTTGGAATCATCTCTTGTAAGAAAGAAAAGGCAACGCAAATTTGTTACGGTTGTTTCAAGACCTCCAACAAAGACACTCCTTCGGAAAGATTAAAAGTGATCTTTGAATCAACCTTGACTGTCTTAGAAGAACATCGACCTCAAATCTTAGCCATGGAAAGTCTTTTTTTTGCTGTTAATGTTCGATCGGCTTCGGCCGTTAGCCAGGCAATTGGAGTGATTAAATTAGCTGCGGCACAAAAAGGAATTACTGTCTTCGAATACCCACCTTTAAAAATAAAAATGAAACTGGTAGGAAAAGGTAGGGCCAAGAAACCAGAAGTTCAAGAAGAAGTGAAAAAAAGATTGAAGCTCGAAAAAATACCTCGTCCGAACCACGCCGCTGACGCTCTAGCTGTCGCTTTGTGCCATTGGTTGGAAACCAACAACAAGTGATATAATGTGGTCATTATCTAGGAAAGCGTTAGCGCCGAAGCATAGTAAATTTGGGAAAGGGGGTGAATAAATGACAGAAACAAAAGTGGGTGAAGTTACCCATTTCTTCGACAAGATTGGAGTGGCTGTTGTCGACCTTTTGGCGAGTCTTAACAGTGAAGACAAGATCAAAGTCACTGGCTCGAACGAATTTGAACAGACAGTTGAATCAATGCAAATGGATCACGAACAAATAAAGAGTGCTAAAAAAGGCGACACCGTCGGTCTAAAGTTAGATAGTCCTGTCAAATCAGGAGACGAAATTTATAAAATTTAAGTTGGAAGAATGATTATTCTTCATGGTGACAATACTTTGGACAGTCGTCAAAGATTGCGAGAGTTGAAAGGGGCTTTTACGAAAAACCCTGATACTCAAATAGTTGAACTTAAAGGCAATCGTCTCTCTTTAACTCAATTAATTCAAGCCACTCAAGGAAATTCTCTTTTTGGATTCGATCGGTTAATTGTCATTGAAAAACTCTTTACTGGCCAACCTAGTAAAGCCAAACAAGAAGTAATTGATTTTTTTAAAAAAGAAGGCTTAGAGAATTTAATCGTTTGGGAAGACAAGCAAATTGACGGCCGAAAAATCGCCTCTCTGAAAGCCAAGGTAGAAGTTTTTAAAATAAAATCGTCTCTATTCAGTTTTTTAGACGCTTTCCAACCTCAATTCCAAAAAGAAAAAACTTTACTTTTCCATCAAACGTTAAACGATTCTCCCGTAGAATTGGTTTTCTTCTTGTTAGCTAAGAGAGTGGCCCAGTTAATTGTTGCCAAAGACAGCCAAGGGAAAAGCCTGGAATCAATGGCTCCTTGGCAAAAAAAGAAAATTTTGGATCAAGCAGAGCAATTTTCTCTCTCTCAACTCCTTTGGCTTTATCGTCAATTGTTGTTGATCGAATCATCTCAAAAGACCGGCAGAAGTAAGTTGGGTCTAGACTGGCAAGTTGACCTTTTGTTAAGCTCTTTTTAAAGAATGAGAGGTAAACTTTTTGGCACCAATGGGATTAGGGGCGAGACAAAAACTTTCTTCACTTCTGAATTTTGTTTCCGAATTGGAGCGACTTTCAATGCTTTCTTAAAAGAAAATGGCAAACAAGGAACAATTGCCGTTGCCATGGATCCACGTCCAGGTAGTCAACGAATCAAAACAAACTTGATAACCGGCCTGGGAGGCGACTGGCAAATTACTGACCAAGGAATCATTCCCACTCCCTGTTTAACCTATTACGTCAAGGAAAATAATTTAGCCGGAGGGATAATGATTACCGGTAGTCACGTTGAAGAAGAATTAAATGGTTTGAAATTCTTTTTCGAAGGTGAAGAAGTCAGTAAAAAAAGAGAAAAGGAAATCGAAACGATTTTTTTTGATCAATTTGAGAACAAGCAATTTCAGAAAGAAGCTCTTCCTGAAATCAAAAAAGGCAATCAAGCTAAAGAACTTTACCAAGAGATGTTGGTTAATTTAGCCAAAGGAAAACTCAATCGATTTAGGATCATCGTTGATGCCGGGAATGGCACTCAAAGTGAAATAATGCCTTCGGTTTTAAAGAAGCTTGGGGCTGAAATAATTGAGCAAAATTGTGATTTAAGTAAAAAATTGCTCACCCGGGACACAGAAGAACAAAACAGTTTTCCTCGATTGATTGAAGCAACGAAAGAGATAGGGGCGGATCTGGCGATGGCTTATGATCCTGATGGTGATCGAGCCATCTTTATTACCGAGAAAGGGGAATTTCTTCCCGGGGGAGTGAGTGCCAGCATTATCGCTTTAAACGAACCAGGAGAAACAATCGTTACTCCCATTAACACTTCTTCGGTGGTCAATCATATTGGCAAGAAAGTTTTTAGAACCAAAGTTGGAGCAACTTACGTGGCCGAAAAGATGAAGGAAAAAGGAGTCGATTTCGGCTTTGAATCCAACGGAGGAACTATTTCCGCCCGATTCCATTACGGTCGCGATGGAGGAATTACTACCATCAAGATGTTTAATTCTCTTCTTGATCAAGATAAAAGTCTGTCTCAATTGGCAGCTACTTTACCGAAATATTACATTATTAAAGATAAATTAGATTGTCCTTCGGAGTTAAACAAAATTATTCTTGAGAAAGCAAAAAAGGCTCATCAAAACTACCGGATCGAAGATCTCGACGGGCTTAAAATTTGGTTGGGAGAAGAGACTTGGGTTCTCTATCGCCCTTCCGGCAACGCTCCGGAGTTTCGAGTTTTTGCTGAAAGCCGAGACGAACAAGAAGCGAAAAAACTTGTCAAACAAGGACTTAATCTGATACAAGAAGTTATTGATTCCAATCAAAAAAATGCTTAAGTCTCATCAGATTAAAGTTAATAAGCCATGGGGTTGGGAAATTATTTTTACCCCACCAGAAGCCCCGACAACCGGTAAGATTCTTCATCTTAATGCCGGAAAGAGATTCAGTTATCAATATCATGAAGTCAAAGAGGAAACTCTCTGTCTTCTTAAAGGTGAAGCCAAAATAATTCTCGATGATCAGGAATATGAGATGGAGCCCTTGAAAGGTTATCATATTACTCCAGGGATGAAACATCGCTGTCAGGGAATCACTGAAGCTGACATTCTAGAGACTTCCACGCCGGAAAAAGGCAAAACCGTTCGGCTCCAAGATGATTACAATCGAGGAGACGAAACGGAAGAAACAAGAGAAAGAGAAAGAAAACAAAGCTCATAGTTATTGACTTTTAGCCTCTGGGGCTTCACAATCGAGATTGATGAACAAGCTGCCTCGAAATAAAAGAAACATCTTTTGGTTCAAAGAAGTAGACAAAGAAGATATCCCTCTGGTTGGCGGCAAAGCAGCTAACCTAGGAGAAATGATTCAGGCTGGTTTTCCCGTCCCTGACGGATTTAGTGTCAGCGCTTCAGCTTATTTTAAATTCCTGGAAGACAATCAGCTTAAAAGTAAAATTCATCAAGAGTTAAAACTGCTTGATAAAAACGATCCTCAAAGTTTTGGTGAAGTTTCTCAAAAAATTCAAGAATTGATTAAGAAAGGTAAAATTAGCCGAGATTTAAGCCAGGAAATAATTAAAGCTTATCTAAAACTAGGCGGAAGGTTTAAGAAGCTGCCGGTGGCTATTCGCTCTTCTGCTACTGCCGAAGACTTACCCGATGCCTCTTTTGCTGGTCAACAAGAAACTTACTTAAACGTTAAAGGCGAGAGCAGTGTT
>CAYPPS010000035.1:0-5033 GCA_964412685.1 uncultured Gammaproteobacteria bacterium | reverse complement strand
CTGACTACAACCGTATTCAAAGTTATAGCAGCAACGCCTAAAATATAAAGAACAGAAATCAAAGAAACCAGAACTCCGTAATCAGCCGGGCCCAACATTCTCCCCATAAGTAAGTGGTAAAGATAACTACCAACGTTGGCAATGTTCGAACCGACAAAAAGAATCAAACTGCCTTTTAGAAGCTGGTTCTTAGAATAACGAAGGTAAAGCTTTTTAAAATCCATCTTTTAACTAATCCAATACCCCCGAATGAAGAACATCACACAAACGGCACTCAACACCAGGCTTATTAAAAAATATCCCCATTTTAAAAACCTCATTTTTCTCCCATAAAGAGCAAAGACAATAAATCCCGGAAAAATCGGCAAAACATAGCGGGGAACAGAAGACAAGGTCCCGGTTAGGGTTGGTAAAAGTAAAAGGCAAAATCCAAATACGGTATAAGAAAATCTGACCTTTCGATTAAATAGAGCTAAAATTAAAGCGGCGAAAAAAGAAACAAAGCTGACCAATTCCAACCAAACAATAAAATAAGTGTGATTAAATGGGGTAGTAAAAATCATTTTTAAATAGCGCCAAAAAACTTGATAGAGTAAAATTATCTTCCCTCCACTTCTCTCAGCGCCAAAAAACGGCTGAACATGAAAGAAATAGAGCGGATCTCCCGTCGTCCGCCAAAGATAAAATATATAAATCCCCAATCCCAAGGGGATCAGCAGTAAAGAAAGAAAGTCTTTTAAATGAAACTTTGTTTTTGTCTTTTTAGCTTGAAGATAAAATTCAACTACTAATGCAGGCAAGAGAAAAATTCCTGCTAATCGAGTTGCGCTAGCAAAAGCACCAATCATTCCAGCCCAAAACCAACTCTTTTTTCGCGCAGCATAGAAGGAAGCTAAAATTAAAGCAAGAAAAAAACTTTCGGTGTAAAAGCTACCGAAATAAAAAGAGGTTGGGAAAATAAGCAATAAGATCAAAGCCAACCTAGCAACTGATTTCTTAAAATCTAACCTCATCAAATAATAAAAAAGATAAAGAGCAAAGAGGAGAGCCAAATGAGAAACCAGTAAGCCAGAGAAAAGTAAATTACCCAGAAACTTTGCCCATACTCGAACCACGAGCGGGTATACTGGGAAAAAAGCTTGTTCAAACTGGACGTAACCCCTCTTGGCAATCGCCCAATAATGAGCTCCGTCAAAATTCGCCCAACCCCACAAAAGCGGAGTTTTCGAGTAGGCTCCAGGTTCTCCTCCCAAAAAAGGTGAACCAACCGGTAAAAATAAAACCCCAATCAAAGCAAAGAAAGTAATGAGAATCCGCCACAAAATAAAAGAAACGAGAATAAATTCTAAAGTTCCTAGTTCGCTGAAGGCTTTAATTACTTTTTTCATTTAAAAATCTTTGATAAACGGCAATCGTCTGCTGAGCTGTTTTTCGCCAGGAAAACTTTTTTGCCCGAACCAAGCCTTTCCGGCTCCACTTTTGTCTTTCTTCCAAACTACTAAATAATTTTAACAGAGCTTGGGTAATTGAATCCACCTTGAAAGGATCAACCATCAAAGCGGCCGGGCCAGCCACTTCAGGCAAACTGCCGCAATTACTGGTAATCACCGGACAGCCACAAGCAAAGGCTTCTAGCACCGGTAAGCCAAAGCCCTCGTCAAAAGAAGGGAAACAAAAAACTGTCGCCAAATTATAAAGCGAAATCAAATCTTCATCAGAAACAAAACCTAAAGGCAAAATTCGAAAGCCTTCTTTTTTAGATTCAGTTTTCTCAATCTGCTCTTGAACCCAAACGAGATCCTGATTTTCCGGATGATTTCTATCAAAATTCCGGCTAATCACCTTTTTCCCCACCATCACCAAAGGTACCTCAGCCTGTCCGCAGGCTTCAACAATCCCCGGTATGTTCTTGTTCCAATTAACATCGCCAACATATAAAACAAACTTCTCTGGCAAATTATATTTTCTTTTTATCCGATTCAACTTCTCTCGATCTTTAACTAATCGATATTTTTCTCCTGCGGCCAACATAATCGAATGAATATTTTTTTCATTAAATCCTACCAGTCGAGTAATTTCTTTCTTCCAAAACAACGAATCTGTGAGTATCACAGAAGCTTTTTTTAATCTGGTCTTTTGCTTCAACCAGCCAATTTTTCCTCTGATACCAGCAGGAAAATGCTCGGGATGTTTTAAGGGAATCAAGTCATGAACTGTCACCATAAAAGGAGAAGACGGTCTTTTGGGTAAAGTTAAAAAGAAAGGCGAAAAATAGGGATAATGAACCAAGTCAAACTTTTTTTCGAGCAAATCTTCACTTTCTTTAACAAACTCTATCTTAAAATCAAGTTTTGCTTGTGTTTCTCCTAAGGCCTCCCTTAGTCTCTTGGTGTAGAAACCTACTCCCCGAAACCGATCACCGGAATAAAGCGGGGAAACATCAATGGCGACTGTTTTCTTCATTTTTTTCGAGCAATAACACCAATAGAAAAATTTAAATATAAACTAGTTTTGTTTTTCTCCAACCAATTCCAAAGTTGTTTATACCAACCACCTAGGTTTAAGTTTTTTATTTTGTGCAGCTTGCCATAATAACCCCAACCATAACTTTCAATAATTTCAAAGCCAGCTCGTTTAATTAATTTTTTAAGCTGAAAAGGGGAAAATTGTCTCTCCCAGCCAGCGAACCATTTACCCTTAAGCATCAAAAAATGTTTCTTGATGGTATAGGTGGTAAAAAGCTGGGGAACATCAACCGCCAAAAAACCGTCTTTTTTAAGCACTCGGCTCTGCTCTTCGAGCAAGGTGAGTGGTTTTTTGAAATGTTCTAAAAAACCCTGATGGAAAACAATGTCAAATTGCCCATCACCGAAAGGCATCTTGCTAGCATCAGCCTTGACAAGCTCTAGTTTAATTTCTTGTTTATCCGCCGCTTTTTTAATTACATCCAGGGCCGTTTGACTGAAATCCAAAACAGTTACCAAACCGCCTTGTTTGGCAAAATAAAGACTATCGCCACCCATGCCGGCACCTACTTCTAAAATTTTTTTGCCTTTAAAATCACCAATCGCAGCCTTTAGATTGTTAACTAGCTCTTGATGAACAACTTCAGGTTGATGAAAAGAAGAGTTCCAATACTTATCCCAGACCTTCTTGTCCGATTTATTCATTCTTCCCTAATTCAAAATAGAAGACCAAAGCCATTATTTCCTGAACGGAAGAGAAAAAAGCAAAAACAAAACCAGGGAAACCGTCTTTAAAGCCCAAATGTCTAAAATAAAGCCGAAAAAAGACTATCGTTGGCCTCAAGAATAATTGATCAATTAAGATCCTAAAAGGGATTTTGCCCTTATTGGCTGTTTTCTCAAACAACTGTCGGGCTTTCTCTTGAGAATAACAAATCGATTTTTCAAGATAATTACTGAATTCAGGAAAAGGGAAATGAAGTAGGCTGCTTTCCAACCACGCCACTTCACCCTTAATTTTAATCTGTTCATGAACGCTTCGACAGGGGAAATAAGCTTGATTTTTTTTAATCAACCTAATCACTCCATCCGGGTAAACACCACCATGTTTCAAAAAAGTTCCGAGGAAATAATTTTTTCGAGAAACAAAATAAGCGACCACTCCTCCGTTTTGATTAATCTTTCCGTCTCGTTTCGCCAAAATTTGCTGGTGTCTCTCAAAAAGCCAATGCTTGTTCGAACTAAGTTTTCTCTCTTTCCTTTCTTGATCGCTCATTGAAAGAACCTCTTTTATCTCTTGAGCCAACTTCGACGAAACTTGCTCATCGGCATCGAGCTGTAAAATCCAATCTCCTTTACAAGCATCAATCGCTTTCTGTTTATTGATATGAAAAATGGGCGGATTGGTGGTCTCGATCACCTTAGCACCATGTTTCTCGGCGACAGCGACCGTCTTATCGCTGGAGCCACCATCAACAACAACAATCTCGTCTACCCAATTCTTAACCGAATCCAGGCAAGCAGATAAGTTCTTCTCCTCATTGAAAACCGCCAGCGCAACTGAAATTTTCTCTTTTTTCATCTTTTCTTTCTTTCTAACATTCTAGGTAAAAATCCAATAATAAACAAACTTAACAATGAGAAAAAACTTAGACAATTAGTCGCTTGGCGTAACTTGGTTTCTTTAAAAACAACCTCAAGCTGATATTCTCCTGGTTCTAACCAAAACGTCATTAATCCTCTAAATTCCGGATCCTGAAATTCAATTGGCAAAATTTTCCCATTAGCCAAAATTTGCCAATTGGGAAAGTAAAGTGTATTTTCCACTAAACGCGACTTCTCCCTTACTTTGACTTCATAAGAATGAAATTCGACCTTCCTTTTCCCTGTCTTTATTTCTGCCTCACCTTCAATTACTTCCAAATCAGCTTTTCTTTCTCTTTCCATTCTTCGGATCGACCACCGTGGAGAGCTCTCCCCGGTATCGTTGGTGCTCGTAAAAGTTGCTTGCTGGTAATAAGAATCTGGTTTTAACAAATAATCCCTTGGCTGCCAGAATCGATAACTTAGTCCTAAAAGTGAAACAATCACCAAGAAAAGAAAAATTGTTCTTTGGCTTTCTTTCAAAAAAGAAATCAAAATAGCGACAAAAAAGACCGGAGCAAAAAGAGCCAAGGAAAGAAAACGCCAACCAAACTGAAATTTCTGCAATAGGTCAAACTGAAGATAAAACGGTCGGGCAATGGGTAACATCAAAAACATTGAAGCAACAAAACTGAAAAGAATAAATAAACCAAAATAAAACAACCTGTCTTTTCTCTTTTTTAAAACAAAAAGCAAGATCGGGGAAACCAGAATCGACAACCAATGAAGCGGCCCTAGCTGGACACTTAAAGATCCTGTTCCCCCATAGCTCCAAGGTGACCAAATTAACCGACCTAAAGGTTCCAAGCCAGTAATATTATCTTTAGTAACAATATCTCTCAAAGTGTATTTGCCCTCAAAAAAAGCCGGTAGCCAAAAAAAAGCCGATAAAGCAAAAGCTAAAACAACCATTAAGCCAAAACC
>CAYPPS010000034.1:0-5198 GCA_964412685.1 uncultured Gammaproteobacteria bacterium | reverse complement strand
TTGGCTGGATTAATCAATCTGATCTTTATCTATTTATTGGCCAAACAAATTTTTCCCAAAAAGAGAGAAAAATTTATCCCTTTTCTCTCTTTAATCATTCTGGCCTTCCTGCCTTGGCATCTACATTTTTCCCGTTATAATCATGAAGGAAATTTAGGATTAACCCTTATCACCGCTGCGGTTTACTTTTTTTTCCAAGGCCTCAAAAAACCAAAATTTCTCCTTCTTTCATCCTTCCTTTTCAGCCTCACTCTTTACACTTACCATGCTTATCTGTTTTTTACTCCACTTTTAGTCGCCGGCCTCGGCCTTCTTTTTATGAAGGAGCTCAAGAAAAGAAAAGCCCTTGTCTTAACCGCCAGCCTGCTCTTCCTGGCTTTTTTCCTCTTGATTGTTAAAACTACTTTTTCCGGCAATCAACAGAAATCCTCCATCAGTTTTCTAACCGACAAAAACGTTATTCATCAAGAAATAGAACTCCCTCGACAGGAGGAAATTAACCCCTTAAAAGCTCGATTATTCTACAATAAGCCAGTCGTTTTTAGCCGACTCTTTTTAGAACGATACTTCAATAGTTTTTCTCCCAACTTTCTTGCCCTCAAGGGAGGAACTCATCCTAATCACGACCTGCCCGAATCAGCTAACATTTTTCCCTGGCAATACCCTTTTCTTCTTTTGGGACTTTTGATTTTCCTAAAAAAGAAGAAAAATCTCTCTCGCAAGATGAAAGGAAAAAAATTAATCCTAATCTGGCTTGTTCTTGCCCCAATTGTTTCCAGTTTGACCAAAGACGCTCCCAACTCCGGCAGAACTTCGATGATGATCATTCCTCTTGTTCTCTTGGTCGCCGCTGGTCTAAATTTTTCTTATCAGTTTCTCAAAAACCAAAAGTTAAAAATTCTTTTTTGTTCAATCATCACTTTTCTTTTTATCTTTTCTATTCTTAATTTTTATCAAACCTACTTCCTGACTTTCCCAGTCAAACAAGCCAAATATTGGGGTGCCGGTTATCAAAAATTGGTCACCTTTTTAAATCAAGAGGAATATAGGGATAAAGAGATCCTGATGCAAAGACCAACTTATTCTCCTTACATCTATTTTCTTTTCTATTCAAAATATGATCCGAAAACTTACCAACAAGAAGTAAGAAGATACCAGCCAGACGAAGAAGGTTTTCATCACGTCAAACACTTTGACCGTTTTACTTTCAGAAACTTCAATCTCGAAGACGAATTAAACAAAGATCAATTGATGGTTGTCTGGCAAGAAACGTTAACTGAAAAACAAAAAGAAAAACTTAAAGAATACCAATTAATCACGATTAGTGACTATCAACAACCAATTTTCACTATTTTCCAAGGCAAGCTTTAACTACGTTTCGAACGTACAAATTTAAGTTGAGTTTTTTGAACTGTTCTGATCGTTAGCATCCCAAACCAAAAAGACAAGGACACAAAAGAAATCATTTCCGCCAAAATCCTGTCTTTGGTTCGTGTAAATTCAAGTTTTACTTGATATTTTCCTGCTTTTAAAGGAAAAGTAATCAAACCCCGATAATTCTGATCTTGAAACTGAATTGTTTCTTCCTTCCCATCAACAAAAAGTCGCCAGCCGGGAAAATAAAGAGTGTTGGATAAAACACCAACTTCATTTTCCGCTTCAACCTGAAAAATCTGACTGTTTAGGCTTGTTTCCAAACCAGCAATCTCCCCTTGGCCTCCAACAATAACAACTCTCTCTTCCGGATAACTGTCCGGTGGATGAGCCGCCCAAATGGTATCAGCTTCACCAAAATAAGTAGTGCTGTAGGGATAATTCCACAAAACCATCTCATCAACTTCCTCAAAATCTCCAGGAGGAAACCAATAAAAATAAGAGCTGATAACAATCAAAAAACCTAATGGCAATAAGATTGCTTTTTCTTTAAAAATCTTTAAAAGAGAAAAGCCGAGAAGAGCGAGAGCAAAATTAAATAAAGCCAAGAGTCGCCAAGAAAATTGAAACTGTCTCAAAAGAGAAAACTTTTCCCACAAAGGAATAGATACTGGCTGCATCAAAAATAAAACCAGTAAAAAAACAAGAGCAACAAAGTAAAAAATTTTCTTCTCATCAGAGCTCAACTTTTTTCTTAAAAAAAGAACTATGCCAAAAATCAAAGCCAGCAAAGGGAAAAATCCGATTTGCATCGGAATATCCTTAACTTGGCCAGCAAGACTGTTGGTAAAATTAGGCCAAAAGAGTTGTTTTAAAGAGGGAAAATGTTCTCTAAACAAATCTTTCATAAAAAGATCACCGTAAGTATATTTTCTTTCCCAAAGAGCGACTAACCAATAAAAAGAACTCAATCCTAACCCCAAGCCTAAACTTAATAAGCTCAAAACCCTATCCTTAAGATTTCTCCCAAAGATAAAAATGAAAAGAACCACCAAGCCAAAAAAACTTAAAGAAATAGAATTATGAGCCAAGATAAGCAACCCAGTCCCCAAACTAGCGAGCAAGAAACCATTAAGATAATCTTTTTTAATAATTTTCAAAACGCCCCAGAAAACCAACGGAATGAAACTATAAGTCCAAACTTCCCCCAATGCTCCTCGAACTAGAATTTCTACAAACCGAAAAGAAGCAAATTGATAAAGCAAGGCCACCAAAAAAGCTTTTTTCTCATCCTCAAAAAGTTCTCTAGCAAAAAGAAACATAAAAAGACCGGAAAAGAGAAAGCTAAAAGCTAAAACTAATTTAAAACTGGCCACTAGGCTCAAACCTAGCTTTAGAAATAAACCACCCAAAAGATAAGGCCAAGGGTACATAAAAATCATCACCGGGGAGCCAAAACCATAATTTAAACCGCCCGCCCAACGAGGTGGAATTTGGCCACTATCAAAAGCCTTAATCCAAGCGGCCATTCTGGCCAAATGAACCGGTCCATCATGAGTGTGAGGCAAAAGCGATGAAGAAAAAAGAACCAGCAAAGGCAACAGAGACAAAACAAGGATAATAATGAAATATTTACTTGCCTTCATCCTCTTGGTAAGGAGTCAATCTATAGACTTCAATCACTGAAATCGACCACTGGTCAGCTATCTTTGCTCGACCGAAACCAGCTATCTCCCACAGAGAATGTCCTTCAGGAGCACAAGGTAAAATCTCACAAACAATCAAAAGCTGATCAGTAACTGTTTCTCTATTCGGATCAATTTGAGAATTCTCGATCGTTACCGGTTTTCGATCATTAATCTCAAAAAAATAACGATAAGCATGATCAGAATTGCTGCCGGTAATTAAAGCAAAATTAAAAGGCTGGTTTTCTGTTTTCTCTAAAATAAACTCGGAGACCGTCCTAGCTTGTCGTAATTGATTATTGGGCTCAAAACGAAATGGCCAACCTTTAAGATTTGCCCAAGAGAGAACCAGGAAAAGACCCAAAGCTAAAAGATAGCCAAAGGATTTCTTTTTCGCCCAAAAAACAATCAGCCAGGCCGAAAGCAAAAAAGGCAAAGGATAAAGAAAGCTGAAATAATAATCATAAATTCCTTTTTGATAAAAGCCGAACAAAACCACCCCTACTCCAAACCAGCAAATCAAGAGACCCAAAGTCAAAAAACGCTCTCTGTTTTTTTTTGACTTTAAAAAAGTAAATAAAAGTAAGGCCAATGTTGCTGGTAAAAGTAAAAACGCTAGCCACTCTTGATTGTGAGTAACGATTCGAGAAAAAAGTCGAAAAGAAACATCATTTAAAATGCCAAAGAAATTACCTAAAGCCAAACCAGTTTCTTCGCCAAAAAAGATAAAGCGATAAAGGCTTTTCGAATTGGGAAAATTGTGTCTGAGTTCAAAAGCAAGAAAAGGCGATAAGCCCAAAGCAAAACCAATAACAGCTAAAAATAACGATCGCCAAATTTTCTTAAAACCGACAAACAAAAACAAATAAACAAAAACAACTGCCAATAAGAAAACTGCTAGATAATGAAGCTGGAACGTTATCCCAAAAAAGAAACCAACCAATCCCAATAAATAATACTTCTTTTCTACTGCCGCCAACCTTAGTAAATAGATAATCAGCAACGAGAAGAAAGGAATTAAATTAGGATTCCAAGACGCTCGAGAATAAGTAATTATTAAAGGGGAAACGGCATAAAAAAAGGCGGCTATCAGTCCAACTTGCAAATTAAAAAAATCCCGGCCGGTTTTATAAACCAAAAAGACAGTCGCCACTCCAAAAAGAGCCACCATCACTGCTGGACCAACCGGATCAAACCCATAAAGAAACAAGAAAGGTACCATCAAATAGTAGTAAACTGGCCCTAAGAAAAAGCCGCCGACACTGGCCGTTGGCCCCAGCAAAGTCAATTTGCCATCAATGATCATTCTCTTAACAACCAAAGCGTCCCTACCCTCATCTCCAAGAAAAGTCATGTACTCGGAAATCCGATACAATCGAGCAAAAGAAGCCAATCCTAGAATTGCTGCCAACAAAAAGATTTCCAACGGATGCTGTTTAATCCAATTCCAACCCTTTTTAAAACTTTTTTTCACCTTACCTTTAATTTAACTAAATCCCTAAATCCACTCAAGATCACTTTTAAACTCGCCCCAGTTGCTTGGCCTTCTTTCCGAGGAAAATGACTAACAGGAATTTCTACTATTTTGAAACCCGCCGTCTTCGCTTTGATCAATAATTCACTCGAAATAAAAGGACCTCTCTCTGCTTCTAAACGAGGAATCTTATCAATCACTTTTTTACTAATTAATTTAAAGCCACAATCAACATCTTTAACCCGAAGGCCAAAAAAAAGAAAAATCGAAAGTTCCCATAATTTACTACCCCAAATTCGATAAAAAGAAACCGCTCTCTTTTTATAATAACCAATCACCAAATCCGCTTTTGTCTCTACTTGTCTCCGAAAAAACTTTTCGATTTCTGAGAAATCAAACTGACCATCAGAATCAGTAAAAACAATCCAGTCAAAACGAGAATTATAAAAACCGGTTTTCAAAGCAGCGCCATAGCCTCGATTAATCTTGTGCCCCAACAATTTGACCCTCTTATCCCTCTTTGCCAAACCTTGAACCACTTCTCCTGTTTTGTCATTAGATCCGTCATTAACAATTAAAATTTCCCAGTCCTTCAAATCCAAATTTTCAAGTACAGATTTGGCTTTCAAAATAGTATCCTTAATATTTTTTTCTTCGTTGTAAGC
>CAYPPS010000033.1:0-5367 GCA_964412685.1 uncultured Gammaproteobacteria bacterium | reverse complement strand
CGGCAATCTTGTTGTCGCCGTCGTATTCAACCAATTCCACCTGATCAGTTTGAACCATAAAGATATGGTTTGATGTGGGGAACCAGGAGAAGACAGGAAATTTATCCTCCGGTTGTTTTTCCAAGATAAAAAAGTTTTTGTCTTCTTTGAGATCATAAACATAAGTTCGATTGGGTTCAATTTGTCTCTCTTCAGGTTGGGTATTGGAAGCGGGCAAAGGAGAGATGATGTTTTCGGGAATAACGGCCGACTTGGTGGCGGTGTAAAGGATTTTGGTCTGATCCGGAGAAAAGAAAAGTGAGTCGATGTTGTCACTTAGTGCTTCCTGGAGCTTTTCTGGTAGGGAGTTGAAGTCTTCTTCTTTTCTCAAGAGTTCTTCTTCTTTCCAGCGTCCTAAAAGGGCTTCCAGCTCTATCTCTGACAAGCTGACTAGTTGTTTCTCCAAAGTTAAACGATCGGTCTCGACCAGAAAACGACGTTCTACTTGGTTGCCGTTGATTGCTTCTTCATTGAGAGTGGCTAGAACCTGCTTTGAATCAGGTGACCACTGATAATCTCCTTCGGCGAAATCTCGTCCGTTTTCGCCATTTCTAACAATTTGTCTTGGTTCTCGAGAAAAACCGAGCGGACTATCACTCAGATCAAGTACCCAGAGACCTTGCTTTTCGGCACTGGCGGTAGCGGTGCCAAAAACGACCTTTTGGAAGTCAGGAGAGAGAACAGGGTTAACCGCGCCGGTAAATGTTAAAGCGTTGAGATCGGGGAAAGTGGAGAAAAGATCGGCGTGAGCACTAGTAACCAGTTGTTCTTCGACGATGAGTTTTTTCTGCCACGGATGAAAGCCATCTTTTTTTATTTCTACCCAGTAATCACCCGGAGTTAAATTAAGATTGTCGTCGGTGGCTGTTTTTAGCTTGCCGTCAATCCACACTTGGGCTCCCTCGGGGACACTGGTAATAGCCAGGATACCAGTCGAAGAAAAGGTTTTTCTTTTTAAATCCAAACGATATCCTTGGGCAAACCTCAGCACCAAGAGGGCACCTAAACCAATGAAGATGAGAGTAGCCAAGGAAACGACTAAACGAAATTTCTTGGGATTCATTTAGCGCTAATAATAGCAGAGTTATTGGTGAAAAACAAGCCTAAAAGAATCTTTTTAACTGTATCAAAATCTATAGTTAGACCATCAAAATATATCAGAAATGATCTTGGCAAAAGAGCTGATTTGAGTTAAGATATCTTCATCTTCTACAATGCTGGTTAAACGAATCGGAATTGATTTGGGAACGGCCAATACCTTGGTTTTTATTGAGGGCCAGGGGATTGTTTTGAACGAACCCACAGTCGTCGCTGTCGGGGCGGATGACTCAGAGGTCTTGGCTGTCGGAGCCGAGGCTAAACAGATGTTGGGGCGAACCCCGGCGGATGTGGTTACTTCTCGGCCAATGCGGGACGGAGTTATTGCCGATTATGAAGTTACCGAAACAATGTTGGCTTACTTTATTAAAAAAGCGGTGGGTAAGGCCTTGTTTTTTAAACCGGAAGTGGTTATCTGTGTTCCGGCTGGTTGTACTCAAGTCGAAAGCCGAGCAGTGATTGATGCTGCTTTGTCTGCTGGAGCAAGGCAGGCTTTTTTGGTTGACGAGCCTCTGGCAGCGGCTATTGGAGCGGGGATCGAAATCGAAGCACCTTCGGGTAACATGATCGTTGATATTGGCGGAGGGGCAACTGAGGCGGCGGTTATCTCCATGGGTGGAGTGGTCACCAATCGCAACGCTCGAGTGGGGGGTAACAAACTCGATGAAGCGATCGCCAGTTACATCAGAAAACAGCAAAATCTAATTATTGGCGACCAGACGGCGGAGGGAATCAAGCTGAAAATTGGTTCTGCTGTTGCTCTGAACAAGGAAGAGTCTTTAGAGACAAAAGGCCGGGATTTAGTCACCGGACTGCCTAAAAGTATCACTATCACTTCTTCTCTGGTTACCGAAGCGCTCAGGCCCTCCTTGAATCAGATTTTGGGAGCGGTGAAGGGAGTCTTAGAGGACACTCCACCAGAACTGGCCTCGGATATTATTGACAAGGGAATTGTTTTGTCTGGTGGAACGAGCCAATTGAGAGGCTTTGACCGCTATGTTACTCAGGAAACTGGTGTTCCGGCTCACGTAGCAGAAGAACCCCTTTATTGTGTCGTTAAAGGAATTGGAATCATTTTGGGAGAGTTCGACGCTTATAAAAGAGCGATTTCTTATCGTAAATGACGCCAATAGTAATTGGAATAAGGATAGATATTATTTTAAAATGAGAAGGGACAAAAGGTTGAGAGAAGGACTTTATAGTTAAAGAAGACTTTTTCTTATTTTAAAGGATTAAGTTTAGAGTTTTGCCCTTTAAATAAGTATTTTTACGGAGTAATATTTTTGATCTAAATGTATGTTTTTTAAAGATTATTGATTTTTATATATTACCTATAGTAAACAGAGTATTTTCAGATGATAGAAGAACAGTCTTAGTATAGAATATTCCTATATTAAATTTTAAAAGGGTATCTCGATAAAAAGGTTTTCTGGAGAGAAAGAGAAGTTTGAGAAAAAAGATAAAGAAAAATAAAGAGAAGTTTGAGAAAAATAGGTTCGGAATTATTTTTGGAATTATTTTTAAGAAAAAGATAGAAAAAACATGCCTAAAGTTAAGAGAACAACTATGAAAAAGGACCTATGTACAGTCTCATTGTTTGAGTTGGACCTTTATGGCAAAGGCAGGAGAGGATTGCTAAAGGACATCGGGCACAAATTAATCAAGAGAGAGAAGCTTTTTATCGCCACCCCTAACTCGGAATTTGTCGTCTTTGCCCGTAAAAACAAATGGTTTAAAAGGGCTTTATCAAGGGCTAATTTTCTTATTCCGGATGGGATGGGTCTCATTTGGGCAACGAAGCTATTATTGCCTGAAAAAAAACAGCTTCGAGAAACAATCACGGGGGTAGATTTAACTGAAGACCTTTGTCAATTAGCCGCCAGGCAAGACTTGTCCGTTTATTTTTTCGGTTCCACGCCTCCAACAGATCGAGAACAAATAGGCGTGGCAGGCAGGGCGTTGGCTAGGATGAAGCAAAAGTATCCTGGGTTGCGAGGCTGGGCAGAGAACGGACCGGCTTTAAAGATCGACAAGTTGACAGGTGAATGGCAAAATCGAAGCTTGGTTGAGAGATCACTCAAGGAAATCAAGGCGAAAAGGCCTGATTTTCTTTTTGTCGCTTTGGGGATGGGCAAACAAGAGAAGTTTATTGTTGATTGTTTAGAAAAGCTCCCAGTGAAATTGGCGATGGGAGTGGGGGGTACTTTTGATTATTTGAGCCTCAAGATGAAACGGCCGCCGTTTTGGTTAAGAAAATTAGGATTGGAATGGCTTTATCGGTTATTAAAACAACCTTGGCGAATCAAAAGACAACTGGCTTTGGTCAAGTTTATTTGGCTTGTTTTAACTTCAAAAATTTGCTAGCGCCTTTTTAAGCCCTGTTTTTACTGCTTGATGGATGATAGAGTAATTCCACACCAGGTGTTGAAGTTTGGTCTGATGTGGTTCTTTATAGATTTTTATAGAAGGTACTAGTTTTTAGGGCTAAGAGCTCTGATTGGTTTTATATAGAGGTTTACGTTTTGATATATTCTAAACATTGCACATCCGGTATGCAATGTCTAGGTGGTTGACAAAAGATATACATTTTTGTATATTAACTGTTAATGAAGTTTAAGGATTTAAGGCGACGAATTAAAACCCCCTTTTTTTCTACTTATCAGGTGGAAAAGCTTTTTTTGGAAGAACCCAAAAATCAAATTGACAATCAATTGTCACGAATGGCGGCTCGAGGGGATTTGACTAAATTAAAGCGAAGCCTGTTTGCTTTCCAAGACCGACAAATTGACGAGTTGATGTTGGCGAATTGGCTTTACCGGCCCTCCTATGTCAGCCTAGAATCGGCTCTTAATCTTTATGGATTAATGCCTGATGTTTCGGCTAATTTAACCAGTGTCTCGCCGACGACTTCCAAGAAAATTATCACCGGTTTTGGAACTTTTCTTTACAGTAAAATAAACTTTAGGCTTTTTTTTGGTTTCAGCCAAGTGGAAAGTGGCCAAAGCGGATTGTTTTACGACCTGGCCTTTCCAGAGAAGGCATTATTAGATTATATTTACATTAGGAAAATTAAGGATTTAGAAGAAAATCGGATTGAAACAGCCAATTTCGACAGGAAAAAATTGGCCGAGCTGGCTCAATTTTATCCTCTTTGGGTGAGAAAAGTAATTCAATGAATAACGTTGTGGCTAATTTTGACCAAATCATAAACTTTGCCGAACAAACAGGGGTGCCGTTGGTTAAAAAGCGGGGGATTTTAAGGGAATATTTGCAGACAAAGTTTATTAGTTTTCTCTACGCTTTTACTGAAAGTAAGCGGCTTAGTTTTGTTGGCGGCACCTCAATGAGATTACTTCGGGGCTTGAATCGGTTTTCTGAAGATTTAGATTTTGACAACCTAGGTTTAAATGATCAGGAGATAAATTCTCTGGTAAACAAGGCAGCTTCTGGCTTCAAAAAGGAGAATGTTCAGCTGGAATTGATTGTTAAAGAAAAGGTCCCGAAAACATTTTTTGAATTAAGGTTTCCTCATTTATTGAAAGAACTTTCAATCAGTTCTAATCCGAGGGAAAAATTAATGATCAAAGTTGATTATTCTGACCTTTGGCGGGGGCAAAAAGTTGAGGGGGTGTTGATGAATCGGTATGGATTTTTAGAGAGCGTGATTACCAACCCACTTAATCAATTGTTGGTTCAGAAATTAACTGCCTATGTCAAGAGAAAGCAGACCCAGCCACGGGATATTTATGACATTGTTTGGCTTGTCTCTCAAGGGGCGAAGATGGATCAATCTTTTTTGAGAGTGAACAAATTGTCGAATTTGGTTGACCAGGCGCGAAAAAAGCTTGGCCAACAAAAAGTGGGTCGGGCAATGAGAAACAAACTGAAGCCCTTTTTGTTTGATGAATCACAGATTAGCAGACTAGATCTTTTTGAGGCGGTTCTCGGTCGGCTGTGACATCGCGTACCTAGTAGGCAATGTTTATTGTTCTTGGATTCCTAAAAGCCAGAGGACCGATTCTTTGCGGTATCTTCTGTCGCCGCGAGAGTTGATTCTAATTGCCGGCAACTTACCTCTTTTACCCCAGCGCTTGATAGTTAACGAAGAAACACGGAGAATTTCTGCCACTTCACCAACAGTGAGTAGATCGGGCAGTTCATCCAATTTTAATTTTCTTTTTGCTTCTGCCATTCAAAATCGCTCTTTCTATATACAAAAGTATCACAAGC
>CAYPPS010000032.1:0-5503 GCA_964412685.1 uncultured Gammaproteobacteria bacterium | reverse complement strand
GGCAAAGAGCTTTTTGAGAAAACTGCTGTTGGTCTCCTGGGAGTTCTTTTTTTCCTTTTCAATGGCTCCCTGGCTTTTATCTTTTTTTTCAAAAAAAACGGCTTTGACTTCGAAGCCTTTATAAAAGCCCAAAGTTTTACTAGTTTCGGCCCTTATGATCAAGGTCTGGTGAGCGCTTTTTGGAATCTGAACATTTACACCAATCAAAGACATTTAGCTCTCAGTTTCTTTCTCGTCCTTCTGGTTGTCTATTGGCTGATCAAGAAACAAAAAGACCGAACCGTTTTTACTTTAAAAGATTACTTTTTAATCATTTTTATCCTCATCCTTATGCCCAATCTTCACCAAGTTGGCTTCCTCTCCTTAAATATAATTCTCGTTGGTTTTTTTCTCTTCTTTCCGTTTCTGAGAAAGCCGCTTTTTAAAATCGGTCTTCTCAGTTTTCTTTTTGTTTTCCCTCAAATATTACCCAAATTAGCCGATTCACAAGCACCCGCGACGATCGGTTTAAAACTTGGTTTCTTGAGCCGTGAACCAACTTTAAGCCAGATTAGTTTTTATTGGCTGCTGAATTTGGGTATTTCGATCATCGCTATCCCTGCCGGTTTTGTTCTGGCCAACAAAAGACAAAAGAAAATTCTCCTAACTTTCGTCCCCCTTTTTCTAATCGGTAATTTATTTCGATTCTCGCCAGAAATTGCCGCCAATCATAAGTTTTTCAATCTCTTTTTAATCATCGGTAATTTGTTTTCTGCTTTTTTCGTTTTCCTTCTCTGGCAAAAAAAACTCTGGGGCAAATTGGCCGCTTTGATAATAACCTTTTTTCTCATCTTCTCAGGAATAATTGACCTGCCGCCAATTTTAAACGACCGCCAAATAACTCTGGCCGATCTGCCCCAAAATCAAACGGCTCTTTGGATCGAAAGAAATACCAGCCAAGAAAGCGTCTTTTTGAATTCCAACTATCTTTATCACCCCGCCAATTTAGCAGGGCGAAAAATTTACCTGGGCTGGCCTTATTTTGCCTGGTCAGCCGGATATGACACCAAACAAAGAGATGATTTACTTAAAAACATCCTCCTCGCAAAAAACTTTAATAAACAAGCGCTTTGTCGGGTTTTAAAGAATGAACAAATTGACTATGTTGCTCTTGATTTAAAAAATAAAGACTTAGATTTCGATCTTTTCTTTTGGCAAAATAATTTTGACTTGGTTTTTGAAAGCTCTGGTCAAACCAATCTCCTTTTTGAGGTACAATCAAGCTGTAATCATGACTGATTTTTTATTCATTCTGCGTTGGTGGTTTGTCTTGTTTGCCCTCGGAGTCATTTTTTTACCCTTGAGCAGTCGGGTAGTTCCTTTTTTAAAAGATTCCGGTTGGGCGATAAGTAAAATTTTCGGTCTCGGTTTATTTGGTTTGATTATTTGGCTGCTGGGAAGTCTAAAAATTTTACCTTTTGATAATTTAACCGTCTGGCTCACTTTAAGTTTCTTGATTACTCTTAATCTTTTTTTGCTCCAACGAAAAAGAAAAGAATTGCTTCTTAAAATAAAAACATCGTTGAAACTAATTGCCCTTGAAGAATTGTTGTTTTTTTCCGCTCTGCTTTTTTGGGCTACAATCCGAGGCTTTAATCCGGAAATTCACGGCTTGGAAAAATACATGGATTTTGGTTTTGTGAATGCAATTCTGAAAACTCAATTTTTCCCCCCTCAAGACATGTGGTTGGCTGGAGAGACAATTAATTATTATTATTTTGGTCATCTAGTCACCGCCATTTTAATCAAGTTAAGCCAAATAAAAATAATTATTGCCTACAATTTAATGATCGCTACTCTTTTCGCTTTAACCATTATCCTTGGTTTTAATTTCGGTTTTCATTTAGTCGGACTGACCAAAACAAAACTTAAAATCCCTTTGGCTTTACTAACCGCCCTCTTGCTCGGTTTGGGAGGCAATCTTCACCCTCTCTATCACGCCTTAAAAACCGGTTCTCTTAAAACCTATTGGTATCCGGACGCAACCAGGTTTATTGTTCAAAAGTTCGGCGCCTTAGATAACACTATCCACGAGTTTCCCGTTTACAGTTTTGTGGTCGCCGATTTGCATGGCCACCTTATCAACCTCCCTTTTGTTCTTTTCTTTCTCCTTTTTCTCCTCAATCTTTTGATCAAATTCAAAATAAAGAAAAAAATCTGTCTTTCTTACTTAGAAAAGGCCACTTTGGGATTGCTGCTGGCCATCTTTTACCTGACTAATACTTGGGACTTTGCTATTTACGGCCTGGTTTTAGTCAGCGTTTTTTTCTTTTTTAATCTCAACCAGACGAAATCTCTCTCCAAAACAATCATTAATCTTCTGATCCAACTTTTACCAAGCGTCGCTCTTGGCTTGCTGTTAACCATCCCTTTTCAATTAAGTTTTACCAATATTGCCGCCGGAATTAAGTTCGTTGACTATCGTTCTCCTCCTTGGATGCTCTTGGTTCTTTGGGGATTACCTTTGTTTTTGAGTCTCAGTTTGGCTTTTGTTTTATTCAAAAAAAAGAAATTGAATGAAATCGACTTCTTCCTCATTAGCCTACTCATTCCCGCTTGGTTTTTTATTCTCCTGCCAGAAGTAATTTACGTTAAAGACATCTACATTGAATCTTATCAACGAGCGAATACTGTTTTTAAATTTACTTACCAATCTTTTGTTATTTTCAGTTTAATCACCCCCCTATTAATTGTCCGGATCGGTCAAAATTTAAAGAAACCGGCTGTCAAAAAAATCTTTTTAGCGGTTAATTTAGTCTTGCTCTTTTTTGTTTTTACTTATCCATACTTGGCGATTAAGGATTTCTACGGTCTTAAAAACTATCAAGGTCTTCAAGGAGACAACTATTTAGCTAAACATTATCCCCAAGATCTAAAATTGATCGAGTTTTTAAACCAAACTCAATCGGAAAAAAGAACTATCGTCGAGGCGGTGGGAGAAAGCTACACTGATTACGGTCGCGTTTCTGCCTTTACCGGCTTACCGACCATTCTGGGCTGGCGAGTCCACGAATGGCTCTGGCGGGGTTCTTTTGATGAACCGGCCAAAAGAACCACTCAAGTAGAAAATATCTACCAATCACACTCATTGGAGGAAACCAAAAAATTACTCAACCAATACCAAGTTAAATACATCGTCGTCGGCAAGCTGGAAAGACAAAAATATCCCACCCTAAACGAAGAAAAGTTTAACCAGCTGGGAAAAATCGTTTTTGAAGAAAACCAAACCAAGCTCTATCAAATAGACTAAAACGTCATTGTTATAATGACATCAAAACGATGATATTTCCCTTTAGATACCAAACAACGACCAATTTGAAAATAATAATTCTTTTTATTTTAATCGCCATCTCGTTGTCGACAATTTATTTTTTCAGACACCACGTAAACAAACAGACTGACAACCTTAGCTTGTCAGTCCTAACGCTTCTCTCAAGCAATTCTGTCCAACCTCAAGGGTACCCCCGAATCGGCTTTTGGATGATTGCCCCAAACGGTCAACCGGCAGACTGGCTGGGGAAAAAGTATAACGGTAAACAACTAATAGAACCGATTAATATCGTCATCGTCGATTCTGTCGCTGTTTCTGGCGAGAACGCCAAAGAAAGATTGATTGAAGCGATGACTCTGGCTGGCTACCCAGCTAGAACCGGTCACTCTAGTGGTTATTCTGGTTACATCGCCAAAATTTTGTATTCGATGCTACCAGAACAAAAAAATCATTCTTTTTCCAACAAACATCCAGAGCTCGACAACAACCACGGCCGCATTTTCGGACCGCACCAAGAAAACAATCTTTATTATTTTACTGGGGCTTTTAGCCGGGAAAATATCGCTCCGCTTGGTAAAATCAAGCACACTTTTGCCTCGTTTAATCAGGCTCGAAACGATGTAGCTCAAAAGCTTGATGAAAAAACCAGCTATAAAATCAAAGAGCGGCTCAAACTAGGCAACTCTCTCCTAAACAACCTTCTCTTCACCACTGGTGACCATGACGGTATGGCGATAGTTGTTTTTGCCCAAGAATAATCACCGCAAAATGATTATCTGTTGCTCGTATCATTTTCCATAGTATATCTATCTGTTGTTTAATTGTTTGTAATTTTGTCTAATTCCCTTAACTGGATTTTTATTAATATCCTGCGTTTCAAATTGCTGATAATATCTTCTCATTCTTCCTCGCGAAAGATATTCATTTAAGCCCAGCCTATCGAGTAATAATCCAGCAGATAAAACGGCTAATACAAAAATGAGGATAATCAACGGAAAATTCTTTTTATATGATAGGTCATATTTCCTCAAAAGCCATATCGCCAAAACTATCCCCCCAATCGCAATTGTTGGTACCCACCAAGGAAAAGTGGATAGAATAAATTGCAGTTTCCCTGAATTAAAAGGCCCGTTTCTCCTGATTAAGAAAAGACTCAAGTTCACCAAGAAGATAATTCCCATGCTCAAACCGATTAACGAGGAAAACGCAAGCAAAGACCCAAGTATAAAATACCACTTAGGCTTCATTTTAATTTCATCAGCTTTTATCTGAGATATTATTTTTGTTTCGAAATCTAGTTTACTTTTTTTTGACATATTTTTTCATTAATACTTTTGCTCTATTTATTCTTGTCCCGACTGTTCCAATTGGAATTCGCAAGATGTCACTTATTTCAATATATGACTTGTCCTCTAAAAAATATAGGCTTAATGGCTCTTTATACAAAACCGGCATTTGGCCAAGACATCGTTTCACCATTTTGACTATTTCTCCTTTTGAATATTCTTTTTCTATATCCACCCCGCTGTCAAAGTCAATGTTTTCCAGCATCGGCAGTTCTTTTTTGTGCTTTTCGATAAGATTAATTGCCTGGTTATGCACTATCCTGTAAATCCAGCTTGAAAATTTCTTTTTGGTATTAAACCCATTCAAGTTGACATAGGCTTTGATGAAAGATTCCTGCACTACATCTGCCGCCTTATCTTCGTCACGCAATATGTATGTAGCATATCTCATAAGCTTATCTTGATAACGTCTGATAATTTCAGCGTAACTTTCTTTATCCTTGGTTCTTGTAAGCTCAACAACCTCCTCATCGGTAAGTTTTGATAGTTTGTGCATATCTTGTTAATGTTACTATAATGGAACGTTGTAAGCTTTGCTTATAGCTGGACATAAAATGATTGTTTTTAAATTTTCAAAGGTTGGTTTTACCCCCACTTAATTTGTGAGGGTAAAACACCTTTAGGCGTTTTTATCGTCCCCCTCTTTGACCTTGGCCACCGCCTTGTTCCTGGCCATTTCCTGATCCATTTCCTAAACCAAGACCTAATTCGGTCCTGATTTGTTTTACTTCATCCATCTTGCCTTCCTCGGCAAGTTTGTGGGCTTCGGCAAAACGAGCAAAGTTACCCTCATTTACAACCTGAATAACTTTCCCTTTTTCCTGCATCAAGTGTGACCAAGCTTGAA
>CAYPPS010000031.1:0-5618 GCA_964412685.1 uncultured Gammaproteobacteria bacterium | reverse complement strand
AACATCAGGTTCCGGACCTGAAGATTGGGGGTTCGAGTCCCTCTGGGCGTACCGAGTTTTTAGGAGAGGTGTCGGAGTGGTTTAACGAGCACGCCTGGAAAGCGTGTGTGGCCGTAAGGTCATCGCGGGTTCGAATCCCGCCCTCTCCGCCAGTTAAAAATGGCCCACTCAAAAATTGTTTGGATTATTATTGTTTCTGTAATTGCAACCACCTTAATTGCTGGAGGCTGGGTCATTTCGTCACGGAATCAGACCGAAAACTTGAAGCCAGAACAATCAAGCTCAGATGATTCATCCCATCAAAAAGCTGAACCAACAGTCCAGGCCCCAGATAACAATTACCAAGTTATTTTAAAAGAGAATCCGCAGGATAATAGTAAAACCGATGTTTATTTAAAAAACCTAGACAATGACCAGGAAGAACTTTTTATTACTTTGCCGAACGTTTATTCGCAGCACTATCACAATAGTGAGTATCACCAGGGCAGTTTATACATCATTAGAAGGATGGGGGATGACAGTAGTGCCGACGGAGATTGGTCTGACGAACTTTGGAAATATGACTCTCAGAAAAAAGGCACAAAGATGTATTCCGGTAAAGGAATTGATTTTCGAGTTGCCCCGAACGAAAAATATATTGCCGTTCAGAATGAGAAATTAACTATGATCGATCAAAACAGCCAGGTGGTGCACGCTTATGCTTTTAACAATCTGAGCCTTGATGATAACCAAGATTTGCAAGTGGGGTTATTGAAATGGTCTGACAATAGCAAGCAGTTTTGGGGAGATTTATTTCTTACTGCCTATCCTCAAACATTTTATAGAATTAACACTAATTCCTGGGAGATAGATAAGTATGACGTTTCAAAGCTTGGTTTTAGCGATGATTATGATCTAAATGGCAATAACGGAAAGATTGTTTACAGCGACTATTCGGCTATGTTTGACGCTTCTACAGCTCAAGAATATGGACAAAGCGGGGCAAAGGTAAACCTGGTTGTTTATGATTTGCAAACCAAAACTCAAACGCAGATTGCCACTTCGATCACCAAGGAATTTAAACCAAAATGGATCGCCAATGACGTGATTGAATATAACAATCCGACTGGCGACGACAGAGTCGAAAAAACCGTTGAATGAAAATCGTGTCGGAATAATGCAAGAAATATGCAGGAAATAGTAACCGATAACAGTAATGGTGTATAATTACAGGTGTAATTAGGCTTATGGATCAAAGAGAAGAAATCAAAGAAAAAATCGATTTGGTGGAATTGATCGGACAATACATTGAACTCAAGAAAGCCGGTCGGAATTTCAAAGCTAATTGTCCTTTCCACAAAGAAAAAACGCCTTCTTTTGTTGTTTCTCCGGAAAGACAAATTTTTAAATGTTTCGGGTGTTTCCCCGATGGTACAAGAGTAAAAACTCCAAGAGGGTTGCAACCAATTGAAAGAATTGCCCGGTTTGATCAGGTAGTTACGGGACGGAACAATGATCAAACGGTGGCATTTAAGCATAAGCGCGATTATCGGGGAACGTTGGTAAAAATTAAGCTGCGCAAATTAAGCACTTGTGTTGAATTAACAGAGGATCACAAAGTTTTTGTTGTTTCTGGTCCACCAAGTACGCGTTCCTACAAGGTCCTTTCGCGTCGTTTTGGACGGTACGAAAAATTAGCAACTTTGAGATTACAGGAAAAATTGGAAAAGTATTTCCCGATCAAAAAAATTAGCGCTGGTAAATTGGAAAAGGGAGATTGTCTGCTTTATCCAATTGATCGTAAAGTTGAAGACCTAAAAGAAGTAAGCCTGACACCGTTTTTTGGCAAAATACCAAATCGAGGCAAAAAACCGCGGGATATTCCTCATTCAATTCCCGTGGACAGACACGTTTTAAAATTATTGGGTTATTGGATAGCGGAAGGAAGTAGTCATCGTGCTTATATAAGGTTTAGTTTGGGATCTCACGAAAAGGTTTTTGCCAAAGAGATACAGCGACTGTTAAAGCGAGTTTTTAATTTGGACTCCGGTATTCATTACCGGCAAGGGACTAGAACAGGAATTGAAGTAACTTGTTGCCATTCGCTTTTGGGGGAAGTATTTACCAATTTGTGTGGCAAAGGAGCGGTCAATAAACATATTCCATTTGTTTTTCGACATCTTTCCTTGAATAAACAGAGTATCTTGCTTAAAGCGATTCATAAAGGTGATGGGACATCTTTTTTTGGTAGCAAATCGATCAATAAACAGCTTTCTGTTACCACGATTTCTCCTGTTTTAATTGATCAATTACGCGATATTCTCCTAAGACTAGGGTTTTTCCCTACAGAATATTCGTCTTCGGGTAAAACGGACAAGAAAGGGGTTAAGCATCAACGAGCGTTTACGATAAATTGGCTTGAGACGGGGCAGTCCAGATATAGGAGGGTTTATATCGATGGAAGTGGAATTGAATACTGGGTTTTACCTATCAGTCAAATAAAAAAGTTTTTGTATAAGGGGAAGGTTTATAATTTGACTTTACAAAAGGATCATTCTTATATTGCCCAGAATTTTCTGGTAGCTAATTGTGGTGCTGGAGGGGATCATTTCGCTTTTCTGATGCGAATGGAGAACATGGATTTTGTTGAAGCCCTGCAGGAACTGGCCAAAAGAGCGGGAGTGAAGTTGAAAAACTTCCGTCTCGGCGATGATGAAAAAAAGAAGCAAGAACTCTATGAAATCAACCATTTAGCCAGTGAGTTCTTTCATTTTCTCCTTCTTAATCATCCCGTTGGTAAAACGGCTCTAAACTACCTCCTTTCTCGAGGACTGAAAAAAGAAACGATGGTGGAGTTCAAGGTCGGTTTTGCCCCAGATTCTTTCCAATCTTTACAACAGTTTTTGGTGGGCAAGAAAAAATATAAGCCGGAAGACTTAGAAAAAGCCGGTTTAATTTCTCAAGGCTCAAGAGGGTTTTTTGACCGTTTTCGCAACCGAGTCATGTTTCCTTTTTTTGATCATCGAGGTAACATTACTGGTTTTTCCGGTCGGGTCTTGCCAGGAACAGAAGATCACGCTAAATATGTGAACACTCCGGAAACGCTCGTTTTTCATAAATCAAATCTCCTTTATGGTCTTTTTCAAGCTAAAGAGGAAATTAGACAAAAAGAAACAGCGGTTTTAGTTGAAGGCCAAATGGACGTTCTTTCTTCTCACCAAGCAGAAGTTAAAAACGTGGTTGCTTCCGGAGGAACGGCCTTGGCGGAAAGCCAGATCAGACTATTAAAAAGATTTACCAATAAATTTATTTTCGCTTTGGATCAAGATCTGGCGGGGGATCGAGCGGCTCGGAGAGGAATTGAATTAGCTGACGCTCAAGAAGTGGAAATCGAAGCGATTGAAATAAAGGGAGGTAAAGACCCGGATGAAATTGCCAGTCAATCCGCCAAGAAATGGCAACAAATGGTCAAGCGAGCGGTTGGGGTTTACGATTTCTTGATCGATTCGGCTTTCAATCGTTTCGGTGACCAAGGGGCGGCAGGAAAAAGAAAGATTGGCCAAGAGATAGCGCCGGTTTTAGCCAAAATAAACAACCAGATTGTTTTTAGCCACTACGTCAGCCTTCTTGCTCAAAAGCTAGGAGTGGAAGCAGAGTCAATCGTTGAGGAAATAGAGAAAGTTAAACCGGGAGGAGATACTGATTTGCTTGAAAAGAAAGAAACTCCTCCAGTAGAAGTGGAAAAACTCAGAAGACAATTGTTGGAAGAATACTTGCTGGCTTTAGCTTTGCAGGCTCAACAATATGACTGGCTGAAAAAAAGAAAATTAAAGTCACTCGTCAAAACCGCTTCTCTCAAGCGGATTTTAGATATCCTGGTTAAGTACTTAAAAAAAGTAAAGAAATTCTCTTCAACCAAGTTAGCGAAAAAGCTACCGGCGGAGCTGTTGGAAACCTTTAATCAGCTTTACTTAATCAATCTAGGAGATCTTTTCGAAGATGAAGAAAAGGCGGAGAAACAATTTGAAAAAGCCTTTTCAGAACTCGTTCGAGTTGACTTACGGGAGAAACTTGATACGATAGGCCATGCGATTGATCAACTGGAGGCTAAGAAAGATAAAACCAAAACGGAGAAGCAGAAGCTAGAAAAATTAGTCAAAGAATTTGCTAGTCTCTCCCAACAACAGGTAGAATAGATACATGGCAACCAAACCTAAAAAAGAAACCACCATCAAAATGACGCCCTCTTCAACTTCTAAAGGTCGAAGCGTTTCGTCTTCTGGAACAATAACGGAAGTCGAAAGACTAAAAGCAATTAAGGCGATATTCAAGAAGGGCAACAAGCAAGGCTTTTTGACCCAAGAAGAGATTCTCAAGGTCTTTCCAGATGCGGAGAATAAAATTGAAGAATTGGATCAATTCTATGCCCAATTGATCAGCAAGAAGATCGATGTCTTTGAAACCGTTACCGAGGAAGAACTTTCCGAGGATGAAAAAGCAACTAGTGAGTTAAGCAAAGAACTGGAAGTTCTAGCGACTTTAGGAGACAAAAGCCTCACTGACCCGGTGAGAATGTATCTTCGGGAGATCGGCCGGATCAGATTATTGACCGCCGTTGAAGAGGTTGATTTGGCTCAAAGGATTGAAAAGGCAGATCGACGAGCGAGGAAGAAATTGATTGAGTCAAATCTTAGATTAGTGGTTTCCATTGCCAAGAAATATATTGGCCGGGGAATGAGCTTTTTGGATCTGATCCAAGAAGGCAATCAAGGTTTGATGCGAGCGGTAGAGAAATATGACTGGCGCCGAGGTTTCAAATTCTCAACTTACGCTACTTGGTGGATCAGACAGGCAATTACCCGGGCGATTGCTGATCAAGCGAGAACAATCAGAATTCCGGTCCACATGGTGGAAACAATTAACAAACTGATTAGAACCCAGAGAAGATTAATGCAGGAAATGGGCAGGGAACCGACCCCGGAAGAATTAGGCAAAGAATTAGAATTAACTCCGGAAAGAGTTCTGGAAATTTTCAAGATTGCCCAAGAAACCACTTCTTTAGAAAAACCCGTTGGCGATGAAGAGGATTCTCTGCTGGGTGACTTTATTGCTTCAGACCAACCGGCACCTTATGACATTGCCTCAAAGCAGCTTCTCAAAGAAAACGTTGACGAAGTCTTAGAGAGTCTTTCCGAAAGAGAAGCCAAGGTTCTCAAAATGAGATTTGGCCTTGACGGATTCAGACCAATGACTTTGGAAGAGGTTGGGAGAGAATTTGAAGTGACGCGGGAAAGAATTAGGCAAATAGAGGCTAAAGCCCTCAGAAAATTGAAGCACCCCTCAAGAAGGAAGAAACTCCACGACTACCTGGACTGAATCTAGTATAATGTAGTCATTATCTAGGAAAGCATAGGCGCCGAAGCATAATAGAACCAGTTCTTTAAAAACGAAAGATTTTTTATTAATCCCCTGTAGCTCAATTGGTAGAGCGCGCGACTGTTAATCGCTAGGTTGTAGGTTCGAGTCCTACCGGGGGAGCCAGTTGGAACTTAATATACCCAAGTTAACTTGATTCAAGATTTCGATAACGGGTTGATATTCTATGCCTGTTATTTTTTTGTTTTTAACCCATATCTTCT
>CAYPPS010000030.1:0-6183 GCA_964412685.1 uncultured Gammaproteobacteria bacterium | reverse complement strand
ACAAATTAAGAAACTGGGCTTCACCAAAAAAGAGATCGAAAAAAACTTGTGACCCCGGCGGGATTCGAACCCGCGATCTTCGGGATGAAAACCCGATATCCTAGGCCGCTAGACGACGGGGCCAGATTAAGACTGTCGTTTATTTTACCATATTTAAGTTGCTTTGAGAGGGTATTTTGTGTTTTAATGGTTTTGTTATGGAGGATGTTCCACAAAGAAAGGGAACCTTGGCTGTTGGGGTTCTTTTTGTTTTCCTTAGTATTGCCATTGTCAGCTTTGTTTTGGCTCGTTACCAATCTTCAATAGTTGATTTAGCCAATCGCTTTTTACGAGAACAGTCTCAAATTGAGAAAAAAGAAATCGGTTTCAAGAAGTTTGCTTCTGAAGAAGAGTTTAACCAATATTTACGTGAGGCGGAGAAGTTGCAAAATCAAGGTCTTAATCTCTTTGGCATTGGCACAATGTTAGCCGTCCCTGAAGCAGCCATGAGAATGGAAACAGATACGGCTTTGTCTATAGAGGGAAAGGGCGGGGGAGCCGAAAGAGTATCGGAGACTAACGTTCAAGTCAAAGGAATCGATGAACCTGATATTTTGAAAACCAATGGTCAACAAATCTTTGCTTTTCTGGATGGTTTTTATGGAGTCCGGCCAATGCAAGAGCCAATTATTATTGAAAACGAAAAAAGAGAAATAGCTCCGGGTATGATCATGCCACCAAGAGCCAAACCAGGAATTGCCATTCTCGAAGCTTTTCCTCCTGAGGAATTGGCAGAGTTATCCCAAATTGAAGCTGATCGGGAACTGCTGTTGAGTGACAAGATTTTAATTGTTTTGAATCAGAAAAAAATTGTCGGTTACGATGTCTCTAATCCTCAAAGCCCAGCTAAGAGCTGGACACTTGACTTCGATTCTCGAACACGTTATCTCAATGCTCGTCTCTCGGAAAACGAACTGTATTTAATCACTCGGACAGAAGCGAATCGTAACGTTGCTTGCCCTTTTAACCCATTTGACCTTGATGGTCGAGAAATTTCCGTTGCTTGTAATCAAATTTACCACCCAATCATTCCTCTTCCGATTGATTCGACCTATTCAATCGCCAAAATTAATCCTCAAACTGGAGTTAAAAAAGATTCAATTGAATTCGTTGCTCCTGCTGGCCAAACCGTGATTTACATGACAAAAGACAACATTTTTGTTTCTTATAGTTATCAAGAGGATCCAATTAAATTTTTCTCTGGTTTCTTTCAAGAAAATTCTGATTTGGTTTCCAAAGACGTCTCGGAAAAACTAGCTAATCTTCAGGATCTAAACATCAGCCAGGTAGCCAAGACAACAGAAATGAATGTTATCTGGCAAAACTTTTTGGCTTCTTTGTCTAATGACGAAAGATTAGAATTAGAAAATGAGTTGCAGAACAAAGTTAAAGTTTATGAAGAAACTCACCTGAGAGACTTCTCTTCAACCGGCATAAATAGAATTACCTTAAATCCGATGGAATTTAAAGCCAGTGGTTCTGTTCCGGGTAAGCTTTTAAATCAATTTTCTCTTGATTATCATCAAGATCATTTAAGAGTGGTGACCACGATTCAATCTAATTGGTGGTTGCCCGGAATTAGATCTTCGCAAGTTAGCGTTAATGACCTTTATGTTCTTGATTCAAGCCTGAATCAAGTCGGACAAGTAACTGATTTAGGCAAAGGTGAAAGAATCTATTCCGCTCGTTTTATGGGAGACTTGGGCTACCTAGTTACTTTTAAACAAATCGATCCTTTTTTTGTTTTCGATCTGAAAGATCCTCGAAAACCTCGAAAAACCGGCGAGCTTAAAATTCCGGGCTACTCTTCTTATCTGCATCCATTAAAAGAGGGCTTTGTCTTAGGAATTGGCCGAGAAGACGGCAAAGTTAAATTGTCCCTTTTTGATGTTCGCAACATCAATTACCCTCAAGAGATAGATAAGTACTTTTTGACTGAAAATTACATCGAGGCTCTTGATAATCACCATGCTTTTTTGCAGGATGAACAAAAGCAACTTTTCTTTATTCCCGGCAATCAAGGTGGTTATGTTTTCTCTTACAAAAACAATATTCTAGAGCTAGAAAAAGCAATTGCTGATATTAGAGCCAAACGGACTCTTTATCTTGATGACTATCTATATATTCTAGGAGAAGAAAAATTGGTTGTTTACAGCCAAAAGACTTGGGACAAAGTAAATCAATTAACTTTCTGATGGGGTTTCTTTTGTTTTTGGCAGGCCGTTGTTAATATCATCTATTTCTAAATCGGCAACAGAAGAATAGAGTTCTGTTTCGATTAACTCACGGATAAATGACGGAATCAACCTTGAACATCCTCTCTTTTCTTTTTTTCTTGAATAGAGAACGGCTTCATCCATTGCGACACGGTGGTAACAAACTTCTTCTTCGAAAGAACCCATGATGTGGTCATTCTATCTTATTCAGAAATTCTGTCAATTTTTTAAGATTCTGAATTTATCTTTGCCCAACTGGTGTTGTTCAATTGTCTCTTGATTCTCTTGATTGTTCTTCAGAAAAATGATGACTCTTTCGTCGACAAAAACAGGAATCCAATCTTCATCTTTAGCTCTGGCTATTAAAAATGTTTGTCCCCAAGGAGTGGCGTCGTGATGAGAGAAGATAATGAGATTGAACTGATATCTTTTCAAAGCTTTCTGCCATTTTTCCTCTTCCTCTTGAATCGGGATGTAAAGGTCTTTGAAAAAACTGACAGAGTAAGCTTCGGGCCGGTTGTCAACAAAAACTTTTTCTTGAGGGAAAAGATGGAAAATTAAATAGCCTCCAATGTCATAATTATTGAAGATTGGTCCTTTAAGGTTATTTTCTTTGACAAAGGCCATAGAAGCATTGTCTTGTCGATAAACACCAAAACCCAATTCGGGAATACCAAAAAATTCTTTTTGCAAGGCGTTAAAAATGACTAAAGGTAAAAAAAGGAAAATTACTAAAGTAGCTAGCCATTTTAATTTTCTAAAACCTTTTTTAGTTTCTTTCGATAAAAGCAGGGTTAAATTTTGGGAAAGGATGGGGATGAGGAACAAACCAAAAAGGGTAAAATTTCTGATTGCTAGCCAACCAGCTAAGCCAGTTAAACTAAAAACAAGTAAAAAAAATGGATCGATTGTCTTTTTTTTGAGAAAAAGCAATGCGTAACTTATGGTAGTAATAATAAAAGCGATTTTAAAGATAATAAAATTAGGATTTTTGATTAGTTTTTCAATGAACCAAACTGGCTGATTTTCTACCAAACGATAACCGTAATCATCGAAGATGGTTAGGGGAGCCAGGGCTCCTTTAACTCCAAAAGGGTTAATCAAGCAGACGATTGCGCTCAAAATTAAAATCAAAGTCAAAAAGGGATCTATCTTAAGTTTCCTTATCTTGCTCATCTCTTTGATGATCAAAGAGAATATTGCCAAACCCATTAGTCCTAAACCAACAAAAAAGTAAATATGTAAATTCACCCAAAAGAGTTGCAAAAAGGGGAGTGGATAAAGAAATTTTTTCTGTCGGGTTTGCTGATAGAGCAAAAGGAGATATAAAAAAATACCAGAGAACAGATAGCTAAAAACTTCTGGCCTAATTTCTCTTCTCTGAGCCAGTAGGGGAACAACCAAGAGAATGATAGAGACGAGGATCAACAAATTGGTCTTTTTTAGAGCAATCTTTAAAAAGACGGCTAAAGTGAAAACACTAAGAATAATAAAAGAGAAATGTAATCCAGTAAAACCTGTTATCCGATAAATTAATTGAAAAATGACTCCGGAAAGCCAATGATGATTAATGGCCGAGTAATTAGGTTGAGTGTAGGAATAAAAATTAGTTTCAATTGGTTTTAAGTTGCTTAAAAAAAATTCTCCGTTTTTAAGATGACGACCTAAATCAGCGGTCACCAAAGTAATCGGGTGAGCTAGAAAAAGAGCGTAGATAAAACAAAGTAAAACCAAAGTTAAAAAAAGATGAAAGTTTTTGAAAGTTTTCGATTTCACTTTTCTAAGGGAGTAGCATCCAAACGGCTAGAAGTGGTCCCACAATTGCCAGAGCGATGAGCACCAAGGTAATCAAGGTTTCTTTCATGGTCATCGAGACAGGTGGTCGATGATCAAAATAATAATAGACCGCAAGTGTGTAAAGTCCAACAAAAAGAAGAATAAAAGCAGTCAGCATCTCCTTTTCATTTATACGTAAAAAGAGGTTATTTTGCAACACATAGACTTTCGAATACAAAAGAGTTATAAATATTGTAAGATCACATGCCGGTACTTGCCCAAAAAATCTCCCAAACAGAAAATGTAGAACTACCTCCTCCGCAAAGCTCAACTATTGCTACGGCAACTGTTCCTGATAATCCATCTTTGACTCCCAAAAAGAAAATACCAACAATTTTAATTTTTCTGTTGATTATTTTGCTCTTTTTTACTGGAGTCATCGGAAGTTTTTTTTATTTTCTTTCTAAAGACAAAAAGGCATTGGGGTTAATGGCTGAGGATCAGGTGAAAAATTTCACCAATCTGCAAAACAACTATCAACAGATTGTGATCGAAGTCAGAAAAACCGATCAAAAAGAAAATCAACCTGTCGATACCCGACTTCTTAAAACAGAAAGTTTAGAAAATGATCAAAGACAAGTTTTACAACAAATAGAAGAAAAGGTTTTGGGAATCGAGGACACTCTTGAGTTGCAATTAGCGAGAACACTCAAGCAACTTTATCAAGAAGCGAGCAATACTAACCAAAAAATTAACGAGCAAAATGAAAAAGTAATTAAAAAAGCTGGGGTATTCCCGCTTTTACTGGCAACGAATAATGTTTCTTCGTTGACCAATCAAACTGCGGATTTTTCCAAAGATACGGAAAGAATTTTAGAATTTTTGGGGCAAGATGAGACCATTGCCATTGAACTTTTGGCTTGGATAGATGATTTCAATTTAGTTTTGCAAATGGCCATTATTAACAACAGTAGCGAACAATCAATTGCCAAGTTGGAGGAAAAATTAAAAGAACTGAAACAGATGGAAGTGAAATACAACTTACTCACTACCAGCGGATTGCCGGTTTATTTGATTGAATACAAAAGAACGAGTGATGCCCAGATTAAACTACTACGAGAGATTCTAGTGGAAATAAAAGATGCCGTTGCCACTAAAGACACTGTTGCCTTGATTTTAGCTCTAGAAAAACTGGAGCTTGAGGCTTACGGTACAACCAATAGCTCAATGGTAGAATGGATAACCTTTTGGCAAGAAAATGAAACAATTCAAGAAACGAATACTTTAAAAGAAGACTGGCAGCAATTACAGCAAACTTCTGGAAACATTTTTTAAATTCATATTATTCAACGATCTTTTCTCGCAGATGGTTTTTGATAACTGTTATAATCTAAGCATGCCGCTTAAGCGGGAAAAACAACCAGACGTACTACTTGTTAACCGAGCGATTGTTCTTGATACGAATGGAAAAATCCTCCTAATTCAGAGAAGTTCAATTGATCGTTGGCAACCTGGTAAATGGGAATTTCCTGGTGGCAAGTTAGAGCAAAACGAAGATATTTCTTCTTCTCTTCAGAATGAAGTTTTTCAAGAGACGGGCTTGAAATGCCAGATAATTACTAGAATTGCTTGTGTTGAGAGTCGGATTTTAGAAACTGGTTCATATCAAGGTTCGACTTACGTTGGCCTAACAGGAATCGTCAAAACAGATAATTGTAAGGTGAGTTTAAGCAATGAACACGATGATTTTAGATGGGTCTCAATAGATAAGCCTTGGGGGTCAAATTTAACACCAGAAACTCTTCATGCGATAAAAGTTCTCAGCAAAAAATTATCTGATTTGATGGCAAGACCATAAACGGAATTTTTCTTACCTTTTCTCTTGCCTAAAACTGTCTTATAACTTTGAGAGTGAATCTGGTAGTACCCATTTCGAATTTTATCTTCCTATCTTCCAAAATCTTTACAACAATTTTAATCATAATGATTTAGTATTTGCTAAGATAAAGACATGAAAGTCGAACCTCAATGGGAAGAGTTTTATAAGAAAACTTCTTTAGATAAAATTCCCTGGAACAACACTCAGGCTGACTATTTTCAACAACTACTCGATTCAAATAAGCTTGGAGCGAGAAGCGCGCTTGATTTGGGT
>CAYPPS010000029.1:0-6617 GCA_964412685.1 uncultured Gammaproteobacteria bacterium | reverse complement strand
TCCCCAAACCTTAACTGTTTGATCGGCATCATTGGTTGGTCGAGAAGTGACTCCGGCAAATTTAACGGTGATATTCACTTCACCCGTCTCACCCTCAACAACACATTGGCCCACTTGACATTGACCCGTCTCACCCTCGAGAGTATCACATTGAACACCATCACTTTTTTTATTGTACAAGCAACTATCATCTACACATTCTACATAATTACATTCGCTCCAACCGGGAGTAGTTAAAATGGGGCAATCGCTATCGCTCTCACATTCAACTCCTTCTTGGCTGTAACCAGAATCAGAGGCACTAAAATCACTGCAGCCGTCAGCATCACAGGCTTTAGTCCAGTAGTAGTAAGTTGTTCCTTGAGTGACAGTGTCATCTTCATAAGTCGTTCCTGCTTGAGAGACTATCTCTGCCTTCGTTCCGTCAACAGAATCGGCCCGGTAAACTTTGTAGTCGTCGGCATCAGTGACTGCATCCCAAGTTATCTCGACTTTATCAGCGTAATCGCCGTCAGTGGCGGAAAGATTGGCAGGAGCATCAAGAACTGGCTCTCCAGGCGGGGTGTAATCTTGAGTTTCCAGATAACCCAAAAGAACGACATCAGAGTACCCACCACTTGCCGCCTCAGTAGCACTTGTGGAAATTTTACCCATAAATGGTTTGTAAGTGACATAGTAGTCATACTGGCAACATTCACCCTGACCATCTCGACCATACCGATAATGAACCCTGGGTAATACTTCGTATTTTTGCGAGGAATAGAGAGGAATCAATCCTTCACTTGGCACTTCAAAAGCTTCAATTTCATAAAACCGGGGTTGAGCCCCAGCAGTGTTGCTGTAAAAATAGATTTTTCTCGCCATCATCGGATCAAATCTGAAACGAATCACGCCTTCCGTATTATTAGTTCTACTAACAATTGTCCTCCAGCCCGTCGCGTGATCTTCTGGATCACAGAGATCATCATCAACGTCTTGTTGAGTACAACGACTCATCGAAAAAGAAGAAAGTGTACTACTGTAATCACTCCCATTACCCATATAGAGATAAATTTCGTTGATCTCTTTCTCTTCTTCTAAATCAATCTCGATCCAATGAGTAAATCCATGGTCACTAACCCACTGAGCCGAACCAGCTTCGTGATTACCATCAACTAGATTATCTGCTCCCGTACCCGAAGAAACACTAATAGTTTTTCCCTTAGCTACATTGTTGGGCTCATGAATATAAGCCACCGTCCCTTTTCCTATGTCATAAGCAGAATTAACCCGAGCGGCATCAGTGAACATCCGAGAATTGTTCCGATTGATAGTCATATTTTGAAAAATCTTCAAAGGAACCAGACCCTCACCGGCCTCTTGATAAACATAACCCAATAAACCGGACGAAACACAACCGGGTTCACCCTCGAGAGGATAACGATAACGCCCACCTCCCACTAAATCATAAGTAGCCGGATCGGTAAACTGGTTCAGAGCAATCGTGTCGGAGCGCCTAAAACACAGATCACAGTTATCACTACAACCATAGTTTTGAGTACACTGATATTTAAGCAAGCCCACCCTGGTTCCTCCTGATACCTCAAAAATTTCCGGTTCTTTTTCCACCCGAGGGCTTGGGCCGATCAATGAACCGCTCGCCACAATCGTTGAAGTTAAAACCAAAAGAAGAAAACCGACGACTAATTTCAGGAAGGGTAAATCTTGAAAATCCAACTTGGCAGACTGCTTAGACATGCTTGGTTAAAAATATAGACAGTTAAAAAGGGTCTGTCAATAGCTAAACCTTATTCCGGATCATAACGAACCGACAAGGTGTCAAGAATAAGCACTTTGTCAGCTGCCTTGGTGTAATTATCGTAATTAAGATCACCATTCGGATTAACATTGGGTCCGGTATTCTCGTTGACAATCCCAACGTCAACCGAATTAACTAAGCCATCTTGATTTAGATCTCCGGGCAATAATTCTCCGGAAGTCGTCAAATCCAAGCCTCCTTCACTTAAGACCACATCAACAAACTCTCTCCCTAAATGACGAGGGCCTTTAATCACTAAACGATAATGCTTGTCTAATTGGACAGAAGTTAAATTGAGCGTTCCGATGTAAAGACCCTGATCATTAACCGAGAAAGTGATCGACAAAGGCAAGGCTTTTGCGGCTAAAACAATGCTTCCGTCTAAACTTTCTCCCCAAACCTTAACTGTTTGATCGGCATCATTTGTCGGTCGAGAAGTTACTCCGGCAAATCTGACAATGATATCTATTACTCCAGCCTCGGGAGTTGGAGTTGGGATTGGAGTTCCAGGCTCCATTTCCGTAGCAATCTCAAAAGTGACAGTTTCAATCTGTCCGCTCCAATAGGCAAGATTCAAATCAGACACCTCCTGAAAACGATAACTCACTTGATCTTGATACTCAATTTTAAAAAGAAGAATCCCATTAGCAGAACCATAGTTGTGAACTACTTGTAAACCGCCAAAAGGATTTCTTGGCAAAACTATTGTTCCATTTTGATCGGTAATTTTTTCAATGTCTACAACATTATCAAAAACCTTACCGTACCATTCATTTTTAGAGCTGGCTTGGTAAACAGAAATTTTTGCTTCGTTCAAAGGTTCACCGATTTTGTTTAAAAATTGGAATTTGTTTTCGAAAGGTAAATCATTAAGATACTCACCGATAACCGCTGGGGAGTTATAATTTCCTTTTCTCGCCCTAAAACCTCTCACTCGGTTCAAGGCCCCTGTCGAATGTTCACCGTATCCAGTATCACTATCTCCAGCTCCCATAATTTTTTGATCTTTGTTCAAATACACAATGTCCCACTGAATATAGGGCAACAAGCTCGTACCAGCAATAAGGCTTCCTCCGTCATCTCTCACTAAAACACCTTCTCCCTTAACGTTAAAACCCCAAGTATCGACCAAATATCTAGCATGGCTTAATTCATGCATCAACGGCCACTCAATATTTTGATGTTCAGGATAATTAAAATAAAGGTTTTTGTTTCCATCAGCCTCATCCCTTGGACAAGCAATAACACCAACCTTGGCACTGGTGAAGCCCCACATCAAATCAACCGTTTTGTCGTTTTTATCTGGATGATTATCCGCAATTCCACCGTTTAACGGCAAAGTGCAATCAGGAACAACAAGTATTTTATCCAATCTCACTCTGTCTAAAACTCCATCCGGAGCTGAAGAGTAATGCGAGTTCTCAAACAATTTGTTCCATTCCCTTATTTGTCTTTGAGCCCAATCCTCCCAAGAATTAGAACCAGCACAGACTTTATCTTGACAATATTGATATTGGTTCTGATTAAAAAAATCATAAACACTTTGTTCGACCCAAAGGCCCACCGCCAAACTCTGAGTAAGATCTTTAATACCATTATTGTTTTCAGAAATTTCTCCTATCTCATCCTCAAAATCAACCACAAATTCAACGGAGTGACTTCCTTGAATTCTCTTATCGGAAGAAAGCGCATGACCCCATGGCCATGAATAAGGTGTCGTAGTTTCCTCTCCCGGATCTAGCGACTCGCTTGTTCCTAAAGAAACTATCTGACCATCAACTGTCCACTTCAAAGAAAAGCTTCCGGTTGGACCGTTGCCGTTATTTTTAATATGAGCCTTAAATGTAACTACTTCTCCAGAACCAGGCCATTTCTTAGAAGCATCAAAATCATAACGAGGTAGTCTCTCAATATAAAGAACATCTAGGTCGGGTAGATTTTCAGCCAAATTATTTTCACAAGCTTGTGTTTCTTTGTCCCAACAAAATTCTGGGCCACAATCACAACCGCTAGTCATCACGGCCGTACACATAGTGCCAAAGGGGTCGCGCGCTTTCTGGCATGAATCAGCACAACCATCAGGAAAGCCACTCCACGTCCCACCACCGTTAGTGCAAATCTGTTCAACTGGGTAGGAAGACGGGGCTTCTTCGTAGATTTCCGGAGTTCGAGAAGGGAAAAAAGATTGCCAATTATCAGAAAAAATCATTGTCGAGGTAATCACCAGAAGAAGAAAGCCACCAATCAGAGTAAGAAAAGGCAAATCTTTAAAATTGAGCTCTGTGGGTTCTTTTGTTGCCATCGCAAACTTTCTGTCTCCATATATAATAGTGAACAATTGATAATCGTGTCAACTTTCGAAATGATCAAAAAAATCATCAACTTTCTCTTCGCCTCTCTGATTCTCTTTCTTCCTTTTATTTTTTTCCCCTCTCAAGGCTCTCTGGGCTGGGAATTACCTAAGGTATTCTTTTTTCAAACTACCGTCAAAGCCATTTGGCTCCTTTTCGCTCTCCGTCTCTTTTTGGAAAAGAAAAAATTAAAAGGAAAGCCTTTGTTGACGAGCTCTTTTCTTCCCTTTCTCTTTCTTCTCTCACTCTTTCTCTGGTTTAGCTTCAGTTCCGCTTTGGGCTTTGACCCCCATAATTCTTTCAACGGCAGTATTTGGCGACGGCAAGGATTGCTTTTTTGGCTCCACGGAACCGCCTTGGTCTTTCTGCTTGCCAACAAAAGCATTTCCCTCAACAAAAACACTTTGGGCTTCCTCGTCAGTTTTTCTGCTTTAGGGGAAAGTTTACTGGCTCTGAGTCAATTCGTCCGTCTTAATTTCCTTGACCAAACAATCATCAACTACAACGGTCGAATTGTCGGCACTTTTGGCCAACCCAATTTTCTCGCTGGTTTTTTGGCCATTTCTCTTCCTTTTGTTCTGCTCGGTTTTTCTCAAGCGAAGAATTCCAAGCAGAAAACATTTTTTCTGGCTACCAGTTTCTTTTCCATCTTAACTATTCTTCTCACTTTTTCCCAAGGAGGAATCCTCGCTTTACTGGTTATTGGGCTTTTCTGGCTTTTCAAAAAAAGCAAGAGAAGGATTATTCTTCTTTTTTTTCTTTTACCTCTAATCCTTTTATTTCCTCTTTTTGGTAAGAAAATCCAAGAAACTAGATTACCCGTCTGGCAGAAAGCCATTCAGGCAATCGTCAAAAGACCTCTTACTGGTTATGGTTTAGATAACTTTAAAAGCGCCCTCGGTGACGGAGTCGTTTTTGGAACCGAAGAGGCCCAATGGGTTAAAACAGTCGATCGAACCCATAATTTATTCCTCGATATGGCTCTTGTTTCCGGGGTTGTCGGCCTCCTTCTTTTTCTTGCTCTTCTTTTTATCGTCAGTAAACGCTTGTTGACAAAAGATAAAGATAGTCATTTTTACTGCCTCTCTTTACTTGCCTTCATCGGCTACGGATTTTTTAACACCTACAGTCTTGTTCATTGGTTTTACTTCTTTCTGATTGTCGGCTTGGCGTCAACGAAGATGGCGAGAGAAAAAACTTAGGCTTCTTTCCATTACTTCATCCCAATCAGGCACTAGATTATGATCGGCTTTGGGATACTCGAAATATTCTACTCTTTTATCCAAATTTTCCATTTGTTTTAAAAAGTCTTGAGTCCACTCTTCAGGAATCAAAGGATCCCATAGACCCTGATGAACCTGAATCGAAGCATTAATCAGCTCATAATGACTGTCAACCGAGAAATCTTCTCCCTGGTAATCTTTGACAAATTGATCAATCGCTTTTTTGACCTTTATTCCTTGGTCGTCCAGTTCTCCCATATAATATAGTACACACTCCGGGAAGCCACTGGTCACCGGTGCCCACAAAACTGTCGGAAGATCTCTCTGGGTAATTTCCAGAACTGAAAGAGCAATTTGGCCGCCGTTGCTATGTCCCCACAAAAATAAATTTTGAGAACTGGCCAGCGGGAAGGTTTCTACGGCTTCTAAGAGAGAAAGAACAGTTAATGGTCGTTGGAAACGTGCTTCCAAAATGTCGGCCACAGGCGTATCTGAACCGCCAAATCCCAAGAAATCGGGAGCAAAAGTGATAAAACCCGCTTTGGCCAACTCCCCGGCCGCTTTACGAGTACCCAAGCCAGTAAAATAAATACTGTCGTCGGCATATCCCCGCAGCATGATCACCACCGGTAATTTTCCAACCTGATTTTTAGGCAAATTTAACATCCCCGTTACTTTCTTGCCTTCTGTCTGGTAAGAAAAAAGATAAGAAGTATATTCTTCTTCTTCAACCATAACTCTTTCCAAGATAACCTCACTTGATTCCAATTCCCTAGCTGCCAAATTGGTAAAAGTATATTTACTAAGAAAGAGGTCTTTCTCTTGTCTGTCTTTATCGATCGATTTGGTCCGACCCTCGCTTAATGGATTTAGAAACTGTTTTTCTGTTTGGTAAAAAAATGAGAAAATGATTCCTCCCGCTATTAATAGAGCCAAAAGAATAATAATCAAGGCTTTCATGAATCTTTCCAATTGTAATCAGTTCAAACTGCTCTTGGCAAGCTCTCCGTATTTTCACTCCTGGAGTGGAATCCATTCGCTTGTTAACTCACTCCTCTTTTAGTAAAATAGAGACTGCAATTTTGGGCTGGAGTGGCGGAGTAGCAATCGCACTGGTCTGTAAAACCAGCGCCGCAAGGCTTCGTAGGTGCAAGTCCTACCTCCAGCACCGTAGGCTGACGTAGCTCAGTTGGTAGAGCACGTTCTTGGTAAGAGCGAGGTCCTGGGTTCAATCCCCAGCGTCAG
>CAYPPS010000028.1:0-6907 GCA_964412685.1 uncultured Gammaproteobacteria bacterium | reverse complement strand
GTAGCTTTTTTCTTTCTAATTTACGGAGTGATCAAATGGATCACTTCTTGTGGAGACAAAGAACAGACTGCCGCGGCTCAAAGCACTTTGACGGCTGCCATTATTGGATTGGCAATTGTTTTCTCGACTTGGGCAATAATAGGATTACTTGATACGTTCCTTGGCCTAGACATTTTTAGCGGTCTTAAAATTCCTACTGTGACTAGCTCAGCAGGGAATACGGGGATAAACTGATAAACAACGAGGCTTGCCATCAATTTGGTGGGCTTTGTTGTTAGGTTTAAGAAAAATGAAAAAGCTTAAAACGGGGTTGATTTCCTTAGTTTTTGTATTTTTATCGCCTTCTGTTGCTCGTGCGGCAGATTGTTGGGATGATACGCGTGTCGAAGATGGGGTGGTTAAATTAAAAGGGATCGAATGTATTGCCGAAACGATCCTTGTTTACGCCTTTAGGATTGGTGGTTTGGCGGTTTTTTTGATGCTCATCCTTGGTGGACTCAAATATCTCACCGCTGGCGGCGAACCAGAAAAAGCCGCTGGAGCACAGAAAACCCTCACCTATGCTATCTTTGGCTTAGTGTTAATCATTATTTCTTGGATTGTTATTTTGTTGATTGAACAGTTCACTGGAGTGAGTTTAACCACTTTTGAACTTGACTTCACTTAAATCATGGGGCAGTCCACATCTCGAGTCATTCTATTTCTGGGCTTATTGATTTGTTTTCTTTTCGCTTTAAACTTTATCTCCCCTATTGCAACTGAGGCTCAAAACGATCAACCCGTCAATATTTTTGATTATTTTTTCAGCGATGGCAGCACAAATCATATGTCCAACGGCGAAGCCTTCACTTATGTTGAAACCGGACCAAGCCAATTCCGCCAATGTAAAAATGAAAGTTGCAGCGCTTATGAAGATTTCATCATTGCCCAAGAACCGGATGGCACTAGGACTTTTCGTCACGCCGACGATAGTACTTGGGCCAACGAACAAGGAGATATTACTGGTCCCAACGGGGAAAAACTTCTTCTTTTTTTTGCTGAAGGCCATATTGACCCGGCCAATCCTGGTGATTTCGTCCAACCAATGCCGTGGGTTCCCGAATACATGACTGTTGGACAAAAATTCCAAACTGCAGGAACCGTTATGGGCAAAAACGCTGAAACCGGTGAATGGGTTACCAATCAATACACGGGCCACGTTAACTTTGAAATGACCCTGGTTTACCAAGGGGCGATAAAATTTCCCAACGGCGCTTACAGCAATGACGCCATTATTATGGAAATTACCAGTGGACCCGGACAGGGCGAGCGATTCTATTACGATATTGAAAAGGGTTGGATTGGATTTGACCGAGGCGTAGACGGAACGGGGGCTTATATTACTGAATCAACTACCGATGATCCTCTTTTGGAAGAGTATCTCGAAATATTGACAGAGCTTTTACAACCGCCGATCCCGATCGTTCCTCCTGTTGCTCCAAAGAAAGATTGTGAAAATAAAAATCCCGAAGACGGATCTTTCCGACCGGCTGCTTGTAAAGACTGCGGTCGAGAAATTTTATATCCCACTTATTCTTGTGCAGAAACCTACATCGTAGAGCAAGATACCTTTTTTTATATTCACGAAGGCGACGGGCCTCACGGCTGGGACGAAGACGCCAGTGAAGTCAAATATTGTCCCGACGATCGAGAAGATCAACAAAACGTTGCCTTTTTTGAAAGAGGTTGGGGAGGGAAAACCACTATCGACATTGACAACACTGTTGTTCCTTTCGTCGGTTTTAGAGACAAACCGCCTTCGAATCAAGAGGCCAAATATCAAACCCGCTATTTCACCGGTTCGTGGATCAGTGAAGGTCCGAGCAAGGATTTCTTGGATGAAGCCAATCGAGAAACCTTTTTTTACTATCGCGATTTAGAGTCCGGAGTGATGAATAAAATTCTCTCTCCCAGAGAATTAGACCGACTCCGTTGTGGCAAAATCGCAGACGCGATAAGTGGTGCCGACGAAGACTATCAAATTCCTCACGAACAAAATCCCTATCTTCGACAAGATGACGGTGTTGCATTTGAATTCTTCAACTTAACCGAGTTTGGCAACGACGCTCCTCCTTGTCAGCTTTTAAGATTAGAACCACCAGATAAAGATGCCGGTCTCGAAGAACGGGCCACTTACGAGCAACAATATACAGAAATTCACCAAGAATACCTTGTGTGGCTAAACACCGCTCAAGCCAGATTTTGGCCATATATTCCCTTAACCACTCTCAAGGATGCCCCAGGGAGAATGATTCTCCAAATCCAAAGAAATCCGGGGGCGCTTACTCAAACCAGTTACCAACTTTCTTTCCCACATATTGCCACTCTTTACCAAGCCAGTAAAATCCTCTATGACAATTTAACTCCGGAATGGGGATCAGGCTCGGCTGCTCCTCAATTAGGAGAAAACACGACTCCAAGAAATCAAGCCATTATTGCCGGACCATCAGATGAATACCTGGAAGGGCTACTTGAAGAATCAAATAGTTTTTGTGGCTACAAAAAAGAAGGAGAAAATAGTCGCATTTTACTTGCTCAAGCACCTCCAGAAACTAATGACGATATCCAGTACGCCTATCAAGTCGGAGTGGAAAACATTAGGTACAACCCTGACACGAACACCATTGATTACGGTATCCGAATCACAGGCTTAACTGGACCGGCCCAAGCAGGACTTCACGTCTGGTTTGGAGCTAATGGTGCCGAAGTCAACGATTCAACGGGAATGCCAGGATACTATGATAGCACCGATCCTCATCATTCCAATCGCCTACCTCCTGCTCAAGTTGACGAAAACGGCAATTTTACTATTACCATTACTGTTTTCAATCCCCACATTCACACGGATGACGGCGTTATTCGAGAAATTAGTTATCAATGCCAGGGGCAAGTTGACTTAGCAACAGGAGAGATAATTAGTACTTCTTGTTCCAGCATAGGAGCACCAATAAGCGAACCTAAAAATTATTGCAAAAATCCGGATCAATTTACTCCAGGCACTTGTAAAAAAGATGCCCTTGAGGACACCAATCAAGACTTAGATCTGATTTGTTCCAGTCCTTATCCAATCGAACCAGGTGTGATTGTCAGCCAATATCACGCCACCTTCACTCAAAGCCAGTTAAACAAACTTTTGACCGATTTGAACAAATGCATCGATGATTGCAAGGCTAAATATCCAGACCCAGACGATTCAAGCGAAAGAGGTGTGTGTTACGAAGGATGCCGCTGGCGACGATATGGCGAATACAATGCTTTAATCATGTATCGAACGATTGGAATGGATCTCTATATTCCTTATCTGGAAAAAATCGGTCACGATCTTATTGGCGATGGAGATGCCGTTAGTGGATTGTTTGATATTTTCCGACCACCATTGATGCCTCGATTTGAAGAAAAGCCGGCTAAAAGCGAGCTCGGTTACTCTTACCAGGAACCTTTCTCTAACAGCGAAGCTCCTGGAGAAAAAGATTTGCTAAAAAATCCCGCAAGTCATGGAGCCGACCCTGGTGGTGGTGATTTTTACTATCCCTGGCTGGGCGGGATCGAAGAAGCAAAGCAATGCGTTTCAACTGTTTTACTCCAACCGGATGTCACTCTCGATCAAGTAAGAGCTAGTCGGTTTTGCCCGACAATCGAAAAAACTATCGATGAAAATTACGAAGGCGGCCAAGGGCCCTATTTCTAAATCAGTTGACACCGTTATTTGAAGTAATTAGAATTAAAATCAATCGTGTTTAAAAAAATCTTTCTTGCTCTACCGGTCGTACTCGTCTTGTTTTTTATTTTTGTCACTAATTGTCAAGCCCTACCCTCCATTAAGGGCAACATTGAAGACGCGATCACTCGCTCTGAGTCTACTGGCACAGTTGATCGAACGAACTATGTCACTAATACTCCCAAGGTTCAAGCTCCAGGAATTACTTCTGAACAAGTCTATTCTATCTGGCAATTAGTCATTGGTGATCCCAGGTTTGCCGGAACCAACGACGTCGCCAAAGCCAGCGATCTGGGAGCAATGGGCTCCATTTCAAACTTAATGGCGACGACTTACACTCCTCCTGCTTCGTCGATCACCTATTTTGCTGACATTGCTAAAAATGCTGGTTTTTACTCTCCTGCGTATGCTCAAGACAGTTTTGCCAGCTTGGGTACCGGTGGCATTCTGCAAATTTGGAAAACTTTCCGCAATTTGGCTTATTTAGCCTTGTCGCTTGTCTTTGTCGTCATTGGGATTGCGATCATGTTCCGTCTTAAAATTAACCCTCAAACAGCGATTGGCGTTCAAAATGCCATTCCCCGATTGATTATTGTTTTGTTGTTGATTACTTTTTCCTACGCCATCGCCGGTTTTGTAATTGATTTAATGTATGTTGTCAACGGTCTTATTGTTGAATTAATCATTCCTACGATCAACATGAACGATCCCAGCAAGCCTGGTTTCTTTGTCTTTACCAATTTCTTTTTTAACATCGGCACAGGAGCAGCCAGGGAAATATCTGATCTCATTAACCCTGCCGGACGGATAGCGAGCATTGTGCCCGAAGGACCGGCCGAAGCATTCGCCAGAGTCTTCCTCACTTTTACTTTTTCTGTTATGTCCGGAGGATTAGCGACCGGGCCTGCCATCCTTCTCGGAACAATTCTTTCTTTGATTGCTCTTTTTATTTTTATCCGCGTTTTCATCATGCTTATCAAAGCTTATGTCGGCGTCTTGTTAAAAGTTGTTTTTGGACCAATGCAAATACTATTGGGGGCCTTTCCTGGTAGTAGTAATGGTTTTGGTTCTTGGCTAAGGGGCCTTATCTCTGATTTGGCGGTTTTTCCTACTGTTCTCGCCATGATTGCTCTGGCTATAAAATTTCAAGAATTACTTAGCAGTGGAGGGACGCTATGGAATGCTCCTTTTATCGGCAGTCTGGCTGGCGGAGGCGAAACAGAAAAAGAAGCCTTAGGAGGAATCGTTGCTTTTGGTTTCTTGCTTCTCACTCCTAAAGCAGCCGAAATGGTTAAAGACGCTCTCCAAGTTAAGCCGTTTGCCTACGGTAGCGCTTTCGGAGAAGGTCTTAGTCCAGCGACAGGACCAGCCGGCAAAATAGCTGGAGCAGGAGCAAGATACCCTGGTCAAGCTTACTTCGATCATGTTGGCCGTCAAGCAACAGCACCGTCTGCCAATATGGCCACTAAGGGCATGAATTCTCTCGGAAATGTTTTTCGGACAATGGGGTTCATTAAATAAAATAAAGAATGAGGATTATTTTTAGCTTCGAATAGTTCTTTCTCTTTGTCTTATTTGGTTTCTTCGACCTTCTTTGCTGGTAAAGAAACTGAAGGCTGACCCAAGTGAAACTGGATTTTTAGCGGCTAGTCTCTCCATAATATATTTTCTTGGTTTTACTCTTTTTTCTCTTCTTCCTGTTCTCACTTTTTTGTCATCTAACAAGCCGAGTAGTCTTCTGCTCCGCAAAAAAACATCCACAGCATAATCATATTCATCATTTCCTAAACCTAAAAATAAATCTCTGGCTAAAGACTCCACTCCAATTGTCCCTGCAATCGCCGACACAACAATGTCTGGATCTTTAAAGATGGGCCGCAAAACAGTTCCTTTCAGTTTGATCAAAGCACCAACTAGGTTCTGTCGTATTTGAGGAATATCGTCGACCTTCCGATATTCCGCTTTGCCGGCCATCATTTGAAAGACTTTCTTGGCAGAATCAAGAGTGTCAAGATGGAGAATCCAAATCTCGCCTCCTCTGCCTTCCGGTAAAAAGTCAATGTCCCCTGGATTGACGTAGTCAAACAAATTGTGTCCCAAAGATCTCTTCCCTGTTCCCACCAATTCTTCAGCCAGACTGGGACCATCTCCAAGTTTGGTCAGATCAAAAAAAGAAGCCCCCATTCGAGCGGGGAAAATAAGTCTCTGTCCTGAAAAAACTTGCTTGGCAAATTCTGTGTCAATTATGTTATCGGCAACGTATTCTCCCAGACTACCGCCCCAACCTTCTTCCGTTCCAACTTGATCTGGCTTTTTAAACGCTTTAGAAAGAGATCTTTGCAATGGCCCCATTAGTGATCTGATTTGCTCCGCTGAAGCTCGACCATCTCTGATATTTCTCCCGATTAATCCACTATCAGCCAAAGCTGTTCTAACTTCATTGTTCTCTTGTTCTCGTCCTTGCCCAGCCGCTCGTTGACGAGCCGCATTAATTATTCCTTGAATGTCTATATTTGGATCACCAACATCAGCTGATTCAATCGCTCCGCCAATGTAAAGCAAATTCCAGGCCGCGGAAACAGCCGCTTTGGCAAAAACTTTCGGCTCTAAACTTGGTGCCCATCCGGCTTGCTTGGCTGCTTTTAATTGATCAGGGTGCTCCTCAAAAAAAGCTGTCAATTTGCTGGTTAAATTATTTTTGTAAGCTTGAGCTGAAGACAGTAAGGCTGGCTGTCTGCCCACTCCTTGAGAAACACCTCTTTTGAAAGAGAGTAGTTTCATTTTATCGGGAGATGAAGCTGGCGTTCCAATCGGTCTTTCTTCTCTTATCTCAAAAAGTTCTTCGAACATGGTCGCCATCACGATTCTGAAACCAGGCATCTCATTCCAAAGCAAATTCATTTCCTCTCGAGAAAAGCCTTCGCTCATGAAAAGTTCCATCGTTTTGTCCAGATCAACCATTCCGTTGACAAACTTAACATTGGCTAAATTCAAAAACTTAACCCTCGTAAGAACCGTGTCTTGTTGTCTTTCGGAGAGCTCGCTGAACCAGTCAGGTGAACTAAGAGCAAATTCATCTTTATCGAGACGAAACTGTAAACCTTCAACGTTAACAAAAGCTGCTGCTGATCGCTCCACTCTCTTTTAGTG
>CAYPPS010000027.1:0-7725 GCA_964412685.1 uncultured Gammaproteobacteria bacterium | reverse complement strand
GCCAGCGCCCGAGGCTATTACGTTGCTACCGGTGGTTCTAACGCGACCCCAACACCCGTGCCAACAGGGGTAGAAGAAGAACCTCCAGAAGGATTTCAGCCAATTTCTCAAGTTTTACCTGGTGTTGACGAGGATCTGTCCGCCATTGCTGCCAGTCCAACCCCAACTCCGGCTTATGAACCTGAAGTGGTCCCTGAAGATGGCGGTGGCGGTTTGGGAGGCTGGATCAAGGGTAATTTAACCTACATCCTTGGTGGACTAGCGGGTTTGATCTTTATCATTGCCTTATTGGTTCTTCTTCTACCAAGTTCTTCTGATGAAGATGATTGGCAGCCGCCAACTGATCCTGAAGGTGATCTGCCCCTAGAGGATAACACTTCGTCTGAAGGGGGAAACAAACCTCCTGAGAGCGCTAATGAACCGCCTTCTGACAAACCACCCGTGATGCCACCACCGCCACCTTTGCCGACGGAATAACTTTCAATATTGCACCTCGAGCCTGCATGGGGTAAAATAGCCTTCATGAGTCGGATCTCACCCAAAAAGAAATCTAAGAGAATCAAGATTAAACAAAACAAGAAAGCCAAGCTGGCTAAGCTACGTCAAAAGTATATTCAGGCGAGTGGCAAGTCAGAAAAAGAAACCATTTGGCAAAAAGCGATGAAGCTGTCTCCTTTTTTGACAAGAGAAGAATTTGAAAAACCCGCTAGTCAATAATTGTCTACTTAATCAATTTCAACCAGACCATAAAGCCCTTGAGGCTTAATAAGGGGAAAACTTTCAGGATTTGCTGTCTTGTCGGTGAGACGGCTTGGCTTTTTCTAGCCAGCCAATACTTAATTTGATAGATTTTGTCTTCACCCGAAGGAGTAAAATTAATTTTTAGTTCTTTGGTCTCTCCCGGTTCAATCGTTGGCAAGAGACCTAGGTGTAAATCAAGTTGAGGAGTAGTTTCAATTCTCACTTCGAAACCGTCCTCGGGGCTAATAATTGATTGACCTTGATTAGTTATCTTCAAACTTAAATTGTAGGTGGTTTTAGCGACTAACTGATTGGGGAATCGATTCAAGATTTCAACTTGGTGTTTTTGTTTTGGTTCGCCAGTAGTTTTAGTCAAGGCCTGAACAGTGTAGTAGTGAGGTTGGAAAGTAGTGGCTCCCAAAACTTGCCAGGAAAAATCAGCGAATGGTTCACCTTGGTAGTTAAGAAGGAAAGGGATGATGGCGACAATCTGAGGGTCATCCCAAACAGTTTTAAAAGCAGTTTGATAATGACTGACTAAAGTGTCGGTACTTATTCCTCGTTGATTCCAACCCGTTTCGGTAATAAAAACAGGCAATTGTCTGTTTAGTCCTAGGTTTTCTAAAAGGTTTAATTCCCAGAGATAGGTCTTGACCGTTCCTCGGCCAGAGTCGTTGGGAGAGCCTTTAAAATCGGGCTGGGGATAGGAATGAGAAGTCCAGCCGTCGAGGTAATCAAAAAAGTCGGGTTGAGCATTGGTCATTTGGCTAAGAAAGGTAACTTCATCTAAAGTGGAGCCTGGATGATTGCTGGCAGAAGCATCTAAGCCAGCGGGAAGAATGAAGAAATCTCGGCTTTTTTCCTTTAGCTTGGAGGCATATTCTTTGAAGATGGCGCCATATTCAGCCGGGTTAATTTCTTGACCCCATTCTTTAGCATGATTGGGTTCATTAAAAATAACTACGTAGCGGTTTTGAGTTGGCCAGGGAAGTTGATCGAGGAAGTTGGCCCAGGATTCGGCTTGTTCAAGTTCCGGTTTCTGCCAATAATCTCCTTGAGCTTGAGTTGCCAGTCTAATAATAGGGATGAGCTTGAGCCGGTTTGTTTTCTTAAAGATTTCTTGCCAGTAACCAACATTTTGTTCATCTTGGCGGATTACCAAGGCGACATAACCCCATTTTCCGCCGGAACTGTTAACCAGCTGGGCGGCGTTGCCCAAATCTACTTCTGAAACAATATGGATGCCAAAACGATTGTTGGGCACGCTGATTGGATCATAAATTCCCTTTGCTTGACGATTGGCCAATAATAGGAATAAGCTCAGACAGAATAAAACCAAGAGTTTTTTCATTGGACTCCTATTTTATCAGGAAGAAGAAAGTTGTCTAGTTGCGAAGAAAACATGTCTTTATAATTGTTTGGAGCTGGGGGTGGGATTCGAACCCACGACCTATTGTTTACAAAACAATTGCTCTAACCAACTGAGCTACCCCAGCACACCCTTAATTATACTATAGCGAGAGAAAGAATGGTAAACTGGGAAGGCGAATGGATAAAAAAGAAGAGAAGGCTCTAATTAAGGGGGTTTTGAGAAGAGACAAGTCGGCCTTATCGGAATTTAAAAACAATCTCTATCCCAAGGTGTTTGGTTTCGTTGCTCAGAAAATTGATGACAGTCGGGATGTGGAAGAAGTAGCTCAAGATACTTTAATGGATGCGATTATCTGCTTGCCTCGATTTTCTTTCAAAAGCTCGCTTTCTACTTGGGTAATTGGAATTACCCGTCATAATGTGGCTGACTTTTATCGGAAAAAGAAGATTAAGACAGTCGTTTTTTCCTTTTTGCCCAGCTTGGAAAAGATTGCCAGTCAAGCCTTGAGCCCGGAGACGGCTCTGGATGAAGTGGAATTAAAGAGACGAGTTTTGAAAACTTTAATTGGTCTTTCCGAGGGATATCGCCACGTTTTACGACTAAAGTATGTAGAAGGTCTTAAGGTCAAACAAATTGCTTTGCTTGACCAAAAGTCTGCTAAAGCGGTGGAAATGAAACTGAGGCGGGCTCGAATTGCTTTTAGGCGTGCTTGGATGAATGAAATCTCAATTAACCAAACTAACCAACTTAATTTTGAGGGAGACCTATCTCTTCTGGCGAAACATTTTGGGGTTGATTTGGCACCCCTATTTGACTCTGCGAAGAATTCTGATTGAAAAGGATTTTTCCCAGGCATTTCTTCTTTTGGTTGCCCCGGTTTTCAGCGCCTTTGTCTCATTATCTTTCCTGTTCTTGATTAAGTTTCTTTTTAATCCTGGAGGAAGAGCCGGCTTTGCTCTCACTCACATAATCCTTGGCTTAGGAATTTTTTATTTGATAATTTTTGCCTATCTGTTTTTCTGGTTGGCCTATCTGGTTCGACTGGAAAGAAGAATTGATGAAAAATGAGTTATTCACCTGAGTTTTCTCTGCCGCGTGATCGAAGACTGAAACCTCAGTTCCTTCGGATGGAAGGAGAGAGGTGTTTGAATCGCGATCCTGAAACTGGAGAGATTTGTGAAACTTTCATTTTTCCACCCCGAGATGTTTGTCCTGAATGCGGTGGTGAGGTCAAAATTAATTCTTCAAGGGGAGAAATTTATAGCTCGGATAAGATAAGAGAAGTCTTAGAGGAGGCAATCGCTCAAGAGAAAGAGGAATAGTTTTTTTGGATAAGATAACCCGCCAAGAAGGCAAGTCGTTAAACTTTTTTCCTGAATAAGTCTCAGGCGGGTGATCTGTCTCACATCCCACGGGAAGCAAGAACTGGCGATCTCCCTTTTCACACCTTGAGGAAAAGTGTTTGAAAACGCTCTCTCCTCACTTGGCAGGCTAAGATTAACCTAGCAAAAAATCGGGGTTGCGTCAATGCCCTATAATTCTAAATTAGGATGAGTTTTACAGAACAAGAGCCGAATGAGCCCCTTTTTGAAGGATTGGCCCGAACTCAATTGATAGATTCTTTAGAGTCTCGCGCAAAAAAGTTGCCGATGTCTGCTTTGCCCGAAGAGGAAATGATTGAGACTTTTAATTGCGGTTTACGAATAGCGGCGACTTTTGGTTGGCGGCAACGAGCCGATGGTTTGGCGGAGGTAAAAACCTTTGCCTATCTTCCCGACGTAGGCAAAAGCTTGTTTGTTGATTTTCATCGAAGAGAAGGGGACCTGCGGCTTTGGTTGATCGAAGGCATCAAACTTCCGATGACAAGCGCTTTGGGATTCGAGGCTGAACAAAAAGCAACCAAGTTGACGCAGTTTGTTTTCAAAACGAGCTTGAATTACGAAGCGGAACCTAACCTCTCTCTAAACGGCCTGAGCTTTTTGGCTCGCCAACTTGGATTCATCGCGGCCTATTTGCGTTATCGAGAGAACCGTTCGCGAGTTTTCGTCTTCGGAATGCCCTAGGAAAAAGGGAAAGCAGGCAAAAGGAAATTAAGAAGGAAACCAATCGGAGAGACAATAATTTGAGTAAGCAAAGAAGTGCCAAAAAAAGGAAAAACGAGCAAGAGCAGGATAATAATTCCGTATTGACCCAAAAATTCATCTACTTGAAGGGCGCTTTCTTTAGGAAGCAGACCAACAAGGATCTTGCCTCCGTCTAACGGATGAATAGGGAGAAGGTTAAAGATGCCCAGACCAACATTGAGGACAATGAAAGGGGAGAAGAGAGTGTAAAAAAAGCTAGGATTGAAGGGAGCGAACTGAATCAAGATTCTCAGAACCAGGGCGAGGAGAACGGCAGTAAGTAAGCTGGAGCCGGGTCCGGCAAGGGCAATTAGAGCCTGATCTCTTCGAGGATCTTTTAAGTTGAAAGGATCAATCCGGACTGGCTTGCCCCAACCAAAACGAAAGAGAAGAATCATTAAGGTGCCCAAGGGGTCCAAGTGAGCGATTGGATTAAGGGTTAGTCGACCTTGCAGTTTAGGAGTTGGATCACCCAACCTGTCTGCGGCTAGAGCATGAGCGAATTCATGAACCGCAATCGCAATCAACAAGGCTGCGATCCAGATCAAGAAAAAAACCGGACTGGTAAAGAGATATTCAATCATTTTAAAGAGAAGTTAAGCTTTTAATTTAGCTTGCTTTCTGCTATATTATACAAGATTTAAGAAAGGAAAAAAGGATGGCAAATCGTTGTGCTTTATGTAACAAAGGTAGACAAGTCGGTCGCTCTCATCGACATCATCGAGGTGTGGCTGGAGGTCAATGGAAACAGCGAGCGCAAAAGACAATCAAAATAAGTAAACCTAACTTACATCCTTTTAAAGGAATTCTAAAAGGTAAAAAGGGTGTTTATAAGCTTTGTACGAAATGTTTACGAAGAGCTAAAGAAGATAGTCCTTCAAAGTGAAACCTCTTGAGGCTTCTTCTGGGAGAATAAAGTTTTGATCTGCGGATAGCCTTCAAGAAGTTGTTTAAAAGTAATCGAGTTTTTCCCTTCCAATTGAACCTGATCGAGGATCAATCCTTTCTTTTCTAGATGAGCTTTTAAGATTTTTAATCGTTTGCTCTGGTGATTAATTTCTACTTTCGTCCAGGCTCCCGGCCAAGGTGAATAAGCTCTTATCTTGCGAAAAGTAAGATCCGGTTGGTGAAAAATTCTTTCCAAAGGAATAAAACCACTTTCTCGGATTAATTTTTGAGTGTAACTGGTTTGAGAGTGATCTTGTTCTTTGAGTTTTAACTCTCCCTTAAGATAAGCCGGCAGGAATTCAAGCAAAGCTTTAGTTCCTAGAGAGAAGAGTCGTTGGTAGAGCTGACCAGCTGTTTCTTCAGGCTTAATCCTGACTTCTTTTTGCCAAACAATGGGCCCATGATCAATTTCCTGATCCATTTTAATAATTGTTATTCCGGTAGTAGTTTTTCCTTCAAGTAGAGCAGTTTGAACTGGAGAAGGACCACGATATTGAGGAAGAAGAGAGGGGTGAAGATTGAGAATCCCTGAAGGAAACTTCTCTAAAGTGGTTAAAGAGAGGATTTTGCCGTAAGAAGCAAGGACGCCGATCTCGGTTTCTTGATTGGTTATCTCAATTCGAGGGCTTTTTTTTAATTGATCCAAGACAATTTGAGAATATTGATCGGAACCAAAAAAAGCGACTTTGGTTTTCATTTGATGGTTACCTCGATGAGCTCGTTTTCTTGATCTTTTCCCGACTTGCCAGAAACAGATTTCGATTGAACCTGGAAAAGTTGACTTTTTTGTTCCATCACTCGATCAACAAAAAGGATTCCTTTTAGATGATCGATCTCGTGTTGAATCACTCGGCCGAGAAAATCTTGGAAATTTTTCTCTTGCCAGTTGCCTTTTAAGTCTTGATACTTCACTTTCACTTTCACTGAGCGTTTGACGATGCCCCAAAGGCCGGGAACTGACAAACAGCCTTCGTAATCAGTTTTCCTGCCCTGCCTGCCGACAGGCAGGCCTCTCGATCCAGAGGCCAATTTCTTGTCCTGCCAGATGATTTGAGGGTTAATGATTATTTCTGCCTTTCCTCCTAGTTGGCCTGTCAGAACCAACATTTGTTTTTGAACTCCAATTTGAATTGCCGCCAGACCGACTCCTTGGTTTTCCTTTTTGGTTTGGTTCATCGTTTCGATTAAAACTTGGGCCAGTCTCCGGGTTTTCTTTCCAAAAGACCTAATCGGCGCCGATTTCTGTCTTAGCAGTGGATTAGGAACAGTAATGATCTTTTTAGCTTTCACCAGTCCATTTTACCACTAATCTCCATTGAGCCTAAAGAGGGCCAATTTATTTTTAACTTACAGAGGAAGATTATTCGAAAAACGCCAGAGTGGAAAGCATTTTTTGGAGGACAACTTTTTCTTCATCCCCTCGAGCGATAAAAATGTAGCTTTTATCATTGCGGTCGATGGAGTAATAGGAGCTGGGTAAGTTGCTGGAAAAGGAAATCGTAGTTGCCTCGTAGTTGCCAATTTGAGTTTTAGTCTCTTTTACCGTCTCAGGGTCGAGGAGATAGTTTCGAATTACCAACTCTTCGGCAACTAAAGCCCGCGAGATGTAGATGTGGATTCCGCGAAAAAAAGGGACAGATTCTTTAAAAATGCGCTTGCCCTTATCTTGAATCATAAGCTCGCTAGATTCTTCTATTTGCCAGTCGTGAGGATATTTAATTGAGAAACCGGCGTCAGCATCAGTGTATGTTTCCCAACCAGAGAGCAACAGATTTTTCCCTGAAAACGTGGCCCAAACTATCAGCAACACCACCCCGAGCAAGATTAGGAGTTTGTTCCTTTTCATTTTTTTCATTGTATCATGCTTTAAGTCAACCGTTCGACGGTAAAGATCTGGAAAGAAACCAACTCATGGGAGAGAATACCCCCCTTTTGTTTACAGATTTCAATCTGTTCTTGAGGAGTGTTGACTCCTTCAATATCGGGGAGAAGTAAGCCCTTGCGGCCATCACTAGTCTTGACAATTAATCCATATTTTTTTGGATCAAGGGGAAAATCTTGTTTAACCGGTTTGGGAGTCGAAAGAATGTCAACCTTAAAGTTGAGTTGGTCGAGCTCATTGGCGGTTACCGGCGGGAAACGAGGATCTTGAGTCGCGGCGGCAATGGCATTATGAATAATTTCCCGGCCTAAATTTTTTTGTTGGGGGGAGAAAGTCCCAATGCAGCCACGGAGAGAGCCGTTCTTGGTGTGTAAAGAGACAAAGACCCCTTTTCTCTCTTGATAGACTCGGGAAGGTAAATCTTTCGGCAAAGAAATGGTTTCTTCGTTTCTCACAAAGACTTCAACTGCTTTTTTGGTTAAATTGACTAATGAATCCATCAGATTAGATTGGCGACTAAATAACCGACTCCAAAAGGTTTTTGGTAGGAAAGGACTTGGGGATTGAGTTCTATCTTCTGTTCTTCGATTATTCCCAAGGCAAAACATAGAGATCGCCAGCCGCACTCACCAGCTCTTTCAGCCATTAATATCAAATAC
>CAYPPS010000026.1:0-7844 GCA_964412685.1 uncultured Gammaproteobacteria bacterium | reverse complement strand
GCTGCCTCACCGTCCTTGATTATGAAGCGGGGTAAATCGTATCCTTTTTCTTTCATTTTTTGTTCCATTTCTGGAGTAAAAGCATCCGAACCTGTGTTTGCTTTGTAATCACTCATGAGGCGATGCATTTTATCTTGAAATTCAAGCGAGGCTATTTGGGCAAAAGGGATAATCTTTCCTATTAAGTGTTGCTTTTCGAAAGACAAAGGTGATTCATCAGTTTCTATTTTTACTTTCATTTTTGACATTCGTCGGCGATCTAGTTCGATTTGTCTTCTTTTGTTAATTGGAGGTTTGCCAGTTACGAATGTTTCCGCTTTATCATATTTTGTAATACCAAACTCACTTGCAATTCTTTTAATTTGATTTTGAGTAAGTTCAGGAGTTCCTACAGTCATTAATAACATAATAACAAATTTCAAACTTTGATATACTTGAAATATGAATAAAAAGGAGGTGATTATTAATGGCTGATAAAAAGAATTCATTCGATGAAGAGCAGATAAAAAACATGATCGAGAAAGGAATTAAAAAATTAGAGAACATGGATTGTAAAAGCAAAAAAGGGATAAAAAAACATGCTGGCTCTGGAGCGGCGGGCACCATTTGGTGTTTGGGCTTTATTGGTGCAGCAGTTTATTTCATTCAACAAGCAGACTCGTTCGGGTCGGGAGTCATTGGCCTTTTAAAAGCCCTAGTGTGGCCAGCGTTTCTAATCTACAATTTATTAGAATTTCTTAAAATATAAATATTCTTTTAGATTTGCTTCAGAGTTAGTTCGAACATTATCTACAACGGGAAGGCGATTGGAGCTTATTGTTCCCGCGCTTTATGTGAAAGGACGCGGCATGCATAGATGAAGCTCGAAAAAACCTACTTAAAGACTTTTTGTGTTTTGTGGTAGTATAAAAAAGGAAAGGAGGTAATTATCAATGACAGATCAAGAAGACAAGACAGTGGTTGAAGAACCAAAAGCAGAAGGCAAATCAGTTGTCGATGTAAAACCAGTTGAAGAACCAAAAGCAGAGGAACCCAGTAGTGATGCGGCTACTTCCACGGACGATGCGGCTACGCCAGCAGGAACTGACCAGCAGGGTCGCCAGCTTTATAGCGTAAAGTGCGCTAGTTGTGGAAAACAAACTGAAGTTCCTTTTAAGCCAAGTGGAGGCAGGCCGGTTTATTGCCGAGATTGCTACATGCAAAAGAAGGGCGAATAAATAAAGAAGTAAAACTACAGAGAGATTCTTTATCGAGCTTTTTTCTCGTCTCGACGAGTTCGGTTCTGGTTAAGTACTTAATCAGAGACTAGTTTTTTGACAGAGAGCGGGTTTTATTCCCGCTTTTTGTTTTATATCCTAAAAACATACTGAAGCGAGAAAACGAAAAGTTCTGAAGGCGATTTTGATATGTGTGATGCGATATAATGTCCACATGGAACGAGGAGAAGGAGAGGTGCAAGTAAACAAGACTGAGTTGCCGGTAAGACAAACAGAGGAAACAGCGAGTGAATACTTAGATCGATTAGAAGGCACAGAGAAGTTTTTGTTTCATGGCTCCCCTTACGATGGAATAAAAGTTCTAGAACCTCGAGAAGCTGAAGATATCGGCGGTGACGAGTGGGGCAATGATACTGCAATTTATGCTGTCCTTGCCGTTGTTGCCGTAGGTCGAGCGGTACTCCCCAAAAGAGAAACGATCAAAGGTAAATGGAGCATAAGCTCAGGGAGTAACTCTGACGAGTCGGGAGGGCCAGTCACTACTGTTTCAAAAAACGTAGTGCCAGGGGAAGGCTCGGTTTACATAGTTGATAAGCAAGGGTTTGTGCCAGACAATAGGAACAGTGAGTGGAAATCTAAAGAGGAAGCGAAGGTTTTAAGTGAAGTGAAAGTTAATCCTGAAGATTACACAACGATGGGAGGGAGAATCGTAACACAGGACAAACCAGAACAGTTTTAAAATTTTTCCTACAAGACCATATTATCTCAGACAAGCATCAAGGAAGTTTGTTTTCACAAAGACTTGTTGTGTTAGTTCTATTCTTAAAGCCATCTTGATTATTCATATCTTGAACGATTTGACATTTATTTACTAAAACGATATTCTTTTTTTATGAAAGAAAAGAAATCATCGCCAAACATACTTTTCATTGCTGGGCCTAATTCAAAATATAAACTTTCTGGCGCTAAGCCTGCGGGTTTTTGGGCAGGCTTGTGGCATGGAATAGTCGCCGGCCTTATTTTTATTATTGGATTATTTACAACTGACGTAAAGATATATGAAACAAATAATAATGGCCGGTGGTATGATTTTGGATTTCTTCTAGGAATTGGCGCTTTTAGTGGGGGGACAAGGCAAGCAACTTCGTAATTGGCAACATACTCTTAACGGATATGTTCTCATTTTTAATCTTTTCTTATTAACACTTAGCAAGCAAAATTGTCTTATTGTTTGACGACAAGGACGGAGCGTGTTACAATTCCTCTTTGTTAGCTTTAAAGATTGATCAGTGGTTAATACTGTCTTGAGTCGGTTTACTTGGTTTAGGTATTCGTATCTTCCCCTTTTTTGAATCGCCTCCTTTTTAAAAGCCAATAGTATAAAAAAATGAGAAATTTTAAACATGGTCATTCTCGTGGTTTTCGCGGGCAAAATAGTCGATCAAACGGTCAATATCGACCTAATCGGTCATATGGTCAAAACAGGCATCGAAACAAAGGTGTTTCTTTGAACCCCCTTATGTTTGTCAAGAAGGCGGACGATGTTCTCGAAACGCCGTATATGTCAAAGAATAGTTTTTCGGATTTCTCTTTGGATGAAACGGTAAAAAAGAATGTTTTAGTCCGAGGTTTTGATAAACCAACCGCGATTCAAGATCAGGCAATTCTTCCTATCTTAAAAGGCAAGGATTTAGTTGGCATCGCTAATACTGGAACCGGGAAAACGGCGGCTTTTTTGTTGCCCTTGATTACAAAGGTGGCAAGAGACCGAAGCCAAAAGATCTTGATCGTGACACCCACTCGTGAACTAGCGGTTCAGATTCAAGATGAATTTAAGCTGTTTAGTTTAGGGATGGGAATTTTTTCCACCCTGTGTATCGGCGGCGCCTCATTAAACGCCCAAGCTCGTGATCTGTTTCGTCGGCCAAATTTTGTGATTGGAACCCCTGGAAGAATCAAGGACCTAGAAGGGCGACGGCTTTTGAATCTAAGTCACTACGAAAACGTTGTTTTGGATGAAGTTGACCGGATGTTGGACATGGGATTTATCCATGACGTTCGACACATTGTTTCGCTTTTACCAAAAAATCGCCAATCTTTGTTTTTCTCAGCAACAATACCCGGAGAAACCAAGGTAGTCATGCAAAGTTTCTTGACTGATCCAGTAACCGTGTCGGTAAAGACGGGGGCAACAGCTCCAAATGTTGACCAAGACATAATTCGAACTCGGGGTAAAAACAAGCTTGAGATTCTTCATGACTTGTTGATCAAAGAGGAATTTAGAAAGGTCTTGGTTTTTGGTCGAACCAAATGGGGAGTGAATAAACTTGAAGCCAATCTAACTAGGAGAGGTTTTAAAGCGGCGGCGATTCACGGTAATAAGAGCCAGGGACAACGGTTACGGGCGTTGAAAATGTTAAAGAATAATGAAGTTCAGGTTTTGCTGGCCACGGATGTGGCTTCCAGAGGGATTGATATAGAGAATGTTACCCACGTTATCAATTATGATGTACCGGGATCATATGATGATTACGTTCACCGGATTGGTCGAACCGGAAGAGCAGAAAAAAAAGGTATCGCTTTGACTTTTGTTGACTGAATGTAATCTTTAATAAGCCCCAGGGTCGATTGACTTGGTAAGGCTTTGTTGGTAAAATTCTTTTGTAGAACTGTTTTAGTTTTGGATGTGTTTTATGAGGTGGGTTTTTCCCACCTTTCTTATAGGAAAAATAAAAATGGCAATGCTTAAAGCAAGAACGGAATTCGCTCTTGCCCTAAACCAGATTTGTTCAGAACATAATATTGAGCCGGCGGCGGCTTTGGATTCTATGAAAGAAGCCTTGCTGGCAGCTTATAAACGTGATGCGAACATGGATGAAGACCTTGTTTATGAGGTTGAATTGGATGAGAAAACCGGTGAAAGTAAAATTTTTTCTTACCCGGAAAAAAAGAAAAAAGAGAGAAAAGAAATTACTCCGCCTGATTTTGGTCGAATCGCCGCTCAAATCGCCAAACAAGTTTTAGTACAAAAGATTCGTGAAGCCGAAAGAAGCGCAATCTTGAAGGAATATATTGAACGGATTGGCACCTTGGCGAGCGGAATGATTCTTCGCTTCGAAGGACCGAATATTGTGGTTGATATTGGCCGAGCTGAGACTTTAATGCCGTTAAACGAGCAAGTAAGATCAGAAAATTATGAACTTAGTAATAAGTATACTTTTTACATTAAAGAAATTATTGATACTTCCAAGGGTGAACAAATTATCGTTTCTCGAGTGGATCCGGGTTTAGTGAGAGGTTTTTTTAAACGTGAGGTTCCGGAAATTGCCTCTGGAGCCGTGGAGATCAAGAAAATTTCTCGAGAGCCAGGAGGTCGAACTAAAATTGCCGTGGTTTCTCGACAGGCAGGAGTAGATCCGGTTGGCTCTTGTGTGGGTCAAAAGGGAATTCGAGTCCAGGCAGTGATTGATGAATTGAGCGGGGAGAAAATTGATATCATCCAATACAGTGACGACCCGATTCGTTTTATCTCGTCTGCTTTGGCTCCGGCCGAAGGCATCCAGGTTGAAATTGACGAAGTGGAAAGATTGGCGACAGTTTCTTTGCCTGACGATCAACTTTCTTTGGCGATTGGTAAAGATGGCCAGAACGTTCGTTTAGCGGCCAGGTTGACGGAATATAAAATTGATATTCAGCAAGCGGAGAAAAAAGTTGAAAAGAAAGAAAAAGACAAGAAACCGGTAAAGAAGAAAAAGGTTAAGGAAACAAAGAGTAAGCCGGAGAAGAAAAAAATTAAACGAGAAAGTAAAAACAAGGAGGCCAAGCAGGCAAAGAAAAAATGAGACGAGGAACACTTGCCTGTCTAGGAATTACTCATGACTCAAAAAAAGAAAAAAGCGACTACCAAGATTCTTCCGAAGCGTGTGTCTCAACAAAAAGGGATTCAGGCTTCATCCGTTCGTCCACCGGTGGTGGTGGTTCTCGGTCATGTCGATCACGGTAAAACTTCTTTGCTTGATAAAATCAGAAAAACTAATTTAGCTTCTAAGGAAGCCGGTGGGATCACGCAACATATCGGTGCCTTTCAGGTTGAGGTGAATCAAAAAGACGGTCAGAAGAAAATTACTTTCATTGATACTCCTGGTCACGCGGCTTTCGGGAAAATGCGCTCTCGGGGCGCGCAAGTAGCTGACTTAGCGGTTTTGGTTGTGGCTGCCAATGAAGGCATTAAGGAGCAAACCAAAGAAAGCTTGAAATATATCAAAGCGGCCAAGCTTGATTTTTTAGTTGCTTTAAACAAGATTGATTTGCCCAATATTTATTTGGATAATGTCAAAAAAGGTCTTGCTGAAGCAGGAATAGAAATCGAAGAATATGGTGGTCAAGTAGTGACTATTCCCGTTTCTGCTAAGACCGGGGCTGGCTTGAATGATCTTTTGGAGATGATTTTACTGTTAGCTCAAATGAAGGGGTTAACAAGCGATTCAAAAAAGGAATTGAAAGCGGTGGTGATTGAATCGAGGCTAGATCAACGTTGTGGTAATTTGGCGACGATTTTGGTTCGAGAAGGGAGCTTAAATTTAGGTGACGAGGTTGAAATTGGTGGGACAGTGTCAAAGATAAAAGCTCTTTTTGACGAGAACAAGAAAAGCTTGAAACAAGTTCTTCCTGGACAAGCGGCTGAAGTCTTAGGTTTTAATCAATTGCCTTTAGTGGGTGCAGAAGTTTTAAAGAAAGGGAGCCAGAAAGGGCAAAAGACGATTGGTTCTGTTTGTCAACTTCTCTCTGACGAGGAAGAACGGGCAAAAGACGCTTGCTTTAGGGCTATTTTGAAAGCCGATACTTTGGGGACCTTAGAGGCAATTTCGGCTCAATTACCGACCAATTGTGCTTTGCTCAAGAAAGAAGTAGGGGAAATTTGTGAATCAGACATATTTCAAGCGGCGGCTTGCAATCTGGAAGTTATAGGATTTAATGTTAAGCTTCGACCAGCGATCAAAAAATTGGCGGAAGAAGAAGGAGTGAAGGTTAGCACTCACAAGACTATTTATGAACTGGTTGAGTCGATTGAGAAAAGAATTGAGAAAATTTTAGACCCTGAACCAGAACAAGAGATTCTTGGTCGGGCTCAAATATTGGCCGAATTTGTGATCAATAAAAGTGATCGAGTGGCTGGTGGCAAGGTTACCGAAGGAGTGATTAATCGGGCCAACAGAGTGATAGTGGAAAGAGAAAGTGAACAGATACAAGGGGCACGAATTGCGTCTTTGAAAACGGGGAAAGAAGTGGTTGATCGAGTTGAGGCTGATCAAGAATTTGGTCTTCAATTCACCAAAGAAATTGACTTTAAAGTGGGAGATGTGATACTATCGGTTAAGTAAAAAAAGCGAAAATTATGGCCGAAAACAGTTTTTTTACCAGATTGAACGAGAAGTTAGCCGACGCCAATTCGGTTCTGTTGGTTTTACCTTCTAATAATGATTTTGACGAGACCGCGGCTGCGTTAGCCGTGTTTCTCAGTTTGAAGAGTTTAGGCAAGCAAGTGGAGATCGTTTCACCGCAATTACCGATAGTTAATCTTTCTTCTTTAGTCGGAGTTGATCAGATTAAAACGGAATTGGAGGGAAAGAACCTAATTGTTTCTTTGGATTATGTCAAAGAGGCGATTGCCAAAGTTAGCTATCAGATAGACGAAAATAATCCCCGAGGCAAAAAATTTAACTTGATTGTTCAACCGGAAGAAGGTAATCGGCCCTTGTCTAGTAAAGATGTCCGATTTACTTATGGTGGAGCCCAGTTCGATTTAGTTTTAACCTTCGGAGTGGATAAGTTGACTGACTTGGGTGACTTGTATCAAAAAAATCAGAATTTGTTTGACACGAAGGAAAAAGTCTTTCATTTTTATCGAGAAAAACAAGCCGGTTTGTCTCAAAGAACAGTCGAGTTGATTAGCCAATTAAAGTTTCCTTTCGGAGAAGATGTGGCTACCAATTTAGCTCTAGGAATTGAAAAAGCCAGTCGTAATTTCAGTCCTGAATTTAGCAATACTCAGACTTTTGAGCTTTTTGCTTATTGTTTACGGGCCGGAGCTCGTCGGGGTTCTCCGGCAGTTCAACCGAAAGAGGAAAAATTGATCGAGCGACCTTCTTTAAGTCCGGAAGCACCACCAATTGAACAAACAGAGAAGAAAGAAGCAGGTCAGAAAGAAGCTCCTCAGGAGTGGCTTCAGCCAAAGATCTATAAGAGTAATACCCGTTTGTAAAAACTTATAAAAGACAGAGAAGATAGAGAGGCTTGTTCTCCCCGATTTTTTTTGTTACAATTCGCATGCATTATGTCGCTTAAGATTGCAGAGAAAAAGAAAATTATTAAGAAGTTTGCTCAGAACAAGAACGATACCGGTTCCCCGGAAGTTCAGACGGCTTTGCTGAGTGAGAAAATTAAACGTCTCGCTTCTCATTTAAAGGAGCACGGCAAGGACGTTCATTCTCGTCGAGGTTTACTTTCGATGGTTTCCAAGCGACGTCGGCTATTAAATTATCTTAAAGAAAAGGATGAAAAAAGATTCGAAACCCTTACAAATAACATCTGAGTCACTTCCTCTTGGTAACAAGGAATTAATCTTAG
>CAYPPS010000025.1:6308-8466 GCA_964412685.1 uncultured Gammaproteobacteria bacterium | reverse complement strand
TCGGTACGCCCAGAGGGACTCGAACCCCCAATCTTCAGGTCCGGAACCTGATGTTTTATCCATTAAACTATGAGCGTTTGGCGGTGGAGGTGGGATTCGAACCCACGTGGGGCTTACACCCCGCAAGCTTTTCGAGAGCTGCCTGTTAGACCACTCCAGCACTCCACCCCAAAAACTAATGTACCCCCGAGAGGAGTCGAACCTCTAACCTTTGGGTCCGCAACCCAACGCTCTATCCATTGAGCTACGGGGGCTCAATCAAAGCTGGTTCATTTTAACATTTAGAGGGAAATTCAAGAAGTCGCTTCGGTTTTTTCCAAAGGAACCTTTTTGGAAAGCCATTCGCCGGCATTTTCCAACCAAGTTCTTTCCGGCTGTTCAAAAGGTAAATATTTGGCCAAAAGTTGCTTAATTTTCTCCGGATCGGCTTGACCTAAAGGAATTGTCAGTCGATAAGGGAAAGCCGCTGGACGTTCAATTAGTAGAATCTTTTGGTTCATTTTTTCTTCGAACCAAAAACGGCCCAATTCATCGAAAAAGTAAGTGTTACCAGCTACCGTTACTCCCCGATTATTCAATTGATACTCTATTTTTTCTGGCTTGATGGTCGCGAAAACATAAGCCAAAAAAGCAATTGAAATAACTAACACAATCGCAAACCACTCTTTGATGAAAGAAGAATGACGGCGATCAAAAAAGCAATCGCTCCCAAGGTGGAATAAAACTCTTTGTCTCTCGTTTTATAAAGCCGTGCCGGAGCCTGCCAAACCATTAAAACTTTCAAGGGTTGAGGTTGGGGGATATTGCCCGAAACTTTAGCTTGAGGAGGCTTGTTTTTGACCTGAGTACCAGCGGCAGTTTTATTTTCGACGGCCATTGAATCCATTCTAAATTAAAAAAGACAGATGATCAAGCCATTTTATTTTGGCCAAAGTGGAAGCGGAAGGGGTGGGATTCGAACCCACGTGGGACTTACGCCCCTCACGGTTTTCAAGACCGGATCTTTTGGCCGCTCAGACACCCTTCCAAAAAGAAGCGGTGGAGGTGGGATTCGAACCCACGTGAGCCTTACGACTCAATGGTTTAGCAAACCATCGCAATGGACCAGACTATGCGACTCCACCTCGCTTTGTTCGCTGAAGCCGCGATTCTCACGAATGGCGACTCCACCAATTATCCTAATTATAAGTCAGGCAGGCTATTTTTGCCAGTTTTTAACCCGCTAAGGCCATCAAGAGAACTTTGCTCGCTCCGGCTTTTTTCAAGATTTTACCCGCTTCTCTCAGAGTTGTTCCGGTAGTAAAAACATCATCAAAAACAATGATTTTTTGATCTTTGATTACCGCTTCTTTGGAAACAGTAAAGGCTTGATTTAGATTAAGTTGTCGGGCTTCTCTGGACAAGTTGGCTTGAATCTCGGTTTTCCGGGCTCGTTTGAGCAAATTGTCTTTAAAAGTTAAATCTAATTGTTCCGCTAAAATTTTGGCTAAATTAGCGGCCTGATTAAAACCACGCCAGTTTTTTCTTTGCCAATGAAGAGGGATTGGGGTGATTGAGTAGCCTTTTAATTCTTTTTTAAACCGCTTGGCTTCTTGTGGTTGTTTTCTTAACGCCAAAAGAGTTAATTCTCTGGCTAAGTCAGTCACAAAGCGATATTTTAATTGATGGATTGCTTTCTTGGTCAGATCTCGATACTTTAGCCAAATAAAGACGTCTTTCGAGCGAGCTTGAAAAGGAAATTCGGTCATCTTTTTTTGACAGTTGGAACAAATGTAGCTGCCTAGTGTTTGACAGCCCAAACAAAGGCGAGGGTAAAGCAGGTTGATTAGCACTTGGTGGAGATGCCCAGAGTTGATCTGGGGTCCGAAGAAAGTTAATTCAAAAACCTCGACAAGTTTAAGGAAAATTTAAGATCTAAAAACTCAGAGAAAAACCCGATCTTAAAGTTTTTCTTGCCTCCTAGATTAGGTTGACACCAAAATAAGTCCCTCTAGGAAAAAACTTACCTGATGACGCGTCGTCGTTTTTAGGCGGCGGCGGCGTAGGCGAAATTTTCGTCGCCAATTAGAAAGTTTTGGTTCTTTAGTTTACGAGCAAGAAAACCAAATCTCGACTTGCAATCTTTAAATTTCTTTCCCGTCGATCCGTCCATCCCCAT
>CAYPPS010000025.1:0-6208 GCA_964412685.1 uncultured Gammaproteobacteria bacterium | reverse complement strand
GCTTTTTAAAGTTCTTTGTTGTTGCCTTTGCCAATCTCTTTTTTTAATTGTTTCCCGTTTATCAAACATCTTTTTACCCCTCGCTAAAGCAATCTCTATTTTGAGATTACGGCCCTTATTATAGCAAGAAATAGGTATAATCGTCAAACCTTTTTCCAGTTGTTGAACCAGCTTATTGATCTGTCTTTTATGAAGCAATAATTTTCGATCTGCCTGAGGATCATAATCACGATTGTCGGCTAGCCGGTAAGGCGAAATGTGAGCGTTTAATAAAAACATCTGGCCGTCTTTGACTTTCACGAAAGCTTCTTCTAGCCGGATTCTCCCTTCTTTGACGGACTTAACTTCCGCGCCAGTCAAAACAATCCCCACCTCCAGCTTGGTCAACAGTTCATAATCTCTCTTTGCTCGACGATTGAAAATTTTCATTTCAGTTCTAACGAGTAGATTTTACCATTACTGGCTACCAGCAGACGATCTTGATCTTCTTGAACCACTAATTGATTGGCTTCTTTTAAATTCTCCCAGAGATATTCTTTGATGAACTCACCGTCTTTTTGAAGAACAACGATCTTTCCTTTGCCAATATCCAAGAGATAGAGATTTTCCGACTCCTCATCTAAATAAAAGTCCGCCACTTCCCCCAAGGGTTCGTTGAGTCCGGTTATCCGAAAGACTTCCTGAGCTCCCCGGGTAAATTTCAAAATTTGATTTTGATCTAAAAGCAGCCAGACAGAGCCATCGATCAATATTTTCTTTGTCTTCGCCAGATCAACTTCATCACTTAACCAAGCTTGAGCACTGCCTAATCCGGCCGTAGAAATCGGCACTTTCCAGATCTCGTCTGCTTTCCCGTCAACCAAGTAGAAAAAGCCGCCAAAAGAAGCGACGCCTTTTAATTCCTGCCAACTATCATCAAAACCAGCTTGTTCAACATTGCCTTTAAAAACCTGGCTCTCAGTAAAAAGCCAAGGGTTTGAATTATCGTCAACTCCCAAAAGAGTGGTCTGGCCGATAAAGTCTCCGCCCGCCAGTACTTGTGAACGCTTTTTTTCAGTTCCCAGTTGATAAACCGCCTGTTTATTTCTGTCCAGAACAATGAGTTGATCTTCTTTTAATTGTACTTGGCTAACGCTGGCTTCAGATTTAATCATGCCCAAATCATAAAAAAGTTCTCCTTCAACTTCGAAGCCTTTCAGAACCTGACCCAAAACCTTTTCCAGTTCCTTTTTAAACTGACCTAAGCCGCTGTCATTTCCTCCCGCCAGTTTTTCGGCTTCCCAAAAAAGCTCTTGAGATTCCAAAAGCAATTCTTTTGCCTTCAGGGGATTTAAGGTGGCCAAAGCTTCTCCTTCGACTTTCTTTTCCTGGGCTTGAGAAAACAAAGTCTTGACTTGAGTTAAATCACCGGTCTGTTTTCCTTTTTGGCGACCAAAAAGAGCCAAGAGAATGATCAAAACCACCAATCCCAACGCCAAACCTAAACGAAAACGAAAATGTTTTTCCGTTTTTTCGACTTGTTTTAAGAAAGGAATGGGCAATTTCTCCCAGAGAGCCGCCAATTTTTCTCTAACGGGATCCAGTTTTTCCCAAGGAAGCTTTCGACTAAGTTTTTTCTGGACAAATTCGGGTTCAGAAAAAGAAACTGGACGGCTCTCTTGTTTAGAATCACTAACAGGAACTTGGGCTACAATCAATCCCGCTCCTCCGGTTGCCTCTTTCTCTTCGTCTGTCGGCAAGGCGTGAATCAAGGGCGCGAGCCTTTCCACGCTGGCAACAGGATCGTCATTAACCAAAGCCTTCTGTAATGCTTGCTTGGAAGCCAGTTTGAAAAAATCACTGGTTCCCAAACAAAAAAGATCCCCGCTTTCAACGAAACCACTACTCGCCCCCGGGCCTTCTAGAACTAAGCCCAAATGTTCGCCTCTCAATAAAAAAACTTTAGCGGCGGCATTGCTTGCCAGATAGAGAGTTTCTCCCACCAGCGCGGCGGCAACCAAGTCAACTTCTTGTTCACTGTTAACTTCGATGGCAATCTTTTCCACCGCCCGTGATAGGGCTTCGAAAGGACTTTTGTCTAAGTTGCCGAAATATTCTTCATGAAGTCGAGTAACTGCTTCTTTTCCCAAAGAAGCAGCTTCTTCCTCGTTTTTAACTGTTAATCCTTTAAGGCTGAGCAGAGCCAAGAATTCTCCTCGCTGCAGTTTTTTTTCATCATCTTGAGGAGAAAAGACGTGGGCCCAAGTCGCTAATTTGGCGCTTAAGTTTCCAACAATTCTGGCGGTCTTTAGGGGGGCAGACATACTTTTTTAAAGGATTATTAAAGCCAAGACAAAAACGAACAGGCTGACTAACAGGTGCAGCCAGGCAATTAATTTTAGTTGGGTGTCCAAAACTCCGTTCAAGGTCCGGCTCATTAAACCAACCTGGCGAACAACGATGAACGCAAAAGCCAGATAAAGCAAGAAAAGAAGCAAAAAAGGCCATTTCAAAATGGTCCAAATATTAAGACTGAGTAAGTCTTGGAGGTTAATCATTTCTGTTAAACTACTTAGAGGATTGTTCATCTTGCCCGTCCTTCCAGTTTTTCCTGCTCTTCTTCTAAAAGCAATTGGTTTAAGATCTGAACGATTTTGCCCGGGTGAGGAACAGCCAAAAATTCAATTTCCGGTACCGCTCCAGCAGTTTGGATCAAGACATCACCGTAATTAAAAAGAGAACGGATAAAACCACCGACCTTAATTGAGGTGTCCTGAACTTGATCGATCTTTGTTTGACTAACGTCTCGATAAAGAATGTTGGGGAAATTAACGTCAATAATTCGTTCGTCGGTAATAATGTTGACGTTAAAAAACCAAGATAAAAACTTTTCAAAACCAAAGGCAAAAATGAACAGATACCAAGAAATGGTCAAAATTAAACGAAAAGCGAAAGGAACAAAAGCAAAATCAACCAGTGTAAAAACCAACAAAGGAGCGAGGCTCATTGTTAGAACCGTCAAAATCCAAGGTATATTAGTAATTGGATGTTTCCGGGTTAAGAGAAGAGCTTTTTCTTTTGCTTCCTGAGTTTCAAAACGGATTTTTGGTGGCCGAGGAGCAAAAGCAGCCCAAAGAGAACGAGTCCTTTCTCTCAGCAATTGCTTTGCCGTTTCCCCTTTTTGAGGTAAATCTAAATCTTTTTTAGAAACAGTTTTCTTAGTTGAAATCGACTTTTTGTTTTGCCCTTTTCGAGGCGAGGTTTCTTCTTTTTTGGCCACAAAGATATCTGGCATTAGTTTTAAAAATTCCTTTCTTTTCCCCTATTTTATCATTCTCGTGTCAAAAAGACTAAGTCTACGACAACCACTGAAATTGTCCTTCAAGAATTAATCTTATTTCGGAGAAACTGAAGTTACTTTTTTTCCAAATTAAAGAGCATTGATTTCAGAGCGATTCGTCCCGGAGCTCTTAAATTAAAAACTGTTTTAAACTCGTCTCCGTTAACTTCGAAATTGCCTTTGTTGGTAGAAAAAGAGACTTTATTGGTCTGGCCGTTGGTGGCGTAAGTGACAGATACTCCACCGACGCTGATAATCGCCCCTCCGAGGCCATTGGCCGCTTGCTTCATTCTGTCTTTGTTCCATGGATCTCCGCTGGAACCAAAACAGCTGACATAATCTTCCGGCAAGATATGACTGGCAGCGTCGTCTCCTCCATTTCGATAAACAATCACGGCATTCAGAATGTCTGCCATTTCTGATTCGTTCAGCCAAGGATGGGATCGACCACAAGTTGTCCCTCCTCTTGATTTGTACCAGCCCTTATAAAACCAAGGTGAACCGGCTTTCTTTTCCCAAGCCTCGGAAGTCCAGCAATCTTTCGATCCGCAAGCAGTGTCCCAAACCATCGGCGTACTGTGACCAGAAGAAGTATAAGAATAGAGTGCTCCTCCGGCTGTCGAAGCATACCAAGTAGAAACCACTTCGTTGCTTTGATTGGAGACCACCACTATTCCTCGAGTTTCTTCCACCGCCCGATGCCAATCGGCGGCCGCCGGATTGCCGGCTTTGGAAGAAGAGTAAACCTGACAGGCTTCGGTAACACAAATTGGCTTGCCGGCTCTGATGGCATAACTTCGAGCAGCAATCGCCTGGGCCTTCAACGCTTCAAAACCACCTTTGCCTGCCCAGGAAGATGGCATTTCAGCAATTCCTTTCAAATAGTTGCCTTCAAAATCAAGACCGCCGACGGTGGTAGCAATCGTGGCCGGAAAATCTCTTTTTTCAACTCGAACATCGCCGTAGTAAGCTTTCAAAATTTGTTCATAACTTTGTCCTCCCTGGGCTCGACCCAACGCTCCATATTGACTCATCCCCTTGCGATGAGGAGCACCAAAAGAAAAACCAGCAAAAGCGGGTGAAAAACCCGGATTATAATCCGGCCGAGAAGCCGGATCGTCTGCCAAGGGCACCTCGCCCACCGAAGTTTGGAAGGTTCCCACTTTGGCTTCCAGCAAAGCCTTTTGCTTAGCCGAGAGACCGGCGACTCGATTGGAAAGGACTCCCAGATAATCTTCTACTTTCCCGACTTCTTTTCTTAAAAAGGAAGTTTGTGAGCCCAAGCTCTGTTTGGTCTTTTCCAAAAAGGTTCTATTTTCACTCAGTTTCTGTTTGTCCTGCGTCAAGTCGATTAATTTTTGAGAAATATCCAAGATAACTTTCCGATCCTCGTTGGCGGCAACGTTGCGATAAGAAAGTTCCCGAGTTAATTCGGTAGCGTTTTGGGAAGAAAGGAGAATTAGAAAAAGAGACATCCCTCGGCTTCTTTTGTAGAAATCTCTCACCCGAATACTGAAAACTTCCCTTTGATCAGCCAGATCCGCTTCTCGATCTTCAATTTCTTGAGCCAATTTGTCAGCCTGAATCTCGGCTTGTTTAAGCAAACTTTCAGTGTTATTTAGCTGTCTTTCCAAGGCTTGAAGTTGCTCTTTGTTTTTGCTTTGAGCGGGAGAATAGGCGCCAATAATTTCTTGACACTCTTTAATTTTTTCTTCACACTCCTGAGGCGAAGAACAATCAGCGCTGGAACAAGAAGCAGCAAAAAGACTGTCTCGACTAACGTCAGACAAATCAATCAACACCAGAGAAACTAGTAATAGACTTAAAAAGAGAAGGAGCAGTTTGGCAAGCCTCATGGATTCACCCAAAAGTATAACACGTTGAGCCACGGGAAAGCTTTGTGGTAAACTTTTTCTCAGATGATACAAAAAACACTTACCCGCGGCTTGTTTTTATTTATTTTATTAATTTTGTTTTTTTGTTTTTTGCCCAGGCCCGTCAATGCAGCTGGTTGCGACGCCTACCAGGTAATAATGGAAGGCCCGTGTCAGCTGCATATGCACTCACCACTTTGCCCTGATGGTTTTGAAACAGTAATCAGTGACATAACGAATGAACAAGGGGTGATAGTGGACTGTGATTGTGACTGTGTCGACAGCAGTGCCGGTGGTGGTGCCAGAGGCAACAGAGAGGTAACTGAGGTGGAAACGGCTATCGGACCTATTTCTTTCGAGCCAGATCAATTTGTTATTCAGTTAATTAAAATCCTCATCTCCATTAGCGGTGGAATTGCTCTGATTTTAATGATTTTTGGCTCTCTACAAGTCATCCTTTCTTCGGGTAATCCGGACAAGATCAAAGGCGGCCAAGAAATTATTACTTCAGCAATTATGGGGCTGATTTTCATTGTCTTTTCCATTTTCTTGTTACAATTCATCGGGGTAGATTTATTTGCAATTCCTGGATTTGGAGGCAATTGAAAAATGGCGGACGAATTTAATTTCAATTTAAACGATATTCGAAGCGAGGTTTTTGGTAATGCGTCAGGCGGATTAGTTAATTTGGGGAGTGAAGATCTTACCTTGGGAGAAATCATCCAAGAACTAATTCCGCTGATCATGCAAATCAGTGGTCTAATTCTCTTTCTTTATTTTCTTTGGGGAGGAATCGGCTATTTAGTTTCTTTTGGTAATCCGGAAAAAACCAAGGTTGCTTGGGCCAGAATAACCCAAGCTTTAACTGGTTTCATTATTATTTTTACCAGCTGGTGGTTGATTCAATTGGTGGAAATAATTTTTGGAATCGAAATTCTCGTTCATTGATTCTATTTTCCAAATCTTCGTTGTCGTTCTTGATATTCCAGTATCGCTTTGTCAAGTTTTTTTGGAC
>CAYPPS010000024.1:7641-8748 GCA_964412685.1 uncultured Gammaproteobacteria bacterium | reverse complement strand
ATGGCGATTCTTTTCGTTTTTGGTTTTATTTTGACTTTTTTGATCTCGATTAAGCCAGCTTGGACAGGAGAATTGGGAGGGACTTTTAAAACCAGAGAGATCTCCTCGGAATATTTGTCGTTGAAGGGGTTTTTATCAGGGCAGGACGATTTTTTCCGGACTCTTTGGCTACCCAAACGTCAGCGGTTCGGATTTTATTCCAACAATCACCCGGCAATTGACAGCGAGAATTTTTTCGGCCCCAATTATTTTTTAACCGATATTCGCGGTTCAAAAGAATTGATAGGTGAAAATTGGGGGACAGAATGTTTCGCTAATGACCGTTGTTATGTTAAAGAACTGGCTTTCCTGTTGGATTCAAGAACGGAAGGGCTTTTACGGGATTTAGGGGTTAAATATCTGATTGTTCCCTCCGATTCGGAGGGGGAAATTTTTATTGCTGGATATAAATATAACCCGCAGCAAAGAGGAGAAGTTGAGCAGTTTTTGGACCAAATTGAGTGGTTGAAAAAGATTGAAATTACGGATCAAATCGCGGTTTATCAAATTTTTGAGATTAAAGATCATTTTTTTGTTGAAAAGAAAGAAGAGATTTTAATTGATTGGCAAATGGTTAATCCGACCAAATACAAAGTAAAAATTAACGTGATAAATGGGCCTTTTCGTTTGGTTTTTTCAGAGAAATTTGACCCGCTTTGGCAAGCGAAAATCGGGGGACAAACAATTGATTCTCGAGAATACGAGGGAATTTTAAATAGTTTTATGATTGAGAAAGAGGGTAATTTAAATTTGACGATTGAGTTTGCACCGCAGAAATATGTTTATTGGGGCGGAGTCGTTTCTCTGTTAACTCTTTTCACTAGCTTGATCTTCTTGTTTTACGGTTTTTTTGTGAAAGAAAGAAATTCCCCTTATAATAAGTCTTAGATTCATGAAGATTCAAGATTTAATCTTTCTGTTTGTTTTTCTGCCCCATTTAGGGGCAAGGAGTCCCAAGCTCTCAGTTGCTTTGGGATTGTTTTGTTTAGTTTTGGCAGCGCCACTTTTCAAGTTCTGGATTTTCTTTACTGCCGAAAGATTAACCTGGTATGCCGGAGCTTTCTTTTT
>CAYPPS010000024.1:0-7541 GCA_964412685.1 uncultured Gammaproteobacteria bacterium | reverse complement strand
TTGAAAACTTGATTGGTAAAGTTGATTTAATTCACACTTCTGATTGGTTGGAGCCGCCTAGTCGGCTTCCCAAAGTAACTACTGTTCACGATTTGATTGTTTATCGGTATCCGGAGAGTTTTCAAAAAAGAGGTGGTCACGACATTGTTTTGAATCAAAAAAGGCGACTAGAGTGGGTTAAGAAGGAAAGTCGAATAATTATGGTTGATTCTCAAGCAACCAAAGATGATTTGGTGGAGATTCTCAAAATTTCCAAGGAAAAGGTTAAGGTTGTTTATTTAGCGGCCAAAGAAAATGTCAAGAGACAGTCTTTGGCGGAAGTAGAGAAAGTAAAGAATAAATACAAATTAAAACGAGCTTATTTTCTTTCTGTTGGTAGTCGAGAGCCAAGGAAAAATCTTCCTGGAACTCTTAAGGCGTTTACTGAGATTGCCAACCGGTTTCCTGAGATTGATTTAGTGATTGCCGGTAAGTATGGTTGGGGAGAGGATTTGAAAATCGAAAAGGCAATTCGAGACAGAATTCATCTCCTTGGTTTCGTTTCCGAAGCAGATTTGCCTTCGTTATATTCAGGCGCTTTGGGTTTTGTTTATCCTTCTTTCTATGAAGGTTTTGGCCTACCAGTCTTGGAGGCTTATCAATGTGGCTGTCCAGTAGTGACTTCCAACAAAGGTAGTTTAGCAGAGATTGCCGGTTCGGCCGCAATTTTAGTTGATCCCCAGAAGCCGACTGAAATCGCCTTGGGAATGGAGAGAGTGTTGGAGATGGATAGAAAGAAGAGAGAGAAATTAATTGAAAAAGGATTAGAACAAGCAGCTAAGTTTTCTTGGGGAAAAACGATTCAAGGGGTCTTGGCCGTCTATCGGGAGGCAATCAAATGAGGATCGGTTTAATTGGCTATGAGGCCAATGTTTCTCAAAGAGTGGGCTCGAATCAGTATGCTTTTGAATTGCTTCGAGCCTTGCATCGTCTGGACGAAAAAAATGAGTATTTGGTTTTTCTTTCTCGTTCTCCTTTGCCAGATATGCCCCAAGAGCGAGAAGGTTGGACTTATCGAGTTGTTGGCCCGGCTAAATTATGGAACTTTTTTGGGTTGCCGATCGCTCTATTCAAGGCCAGAAAAGAGTTTGATTTGGTTTTTAATCCGGGACACTACGCCCCGCTTTTTACTTTCAAACCCCTCTTAATTTCCATTATGGACTTGGGCTACTTACGATTTCCAGGTCAATTTACCAAAGGAACTTTTTGGAAACTTAAATATTGGACCTCGTTTTCTCTTAGGAAAGCAGTTCAAATTTTCTCTATTTCTCAATTCACTAAAGATGATTTGGTCAAAACTTATCAAATAAACGAAAACAAGATTACCGTTGCTCATCCTGGTCATGATGAGCAGGAATTTAATCCCCAGGTCCCCTTGGCAGAAGTTAAAAAGGTGAAGGAAAAATACAAACTAGGCGGCGATTATTTGCTTTTTTTGAGTACTTTGAAACCCAGCAAGAATATCGAAGGCCTGATTCGGGCTTTTGAGATTTTTGATCAAAAAAACCCTGGCTATCAGTTAGTCATTGCCGGTAAAAAAGGTTGGCTTTTTGGCCGTATTTTTGCTTTGGTTAAGGAATTGAAACTGGAAAATAAAATTGTTTTTACCGATTTTGTTGATAAAAGTGATATTCCTGGCTTGCTTAAAGGGGCGGCTTGTTTTGTTTTACCTTCTTTTTGGGAAGGTTTTGGTATTCCGGTGGTGGAAAGTATGGCCGTTGGGGTGCCGGTGGTAGTGTCTAACGCCGGTAGTTTACCGGAAATTGTTGGTCAAGCGGGAATAGTGATTGATCCCGATAACGATGAAGAAATAGTTAGAGGAATTGAAAAAGCCCTGAAGAATAAAGATTATTTAGTTAAAAAAGGCTTTGAGCAAGCGAAGGAGTTTGACTGGGATAAATGTGCTAAGATTACTTTGAAAGTGCTGGAAAAGACTTATGCTTCCTTATAAGGAAAACATCAAAGTTGGCAAAAAGGGGATTAGTTTTACCGACAAACATGGAAATAATCTTTCGGCTAAAGAAGGATTAGGAAAAGGATTGACTCGTTTTCATAATTGGTGGTTGGATTTTAAATTGTTTTTGGTTAACCGGAGCGGTTGGTGTCCGTTTTGGACTTTTCGGAAATTAGTTTACTGCCTAGCGGGATTAAAAATTGGGAAAGGTTCAAAAATTCATGTTTTTACCCGTTTTTTTGAACCAAAGAATATTAAAGTTGGAGAAGATACGGTGATTGGGGAATTTTCTTTTCTTGACGGCCGGGCTTCATTGAAGATTGGCAGTCACACTGACATTGCCTCTCAAGTTCTAATTTACAATTCCAAACATGATATTAATGATGAGGAATTTAGGGCGAAAGAGTTACCAGTAGAGATTGGTGACTACGTTTTCATTGGTCCGAGGGCGATTATTATGCCGGGAATAAAAATTGGCCAAGGGGCGATTATTGCCGCCGCGGCCGTGGTAACAAAGGATGTTCCTGCCGGTAAAATTGCGGCTGGTATTCCGGCTCAGGTGATCGGGGAAAGAAAATTGAAAACCTTTCGTTATCGTCTGGGTCGGACCCGTTTGTTTCAGTAATATTTTCTTTCGATGATCGACCTTTCCATTATTATTGTTAACTTCAATACCGAAAAGTTGCTTAGGGATTGTTTGCAATCGGTTTTTAAGCATACTCAGAATCTTTCTTTTGAAGTGATTGTGGTTGACAATAATTCGGTCGATGGCTCCCTGAAAATGTTAGAAAAAGATTTCTCTCAAGTAAGAGTGGTTGCTAGTCAAAAAAACTTAGGCTTCGCGGGCGGTAATAATGAGGGGATAAGGAAGGCTAAGGGCGAATTTATTTTACTGCTCAATTCTGATACTAAGTTAGAAAAAAATGGTTTCCTAAAGTTGGTTGAATTGGCTAAAACAAAGAAAAACTTGGGCATTTGTGGGCCAAGGTTGTTAAATGAAGACAAAACAACCCAACCTTCGACGATGCCTTTTTTGCGCTTGCCAATGGCGGCAATTTGGCTTTTTACCGGCGACCGTTTTTTAAAAAAAAGCCCTTCTCTTTCTAAGCGGGTTGATTGGCTTTCGGGAGCCTGTTTTTTAATTAAAAGGGAAGTGATCGATCAAATTGGTTTTTTAGATGAGAAGTTTTTTATGTACGTCGAAGAGATGGAGTATGCCTATCGGGCTTCTAAAAAAGGTTTTCAATGTTGGTTTTTCCCTCAAGTGGAGGTTTACCATTTAGAACGAGGCCGGAGTCCGGAAGGCAAACGGAGGACGATTTGGTGGATTTACGAAGGAATGGTTTATTTTTACCAGAAACACTTTGCTCCTTGGCAAGTTAACGTGCTAAAATTACTCTTGAAGCTCAAGGCCGTTTTGGCCTTTTGTTTGGGCTTGATTACTAAAAATTCTTATCTCAAAAAGACCTATGGCAAAGCTTTTCGGATGGTTGGGTAAAAATGGATTAACTCTAAGTGTTTTTGTCCTTCTTTTTTTTATCCCTCTTTATCCTAAATTTCCTCTCCTAGATATCCAACATACTTGGGTCTATATTCGCCTGGAAGACATTTTGTTGGCTTTAATCGCTGGGTTTTGGATCCTTCAATTATTTCGCAAGAAAGTGACTCTCAAGACACCTTTGACGATTTTTATTCTTTTTTATTGGCTGATTGGTTTTGCTTCCAGCCTTTTCGCTTTACTGGTTTTGAGAAAAATTTTACCCAATATTCTTCCTCAATTAGTTGTCCTCCATTATTTAAGGCGAATCGAATATATTTTTGTTTTTTTTATTGCCTTTTCAACCATCAAAGGATTGAAACAAGTTAAGAATTATCTTTTGTTTTTTGGCCTTGTTGTTGCTCTGGTGTGTTTTTACGGTTTTGGTCAAAAGTTTCTCGGCTTCCCTGCCTTTTTAACCATGAACGAAGAGTTTGCCAAAGGGGCACCGCTTTATTTGGGTCCTCAATCAAGATTAACTTCCACTTTTGCGGGCCATTATGATTTGGCGGCCTTTTTGGTTTTCGTGATTGCCATTTTTGGCAGTTTAATTTTTGGAGTGAAAAAGAATTTGGTTAAATTTGGTCTTTTTTTGCTTGTTCTGACTAGTTTTTTGTTGCTTCTTTTTACTTCTTCTCGAATTTCCTTTGGGGCTTATCTGGTAGGAGTAGTTTTTATGCTTTTCTTGCAAAGAAAAAAATGGTTAATTATTCCGGTGGTGGTTGGTAGTTTAGTTGCCTTGAGTTTTGTTAGTGGAGCAATCGGCCGGTTTGGTAAAACTTTACGAGTAGAAAATGTCGTCTATGATGCAACTACCGGTCAGGCAATTGGAGCCTTGGATGAAGGCGGGGAAACAGAGATAGAGGAGCTGCCTTTAGGCAGCGGCTATCTGGCGTCGCCGATTATTCAAACTAGAACTCCGCAAACGGCTCAGGTGGTGAAGATTAAGAGAGCCAGAATTTATGAACTTAAAACTGCTTCTGAATCTTCTCAAATAGCGACCATCTCTGGCGAGTTTTTGATTAAGAAAGCGATAGTTTACGACATTTCTTTGACAACTCGACTTCAGGGGACTTGGAAACGAGCTTTTGACGCTTTCAGCAAAAGTCCGCTTTTGGGAACAGGTTATTCTACTATTGGACTAGGCTCTGACAGTAGTTTTATCAGAAGTTTGGGAGAAATTGGCTTAATTGGCTTTTTAAGTTTTTTATCAATTCTGATTGCTTTCGGCTTACTGCTTAAACAAGCGTTGGTGAAGATTAAGGATAAGTTTGCTTTTTCGTTTTTGTCGGGCGTAGCCGGAGGAACTTTAGGTTTGAGCTTTAATGCGTTACTGATTGATGTCTTTGAGGCTTCAAAAATGGCTTATATTTTTTGGCTTGTTTTAGGAATTAGTGTCGGATTAATTGGCTGTTATTTCAAACCAAAGAATCTTTTTAAAGAAGCTTGGCAAGTTGCCCTTCGACCAGTAAGTCAAATTATTATTTTGTTGATTTTAGGATTGATTGTTTTTGGCCCCAGTGTGAATAATTATTTTGTTGCCGACGATTTTACTTGGTTGAAATGGGCTGGAGGAGCAAATTTGGAAAGAGTGGTTAACAATTTTTATTTTTCGGACGGTTTTTTCTATCGACCATTAGCCAAAGCCTATTTCTTTTTGATTTATTCTTTCTTTGGGCTTCATCCTAATTTGTACCATTTGGGTTCGCTGGCTTTTCATTTAGGGACAACGGCGACTCTTTTCATTACCGCTTTGCTTTTAAGTAAAAAGAAAGCAGTTGCTTTTCTGGTCGGTTTGTTGTTTTTGCTTTTTCCTCTGAATGCGGAAAATATCTACTGGATTTCCTCGACTTCAGCCATGATAGCCGCCTTTTTCTTGTCTTTAAGTTTTTTGAGCTATTTCCTTTTTAGAAGTCTGAAGTCACAATGGGGACGATTTTTCTATCCATTCTCTTTAATTTTTTTCATTTTAGGTTTAATTTCTCACGAGTCGGCGATTGTCTTGCCGGGATTGATTGTTGCTCTCGAGGTGTTCATTTTGAGTAAGGGTAAAATCGCTAAACGATTTATTTTGATTATTCCTTTTGTGATTTTGATTGCCAATTATCTTCACCTCCGAACTGGCAGTCAGGCTCACGGACTTAGCGGGGATTATAATTATAATTTGGTCAAACTTCCTTTTAATGTTGCCGGTAATCTCCTCGGCTATTTGGGTCTAGTTTTTTTTGGAGAAAGATTTTTGCCTTTATATCAACACTTGAGAGACGGTTTAAGAAATAATTCGCTTTGGACGGGAGTGATTATCGTGCCAGTGGCCGTCACCCTCATTTTTTTTATTAAAAGACTTTGGCGGGAAAAGATATTTCTTTTTGGCCTGAGTTGGTTTGTGATTAATCTCTTGCCTTACTTGGGGTTGGGCAATATTACCGAAAGGTATCTTTATCCAGCTCACTTTGGACTGTTTTTGAGCGCTTCGGTTTTATTGGTTTACTTTCTGGAGAAGATTAGAATAAATAGTCGGAAGCTGTCGATTTTTATTCTGGCTTTTATTTTAGTCTTCTCGACTATCTTTTTGAGCGTGAGGAGTCGACAACATGGACAGAGATGGCAGGAAGCGGGGGAGAAGTCGAGAGAAATACTTCTTGCTTTTGGAACGAATTTTGAAACATTCGCCCCAGAGACAACGCTTTATTTTGTTGATTTACCAATTAGACACGAACGAGCTTGGGTCTTCCCTGTGGGATTAACTGACGGACTGTGGTTGCTTTATCATAATGAGTTGAATATCCAGAATTTAGAAACCCTCAATAAAGCCAAGGAATTCAAGAAATTGAACCCGACCGCCCAAGTTTTTATTTATGAGGATGATGTTTTGAAAAAGATGGTTTTAGAAGAAGAATGAAAGAGAAGATAGTCCTTTTTTTAATTATTGTCGTTGCTTTTTCGGTTCGCTTATGGCGGATTGATACTCCTCTGGCTGATTGGCATTCTTGGCGACAGGCTGACACCAGTGCCGTTTCTCGTAATTACGTCAAAAATGGGATTGATTTGCTTCATCCTCGATTTGATGATCTATCTAATGTCGCTTCGGGGGCGGACAATCCGGAAGGCTGGCGTTTTGTCGAGTTTCCCGCATACAATGCCCTCCAAGCCCTTACCTTTAGAACCTTTGGCTATTTTTCTTTAGAGGTTTGGGGAAGACTGGTTTCAATTTTCTTTTCTCTTGGATCCTTGGCTTTTATTTATCTCTTGGCGCGAAAATATCTGGGGCGGCTAACGGCTCTTTTTTCTGCTTTCTTTTTTGGCTTTTTGCCTTACAACATTTATTACAGTCGAGTGATTTTGCCTGAACCGGCGACCGTCTTTGCCGGTCTGGGGATGTTATTTTGCTGGGATCAATTTATAACTGAAAGAAAACCTACTCGCAAGATTGCTTTTGGATTGGGCGGTCTTCTTTTTGGTTCACTGGCTTTTTTACTTAAACCTTATGTGGGAGTTTATTTGCTTCCTCTGGCGGCTTCAGCGATCAAGGCTTATGGTTTAAAACTGAAAAATTACTTATTGCTTGGAGTTTTAATTTTATTGACTTTGGTTCCTTTCTATCTTTGGCGTTCTTGGATGAGCCAGTATCCTGAAGGGATACCGGCCTTTGATTGGCTTTTTAATGAGAATGGGATTCGTTTTAGTCCCTACTTTTTCTACTGGATTTTTGCCAAGCGGTTGGGAGAGTTGATTTTGGGTTTTTGGGGAGTATCTTTATTGGTTTTAGGATTAATTTATCACAAACAAAAAGAAGGAATCTTTTTTTATCTTTTTTTAATTGGGATTTTGGCCTATTTCTGGATTCTTGCCGGTGGGAATGTCAAACATGATTATTACCAAGCTATTAGTTTGCCGGTGGTAGCTGTCTTTTTGGGCAAAGGGGCGGAGTTTTTATTTAGCGCACCTAGTAAAAAGATTAATCGGTTTGTTTCTCAAATTATCCTTTTAATGGTGATATTTTTCAGTCTG
>CAYPPS010000023.1:0-8836 GCA_964412685.1 uncultured Gammaproteobacteria bacterium | reverse complement strand
ACTATTTCTGCTTTTATTAAATCTATGCGCGCTTCAAAAACCGACGCCGCTCTTTATTATTTGACCAGAATGACAGAAGCCGGAGAAGACCCTCTCTTCATCGCTAGGCGAATGGTTATCTTCGCCTCAGAAGATATCGGTATGGCTCAACCCACCGCTCTAGTGGTCGCTAATGGAGTCTTCCGAGCTTGCGAAATCATTGGCTATCCAGAATGTGCTATTAATTTAGCTCACGGAGTGGTTTATCTTTCTGAAGCCAAAAAGGACCGTCGAGCTTATAACGGATTGAGAACGGCTCAAGAAGACGTCAGAAAACACGGTAATCTGCCTATTCCTAAAGAAATTCTCAATGCTCCCACTAAATTAATGAAAGATTTAGGCTATGGAAAAGACTATGAAAAATATCCCGACGAAAACAAAAGCCTGTTGCCTGAAAAAATAAAAAACAAGAAATATTATTGACAGTTGTTCTTGAAAGTTTTAGACTGAAATTAATGTTGGGCAAAAAGATTCTCCCTTTCCTGATTGGCTTTGTTTTTCTTCTCCTTTTAGCTGGCCCTTCTTTAGCCGAAGAGAGCATGGGCGGCTACGAAATCACTACTAAGAGCAAAACGAGTATTATTAATCGAGCTACCGCTACCGCTAATTCCACCGGAGAAGGCGGAGAAGAGGTTCGAGAACAAACTCGGCAAATCATTGAGGAAAAACAGGCGATTCGTCAAGAAATTAGAGAGAGAATTGGCGAAAAGACACAAGCCCGATTGCGTAACTTGAGAGGAATTTTCTTAAGAAGATTAAACAATCTAGTTTCCCGATTAAATTTAATTATCGAAAGAATCGAGTCCCGTTTGGATAAAATCAAACAAGGAGATGAAGCGATTGACACCACAGAGATTGAATCTGTTTTGGAAAACGCGAAGCAGGATTTGAGTTTGGCTGAGGCGCAAATCACCGCCTTAGAAGTTCAACTAGATGACCTGGTTCAACTCGAAGATGATCCTTTTCAGGGCGTCAAAGAAATCAAAGATTCATTCAAAGAAATCAAAGATTTACTTTTAAGTATTCGAAAAGATTTAGTTAAAACCATTGGTCTGATGAAAGGCCTAAGGTTGGGTAATTAAAATGGCAGAAACAAAACCGCACCAACATCACACTTGGTTGTTAATCATCGTCATTCCTCTGGCTATTTTGGCCTTGGGGCTGAGTTTTATTTTTGGATTTTTTAATCGGGATGGAGCGGATTCTCAATCTTTACCAATAACTCCAAAACCAAAGACCGAAGAACAACAAGCGACTGTTACGGAGACACCCACGCCAACTCTCGGTCAGGATGACCAGATCGAAACAATCGAAAAAGACCTAGAAGCCACCATCGTTGACGATTTAGAATCGGAATTAGATCAAATGGAAAACATTTTCAATCAACTCTAAATCTGCTACAATGTGCTCCAGATTTAAACGACAGGTTCAGGGTTTGGGTTATCGGACGCCATCTCGATTTATAAGTATGGCTTTAAAAAGGAATAAGCAAAATGAAACCAGAAATAAAAAAACAAACAGACGGAACGATTGAAATCACCGTTACCGTTCCTAAAAAAATCGTTGATCAATTCTATGGTCAAGCTTTAGAAAAGCTCACCAAAGAAGCAGAGGTAAAAGGATTTCGTAAAGGCAAGGCTCCTAAAAACTTAGTTGAAAAAAATCTAGGCAAGCAAAGAGTTTATCAAGAAGCAATTGAAAAAATTGTCTCCCAAGCCTATGTTGAGGCAATAAAGCAAAACAATCTTAAGCCAGTTACCGCTCCCAAAGTAGAACTTCTTTCTGCCAAAGATGGCCAAGACTGGCAAATCAAAATCACCACCGCCGAGAGACCCTCGATTGATCTCGGTAAATGGAAAGAAGAAGTAAGAAAAGAATTAGCTACAGAAAAAATCTGGGTTCCTGGCAAAGAAAAGGATTTGTCTGCCGAGGAACAAGGAAACCAAACAAAGAACCAAAATCAAAAATTAGAAAAAATCTTCGTTGTTTTGCTTAGATGTGCTCAGGTCAAATTGCCTCCGTCCTTGGTGGAGGAAGAAGTTAATCGAATGCTTTCTCGGCTTATTGATCAAACCAGCAAACTTGGCTTGACGGTTGACCAATATTTAACCTCAATTGGCAAGACAAACGAGGTTTTGAAACAAGAATATGCCATTCAAGCAGAAAAAACATTGAAATTAGAATTCATTCTTGACGAAATTGCTAATCAAGAAAAAATTCAAATCAAAGACGAAGAGATTGAAGCAATAATCGCCAAAATCCCGGATGAAAAGACCAAAAAGGCGCTACAAACAGACGAACAAAAAGGTTATCTTCGACAATTAAATCGTAAACAACAAGTCATTGACAGGTTATTAGCCTTATAGTATTATCAAACCCAATGAACGGTTCCTCTTTTCGAAGTGATGACTCTCAGAATCGAACCAAGAAAATCTTAGAACGCCTTCGTGTTTTTGATGACCAAGAAAAAAGAGCTTCTTTGCCTAATTCAGAACAACAACGATCCATTTTTTTTAACGAAAAACCTTGGTTAATCAAAAACCAAGAACGGGTTCTCTTTAAACAACAGGAAGAAAAGGCAAAAAGACAGGTTGATTTAATTTTAGAAGAACTACAAAAAATAGCCCAGAGTAATAAAAAACTAACCAAAGAAGTCAAAAAAACGATCGAGCAAACACCAGTTCAACCAGGAATTTACCACATCAATCTCTTGGAGAAGATAAGACAAAATTTGGTTCTGTTCAGAAAAAAAATTGATCAGTCAGCTACTTGGTTAATGATCTCTCGTTCACGAAACAAAAGGAAAGGTCACTATTGGAACCAAGTCCAACAATCAGGGACCAAGTATCTTCATTCACAGGAACGCTACATGGCTACTCAAGTTGGTTAAAAACTTGGCTTTTATCGTCTCCTTTTGCTACAATAACTCTTAACTAAATCGGGCTCGTAGCTCAGTTGGCTAGAGCGTTCGCTTGACGTGCGAAAGGTCAGAGGTTCGAGTCCTCTCGAGCCCACCATGTCACAAGACTTGAACAAGATTAAACACAGTACCACTCATTTGGTTGCCGCGGCGGTTTTGAAACTCTATCCCAAAACCAAGTTAGCAATTGGTCCGGCCATTGAGGACGGGTTTTATTACGATTTTGATTTTAAAGAGAAAATTTCCGAAGAGGATTTGATCAAAATCGAGAAGGAAACCGAAAAATTAATCAAGGCCAATCTGGTTTTCAAAAAGAAAAAAGTTGACCCCGAAAAGGCTCTCGAGCTCTTCAAAAATCAGCCTTTTAAACTGGAGCTCATAAAACAACTGAAAAAAGAAGGTGAGAAAGAAATTACTCTTTATGAAAGCGGGGATTTCACTGATCTTTGCCAAGGGCCACATGTTGAAAAAAGTAGCCAAATTGGAGCCTTTAAATTACTTTCGTTAGCTGGTGCCTACTGGAAGGGTGACGAAAAAAAACCGATGTTGACCAGGATTTACGGAGTCGCTTTCAAAACCAAAGCTGAGCTTAAAAAATATCTCCAACAATTGGAAGAGGCTAAAAAAAGAGATCATCGAAAATTGAATCGCGATCTAAAGATTTATCAGACTTCAGATTTGCTTGGAACTGGCCTAGTAACTTTGCTCCCCAAAGGAACTATTATCGCCGAAGAATTGGAAAACTGGGCCAAGGAGACAGAAAAAAAACAAGGTTACGTTCACGTTCTAAGTCCTAACATTGCTAAAGAAGATTTATTTAAAAAAACCGGCCACATCCCTTATTATTCAGAAAATATGTATCCGCCGATGAGAATGGAAGAAAAAGGCCAGAAAGAAAAAGGCAACTATTACCTCAAGCCAATGAATTGCTCTTTCCACGCTCTCGTTTTTAAGTCCGAACCCAGAAGTTATCGGGACTTACCTTTACGAGTCGCAGAATACGGCACTGTCTATCGTTACGAGAAATCAGGCGAACTTCATGGGATGATGCGTGTTCGTGGACCAATTCATCAAAACGACGGCCACATTTTTTGCACCGAAGAACAAGCCGAAGGAGAATTCCAAAAAGTAATGGATCTCCACTTACACTACTACAATTCTCTCGGTTTAACCAAAAAAGACTACTTTCTTTCTTTTGCCACCAGGGATAAAGAAAATAAAGAAAAATACCTCGGGAGTGATCAGATGTGGGAGAAGGCAGAAAGAATCGCCTTGGGTTGTATCAAAAAAAGTAAATTGCCATACGAAATCGAAGAAGGGGGAGCCGCTTTTTATGGACCAAAAATTGATTTTAATATCAAAACTGTTACCGGTAAGTCTTTTTCCGCTTCAACCAATCAATTAGACTATTTCATTCCCAAAGCCTTCGATTTGAGGTACACCACTAAAAACGGCCAGCTCAAAACACCCGTCATTATTCACCGAGCTCCTCTCGGCGCCCACGTTCGTTTCATTGCTTTCCTGATGGAACATTTTGCCGGGGCTTTCCCAACTTGGCTTTCACCAATTCAGGCAATCATATTACCGATTACTGACGATCAACTTGATTTTGCCCAAAAAATAGCCAAACAACTTAAAGAAACAAAAATTCGGACCGAAATCAACGACGACAGTGAACCAATTGGTGCCAAGATCAGAAAAGCAGAAAAAGAAAAAATTCCTTTCATTTTGGTAATTGGACAAAAAGAAGTTGACGGTAATCAGGTTAATTTACGAAAAAGGGGAGGCCACCAAGAAGGGGCCAAAGACATTCAAGAAATAATTAAGTTAATTAGAAAAGAGATTGATAACAAGCTTTAAGTTTGTTATTATAGCGTAGCGTTGAAAAGAAAAATTAATAGATACCGACTAAATCATCAGATCCAAGCTAGCCAGGTACGGGTCATTGACAGTCAAGGAAAACAGGTTGGGGTCATATCGCTGGGCGAAGCACTCGCGAGAGCTCAAAAAGACGAGCTCGATCTAATAGAGATCGCTCCGCAAGCTAAACCACCAGTCTGCAAGCTGGTTGATTATAAGAAGTTTACTTACGAGCAAGATAAAAAGAGAACAAAAGAAAGAAAGAAAGCCAAGAAAGCGGAGTTAAAAGAAGTTCGTTTTACTCCTTTTATCGCCGAAAATGATTTCAATGTTCGCTTAAGAAGAGCAGAAAAGTTCTTAAAAAACGGAAGTAAATTAAAATTAAGTGTCAAATTTAAAGGCCGAGAGTTAGGGAAGAAGCAATTTGGATATCAGGTTTTGGGGAAAGCAGTTGAGGCATTAAAACCTCTCGCCCAAGTAGAAACTGAATCTAAATTCGTCGGCAGAAGACTGGAATTACTTTTAAAACCAATTAAAAATGAAGGGCAAAAAAACGAAACAAAGGACCAAGAAATCAGTCTTCAAAAGACTGAAGGTAACTAAAACCGGCAAAGTAATCTTTCGCGGTTCTCATAATCGTCATTTGAAAAGAAAGAAAAATAAAGGCCAAGTAAGAAGCCAAAAAGTGCCCAAAATCTTAAAAGGGAAAATGGCTAGGAAAATTAAAAAGTTAATTTAAAAAATGAGAGTCAAAACCGGTTTTACCAGAAAAAGAAGGCACAAAAAAATCCTCCAAAGAACTAAGGGTTTTCGGATGACCAAAGGCCGACTTTACAAAGTCTCCAAAGAGGCCGATCTTCACGCCGGTCAATATGCTTTTGCTGGCAGAAAACTCAAAAAAAGAGATCTCCGTCGATTGTGGATCCAACGAATTAATGCCGCTTTAACTAGCCAAGATCTTTCTTATAATCAGTTCATTCACGGTCTTAAAGAAAACCAAATTGAGATAGACCGAAAAATTTTGGCACATCTAGCCGTAGATCAGCCGGAAATCTTTGAACAAGTTGTGAAAGCGGTCAAAAACTAAAACAGGAATGGAAGAAAAGATCACCACGATCGCTAAGGAAGCTCGAAAAGAAATCAGCCTCACCTCTACCTCAGAAAGTCTCGAAAAAGTAAGAATTAAATATTTGGGCCGCCGGGCTTTTTTAAATAAAAGCTTAAAAGAGATCGGCCAATTGCCTATTAATCAAAGAGGTCAAATCGGAAAAAAAATAAACCAAGCGAAAAAGGAATTACTTCAGGCGCTCAATAAAAAACAAAAAGAACTAACCACAACCACTGATCAACCTCCGACAACTAAAGTCACCTCATCGGAAAAAACTTTACCCAAACAAGGCCACCTTCACCCTCTGACTCAAACGGAAAACGAAATTAACCAACTTTTTCGGTCAATAGGCTTCTCTATGTATGAAGGCCCGGAAATAGAAACCGACGAATATTGTTTCCAGCGTTTAAATGTTCCCTTGAACCACCCGGCAAGAGATTTGCAAGACAGTATTTATATCAAAGAACCTAATGTTCTACTCAGCACTCAAGCATCTTCTACTGAAGCAAGGCTCCTAGAAAAAGAAAAGCCGCCTTTTAAAATCGCTTTTCCGGGACATGTTTATCGTAACGAGAAAGTTAACAAGAGTAATCATTTCATTTTTCATCACTATCAAGGAGTGGCCGTTAATAAAAATATCACCCTGAAAGATTTAATTGGTGTCTTTAATCTTCTTTTTAAGCACCTTTACGGTGAAAAAGTCAAAGTGCGCTATCGTTGTAAATATTACCCCGAAGTTGAGCCCGGATTAGGTTTAGATTTGCAATGCTTTACTTGTAAAGGACGAGGCTGTTTCCTTTGCAAAGGAGCTGGGTGGATGGAAATGGGAGGAGCGGGGATTATTCACCCTTTAGTCCTCAAAAAAGCAGGGATTGATCCAAAAAAATGGCGAGGATTTGCTTTTGGTCTTGGCTTAGATCGTTGGGCAATGGCCAAATATCAAATTGACGATATCAGAACTCTAACTGGTGGCAACTTAGCTTACATTCCTTACCTAAAATGAAAATCGTTTATTCCGACCTGAAAACTTTAATTCCTGGTCTCAACGTTCCGATTCGAAAATTGGCCAACGATTTAACTCTAATCGGCCATTTCGCTGAAGGAATTGAAAAAGTAAAAAGTGAAAGTATTCTCTCGTTAGAAGTAAGACAAAATAGAGGGGACTGTTTAGGTTACTGGGGAATCGCCAGAGACTTAGCCGTTTTTTACCAATTGCCCTTAGCGGAAACCAAAGAAAAATTCACTTCTCTCAATAATTACAAATTACCAATCAAAGTAAAAGCCAATCAGGAAACCAAAAGAATCATGGCTATTAAATTGACCGGCCTTCAGAATAAGCCCAGTCCAATAAAATTGAAACGATTTCTTGAATTAAACGGAATCAATTCCATCAATACCGTTGTTGATTTAACCAACTTCATTATGCTCTGGTACGGAATTCCTTCTCATGCTTTTGATACTCAAGAATCGACTGACCAATTAGTCTGGGAAATCAACAACAACAAATACAAACAAATCACTACTTTGGACGGAACTAATCTCAAGCTAAAAAAAGATAATTTAATTATCACTAATAATCAAAAGGTCTTAAGTCTGGGAATGATTGGCGGCCAAAATTGCGCCATTGGTTTGAAGACGAAAGAATTGATCTTAGAAATGGCCATCTATGATCGAGTTCAAATCAGAAGAGATAGTCGGGAACTAAAAATCATCACCGAAGCCGGTTTGAGATTAGAAAAAGAACTAGACACCGAGCTAATTCCTCAAGCGTTCAATCATTTGATCAATTTAATTCTAAAAAGCTGCGGTGGGGAAATCGCCAGTCAAACTTTTGATTATTACCCGTATCAACCTGTCTTACCGGAAATAAAATTTGATCTCCAGAAACCGGGTCAATTTGCCGGCATTAAAATTCCGGTTGACTTCGCTCGAAACACTCTCAATCGTTTGGGTTGTCAATTAAAATCAAACGGCCAATCAGTCAATCTTGTAAAAGTAATTCCTCCTTCTTTGAGAAAAGACCTAAATCTGGAGGAAGACTTAATCGAAGAAGTAATCCGTTTTTGGGGTTATAACAAAATTCCCGTCAACCAACCTATCTCGAAAAAACAACTAACAGACGTCACTCCTGATAGTTTTTATTTGAATATGCAACTTAAAGAGAAACTCGTTCTTCTGGGCTATGACGAGATTCGTTCTTGGCCGTTGATTAAAAAAAGTCATTTTTATCCCAATAAAACGATTAACTTAAAAAGGGTTAAGAAAATTTACACCGAAAACAACATCAATAGTCATTACCCTCTTCTTCGTCAATCGATTGTCTCTTCTCTGATCAATCAACAGGAACAATTGGAAAAATTCAAAGTAAAAAAGATGGAGCTTTTCGAAATTGGTAAAGTTTTTTACCAACACGAGAATGAATACTTAGAACATCATTCCTTGGGAATTCTCAGTTTCGATCGGGATAAATTAGGGCAGGATCTCAAGCAGTTATTCAAAGAATTAAAGATGAATCCTCCTCGAGAAACTTCTTCCGTTGGAATGAGCGATTTCCCGGTTAGAATCGAACCGATCAAAAACGTCTATTTGGCAGAGATAAACTTAAAAAATCTTCTGGAGAGAATGGCAACGAAACCAGAAAAAAAACTCATCAATCATCAGAACAGTCCTCGATCAACTCGAGAATTAACTAAACAAATCATTACTCTTGACGCTAATTTAACTTTCGATTCTCAACAAAAAGAAACTCGATTAATGGAACATTATCTTGAAAAAATTGGCTCCGGAAAGGTTTGGCAAATTCAAATCGTCGATGTTTTCCCTGTCAAACAAGGATTCAAGTACACTCTAAGAGTCTCTTACTACAACTTAACCCAAAAACAAGCCAGGACGATTCACCTCAAAACTTT
>CAYPPS010000022.1:0-9192 GCA_964412685.1 uncultured Gammaproteobacteria bacterium | reverse complement strand
TTTTTGGCTTCCGGAGATTTATTGAGGTAGAATTGGTTTATGGAAGAAAAGAAATTAAATAAAGAACAAGGGCAAGCGGTTAAATTCGGCAAAGGTTCTTTGTTGATCATTGCTGGGGCTGGGACAGGGAAAACAACCGTTATCACCGAGCGAATCAAAAATTTAATCATCAAGGATAAGGTTAAGACAGAGGAAATTTTGGCTTTAACTTTTACTGAAAAAGCAGCTCAGGAAATGGAAGAGCGGGTGGATATTGCTTTGCCTTACGGTTATTCCCAAATGTGGATTTCTACTTTTCATTCTTTTTGTGACCAAGTTTTACGCCGCGAAGCCCTGAGTATTGGCCTCAGTCCTGATTTTAAACTTCTGACCCAGGCTCGAGAAGTGAAGCTTTTTACCGATCATCTTTTCAGCTTCAAACTTAATTATTTTCGTCCCTTGGGTAATCCAACTAAGTTTGTTGCCGGTATTTTACAGCATCTCTCTCGATTAAAAGATGAAGATGTTTCGGTGAAAGAATATCTTAATTACGCCCGGAAATTGCCGGCGACCAATCCGGAAGAAAAAGAAGAAAAAGCAAAAACTTTGGAATTGGCTCGGGTTTATCGGGATTACGAACGGTTAAAGGAAAAACAGAATAGGCTGGGTTTTGCTGATCTGATTGATAAAACAATTAGATTGTTTAGGGAACGGAGAAACATTCTCGCCAAATATCGAAAACAATTTAAGTTTATTTTGGTAGATGAATTCCAAGATACTAATTATTCCCAATATGTCTTGTTGAAACTATTGGCCCCCGCTAGAAGCAATCCTAATTTAACTGTCGTTGCCGATGATTCTCAGTCAATCTATCGTTTCAGAGGAGCGGCGATTTCCAACGTCCTCCAGTTTAAGAAAGATTATTCCAAAGTGAAATTGGTGACCTTGATTAAAAATTACCGTTCGTCGCAAACAATTCTTGACGGCGCTTATCAATTAATTAAGAACAATGATCCGGACACTCTAGAAAACAAATTGGGAATTGATAAAAACTTACGTTCGGTGGCTAATCAAAAAGAAGTTCCTTTGAAATTTCTTTATGCTCAGGTCCAGGAAGACGAGGCTCAATTGGTGGCTCAGGAAATAAAAAAGCTGGTTGATCAGGGTGCGTCTAAAAAAGAAATTGCTATTTTGGTTCGAGCCAATAATCACGCCGAAAATTTTGCTCGGGCCTTGGGCCGATTAAATGTTCCCTACCAATTTTTAGGTCCTGGTCAACTTTTGCGTCAGGCGGAAGTGAAAGATTTAATTGCTTATTTAAGTTTGCTCAATGATTTTTCTGACGGGGTTGCTTTTTATCGGGTTTTATCGATGTCTGTTTTTGCTGTTTCAGGTCGGGATTTGGCGGCAATGGGTAATTTTGCCAAGAGACAAAATCTTTCTTTGTTTGAGGCGGCGGAGCAGATTGAGAAAATTTTTGTTGCCCAGGAAACCAAAGAAAAGATAGCCGAATTTGTCAAAATGGTTCATCGTCACTTGGGACTAATTCACAAAGAAACTGCCGGTCAGGTTCTTTATTATTTCCTTCAGGATTCAGGTTTGTTAAAGAAGTTGACTAAGGTCGATTCTGAAGCAGAAGAAAAACAAGCTCAAAATATATCCAAGTTTTTTGATCGGGTTAAAAGTTTTGAAGCGGAAAACGAAGATGCTTCTGTTTCGGCGGTTCTCGATTGGCTTAATTTGTCTTTGTCTTTAGGAGAATCACCCTTGGCGGCTCAGACAGACTGGAATCAGGCTGATAAAGTTAATTTGCTGACGGTTCATTCCAGCAAGGGTTTGGAATTTGAGACCGTCTTTTTGGTTAATCTGGCTCAAGGTCGATTTCCGCCTTATCAACGCTCAGAACAAATTCCGGTTCCGGATGATTTAATCAAGGAGATTTTACCGGAAGGAGATTTTCACCTTCAAGAAGAACGCCGGCTTTTTTATGTTGGCCTGACTCGGGCCAAGAGAAGGCTTTATCTTTCTGCCAGTCGTTTCTACGGGGAAGGGAAAAGAGCTTGCAAGATTTCACCTTTTGTTATCGAGACTTTAGGAAAGAAGCAAGCAGAAAAAGTTTTAAATCAGAAAAAAATTAGCCAAGAATCAGTTCAACTCAGCATTTTAGATTGGCAAAAACCGCCGGAACTGGAAGAAGCTTCGCCGACGAGTGGGGGAAATTATTATCCGGTTAATTTTCTTTCCTTTTCTCAAATTAACACCTTCCAAACCTGTCCGTTGTTATACCGCTATCGTTACTTACAGAGGATTCCGGTGTTGCCGTCAGTTGCTTTGAGTTTTGGCGATATTATTCATAAAGCTTTGCAGGAGATTGGTGAATCTTTTAAACAGGGTAAAAAGGTTAGCTTGAAACAGATTAAAGAAATTCTGGCTCAAAAATGGACCCCGATTGGTTTTACTGACCAAGCTCAAGAAAAAAAGATGAAACGAGAAGGAATAAAAATTCTCAAACAATTTGTTCATGATTTTGATTCTCAGACAAAAATTGTTGCCTTGGAAACTCCTTTTGCGATTCGTTTTAATCCCCAGCTCAAGATCGGGGGGAAGATTGATCGGCTGGATAAAGTTGGTCGAGGATTGGAAATTGTCGATTATAAAACCGGTCGGGTTTGGTCGCAGAAAGAAGTGGACGATTCGTTGCAGATGACTGTTTATGGTCTGGCGGCGGCCGATCCCGGTCTTTATCACACTGAGCCGGAAAAGATGAAGTTCACTTTTCATTTTTTAAATGGGGGAATTAAGATCTCCACTCGGAGAACAAAGAAAGAATTGGTTCTAGCCAGAAAAGAAATCGAGAAGTTGGCCAAAGAAATCTCCCAGAGTGATTTTGAGCCCACTCCTGGCAGGTGGTGCGATTTTTGTGACTACAAACTTATTTGCGAAGCCTGGAAATAGTTCCGATGGAGTATAATGAGGAAGACTACGGAGTTTGTGATCCTTTACATTAGAGAAAAGAAGGGAGAGGTAGAATGTGGTGGTACGAACTTAGACTTGCTCTTGGAATAGTTGCCATGTTCATCATTTCACCCCCAATGTGGCGGAGTAAATTTGGGCTTCTACTCGGTGCGATCGTCGGGATTGTTGCCATGTTCATCATTTCACCTCCTTGGTACTTTGTCATTCCAGGAATACTGATTACTGTTGTTTTTGGAGTAATCATTGGTATTTTGATGGATGTGGGAGAAATGATAGAGGGTTGGTTTGTTGGAACGTGATTAGTAGCGGTGGTTCATGGGCCAAGTTTAAATAAAAGCTTGGCCTTTTTCTTTGGCCGAGTTTCTGCTAGGCTTCCATCAATGGAGCAAAAAGTTCACTCGCTTGTCTTGTCTAAGACTTGGTCTTTGGTGGTTTTGGGGACGCTGGCTTTTTCAGTACCCTTTGTTTTAGCCGGTCCTCAGTTTTTGGTTGGGAGCTTGGTTAATTTTTTTCTTTTTTCCGCCACTTTGAGTTTACCCATTGGTTTTGTTTTGCCGTTGGTTATTTTACCTAGTTTAGGAGTTTTATCTCGAGGCTTGGTTTTTGGTCCTTTGACTTTGTTTCTTTTTTATCTTTTACCTTTTATCTGGTTAGGGAATTTAGGTTTAATTTTGGTTTTTAAAAAAAGCCGTTCTTTTTTGGGATTTTTACCGGCGGTTATTTTGGCTTCGCTGGTTAAATTCAGTCTTCTTTTTCTGGCCGCTTCTTTTTGGGTGCGACTAGGAATCATCCCCGTTCTCTTTTTGAAAGCGATGGGTTTCAATCAGTTGATCACTGCTTTAGTAGGAGGAATCTTGGTCTTTTCTCTGGCTAGGTCGACAGACTTTCTAAAGAGTGAAAAGTCTTAATTTTCTGGCTATTTTGTAGATTTGGATATAGCCGGAGATAAGCAGAGTTGAGCCGAAGATGGCGCTGGTCACAAAGAAAATCCAAACAGCCTGATCGTTAATTATTCCTCGATTTCCCTGTTCTAGTAAAAGATAGGTGGCAATCAAGATGGTGTGAATGATTGAACCGGTGGCAATTTTTTTTAGACCCCAATCCAAAGTTCCCCCCATTTGTTTGACTGAAAGCATTGCCGAAATGATTACCATTAAAGTGGGAATAATTGCTAGTAAAAAAGAAACTTTAAAAACGATTGAATAGAGGAACGGACTCATTGTCTTGATTTCATTTTTCTCTAAAGAGGGAGATTTGTCAAGAAATCTTCAAAAAGGAAGGAGTTTTCTGAGTCTTAAATATTTCCAACGCCAGCTATTGGCAAGTGTAAAAATCTTATATTTCGGCTGGTCGATCACTAAATCAAAGGTGCCCAAATATTCTTCCAAAGTGGCGCCGAAACCTTCTTTGAAACGGTGGAAACCGTACCAAGGATCTTTGGGAGATGGGTTCGGTCCTGGCGAGCCCCACATGTCAAATTTGGTTGTTTTCTGAGCTTTGCCCAATTTGATTGCTTCCCACATCAATTTGTAAAGGGCCATCTTGTCCCGGTGTTCCCGAGAAGAAGCGCCATAAGGATAGTAGAGAGTGTCGTTAAAAGTGAAAAAAATGTAGGCACCTAAAATGGTATTTTGATATTTGGCCAAGAGTAAGTGGAAAGTTTTGTCCGGCAGAAGCACTTCTCTCATTTTTTGGTAATAGTCGAAAGTCCGAGCATAAAAACGCTGTCTTTTGGTAGTTTCCTCCATCAGTTTCCAAAAAATTTTCAGGGCTTGGATTGAATTGTCTTCGACTACTTCCACTTCATGTCTCTGAGAAAGCCTGATGTTGTAGCGGGTTTTGGACTTCATCTGTTTTAAAATTGCTTCTTCTGATTGACTGATGTCTAAAATGAAATTATATTTGGTGAATTGAGGTCGACCTGCCTGGCAATTGTTTTCTTTTAAGAATTTTTTTACTTGACCGAAATGGGAAGTTTGTTGTGCCTGATAAGGTTGATGAACGTTGGGTTCTAATTTAACAAAAACAGCCTTTCTTCTTTTGGCAATCTTTTTGAGAGCTTCAATCATGGTTTGATCAGGCATTGGTCCACGAGGGAAGTAAATTGAAGTCCCGCCGATGATCGGTAAAGGATGAACGCTTAGAGTGTAGGCGGAGACCAACTGGTGTCTTTTGTTAGGGTCGAAAACTCCCAGCCGGATTATCTTTCGGCCGGTTTTTTCTCGAAACTGACCCCATTGCCAACTTTGTAAGGGATGATTAACGACTCGATTAAAATCTTTTTTTTCTTCAGGTAGGATTTCTCGAACGACCATATGCTTTATTTTAGCATTGATGGTGGTCTTTCAGGAAGAGAACCAGGGAAGGAGAAATTTCTTCAATAAAACGGGAGGGTGGATTGGTGGAGATGGAGCCAAAAAAGAGTCTCTTTTCAGAAAAGGTCAGAAAAAGTTTCTCTTTTGCTCTGGTTAAACCAACATAACAAAGACGTCTTTCTTCTTCTAATTCTTGGCGGTCGAGTAAAGTTTTGGAATGAGGAAAAAGTCCTTCTTCCATTCCGGCGAGGAAAACTACCGGAAATTCAGTTCCTTTGGCGGCATGCATCGTCATCAGAGTGACTCCTTTTTCTTGTTTCTGATCTGAACCTTGGGGGAAATATTCCATTTGAACCAGGGAGACGTTTTCCAAGAAGTCGTTTAAATCGGGGAACTTGGTAGCCACTGAAGAAAGTTCTTTGATGTTTTCCAATCTGGCCAAATCTTGAGGGTCATTTTCATCCAGTTTTTCTAAATAGGTAGTGGCTTGCAAAACTTTCTCTAAAATTTCTTTGGTTGGTTTTTCTTTTAGATTTTTCTCCTCTTCTCTCAATTCTTGAAATTTTTTCAATCTCCGTTTTCCAATTTTTGTTGCTCTCAAGAAAGAAACTTGGTCTTGAGGATTGGTGACCAATCTTAAATAGGCGAGACAGTCTTTGACTTCTTTGCGTTCGTAAAATTTGAGCCCGCCAATAATTGAGTAAGGAATACTTTGATGTAGGAAAGCTTCTTCCAGAACTCGAGATTGAGCGTTGGTTCGATAAAGAATGGCGGTGTCCTTATAATCAAATTTGCCTTCTCGTAGAAGTTGTTTAACTTGGCTAACAATAAAAAAAGCCTCATCTAATTCACTTTGGGCTTGATAAATAATGATTTTGTCGCCGCCTTTTTTTTGCGACCAGAGATTTAAGACCGGATGGGAAGTGTTTTTGAGAATTACTTGATTGGCTGCTTTGAGGATTGTTTGCGAAGAACGGTAATTTTGTTCCAAATTAATGGTGGTTAATTGAGGCAAGTCTTTTTGTAGATTGACCAAGTTGCGGAAATCAGCTCCCCGCCAAGAATAGATTGATTGACAGGCGTCTCCGACGGCGGTTAAATTAAGTTGCGGTTTAGTGAGAAATTGAGTTAATAAATATTGGATCCGATTGGTGTCCTGATATTCATCGACTAATACCCATTCGAATTGTTGTTGATATTTTTGAAGGACGGCTTTGTTCTGCTCGAGCAAGTAGAGTGTTTTTAAGAGTAAATCGTCAAAGTCCAGGGCTTGGGCTTTTTTCAAAAGTTGTTCATAGAGCAAGTAGGCTTTGCTGGCTGTTTCTTGAACGGAAGTTTGAGTGTATTGGCCGTACTCGGAAGCGGAGATCAGTTCGTTTTTAGCTTGGGAGATCAAATTTAAAATTAAACCGGGTTTGTGTTGTTTGGGGTCGAGCCCCAAAGCTTTCAGGGTTTGTTTGATGGCTTCGATCTGATCTTGACGGTCGTAAATAACGAAACCAGGGGAAAGATTTAAGTGTTGAGCTTCCTTTCGCAGTAGCCGGGCAGAAAAAGAATGAAAAGTGCCGGCAAAAGGGGCGGTTTGGTTGGGAACTAATTTTTTGATTCTTTCTCTCATTTCTTGAGCGGCTTTGTTGGTAAAGGTGAGGAGGAGAATTTTCTCTGGATCAATCTTTTTTTCTTCTATTAGCCAAGCGGCTCGGTAGGTTAAGACTCGGGTTTTACCGCTGCCGGCGCCGGCCAAAACCAACAAAGGGCCCTTCTCAAAAGCGACCGCTTCTTGCTGTTGCTTGTTTAAGTGATTTAGAATATGAGAGGTAGTGCTCACGCGAATCATTGTAGCACCATAATCGTGATGAAAAAAACAATCTTTTTTCTTATTCTCTTTTTCTGGCTGGCCTTTTTTAGCAGCCTCTTTGCTTGGGGAGTTGATTTTTTAAGTCCGCCAAAAGGACAAGTTAACTTTTTAGTTTTGGGCATGGGTGGGGAAAATCATACCGCCGCCGATCTGACGGACACAATCATGTTTACTTCCTTAAATCAGCAGACAGGAGAAACAGTTCTGGTTTCTTTGCCCAGAGACATTTGGATTAATGAATTGAAAACCAAACTTAACAGTGTTTATCATTACCAAGGAATTGAAGGCGTTGAGCGAGAGATAACCGTGATCTTAGATCAGCCAGTCGATTATTACTTTCTAATTGATTTTAATGGTGTGGTTGAAATTATTGATCTCCTTGGTGGAGTGGATGTGAACGTTGAGCGTGTTTTTGATGATTATCGCTTCCCTTTGCCGGGTAAAGAAAACGATCTTTGTGATGGCGATTCTGATTTCAATTGTCGCTATGAACATATTCATTTTGAACAAGGAAAACAATTAATGAACGGCTCAGTGGCCTTGAAATATATTCGTTCTCGCAACGCCGAAGGAGAAGAAGGGACTGACTTTGCCCGAAGCAAAAGACAACAAAATTTAATCGCCGCTTTAAAAGAAAGAGTTTTGGATCCTTACTGGTTAATTCATCCGAAACAAGCTAAAGAGACTTACAATATTGTTTGGACGGCAGTTGAAACCAATCTTCCTCAAGAGAAATATCTTGATCTTTTCAGGACTTTTCTGGTGGCCCTGAAAACTTCGCCGAAAGTGGAAACAATTACTCTTGATGACCAATACCTTCACACTCCCAAACCTAGTCCAATTACCAACAATCAATGGGTGCTCCGTTTTAATCCTGGTGGACTAGAAGCCTTCCAGCAAAAATTAGAAGAGAAGACAGGTTTGTAGCTTAAATCTTTTTCAATTGGACCCATTTCTACAAAAAAAGAACCCCAAGCGTGGCAACTGTGCAAGTTGCACCACTTGGGGTTAAAACCTTGTTTCAATGACTCTCTCAACCTAGGTTGACGATGGGCTATTTGACCTCGATCAGTCCATCTAGCGCATATTCGCCGAGATCAACAACCACGTCACCTTCTACGAGTAACTTGATGGGGTTTCCGCCCAAAGACGACCGGAATTGATTGGTGTTCAATCTTAGGTCGGTAAAAGTACCGTCCTCATTCGCGCGAATGAAGACAGGAATCCCCTGACGTTCTGTCCCTACCAGTAGGCGACGTCCTTTCAGGAGTTCGATCATCTCTTCCAAGGAAGGTGGCCTGCCTGTTTCGGGATTCTCCCACAACGACTCAATGAACTGAGGGGCCATGTAGCCGCCGGCCAGATCGTTGTCGATGATTTGGAATCCCAAACGAACCCATTCGCGTTCAATCGCCCAAGCTAAGGCATTCATGGTGTATTGCTCATCGGGATGCTTGGGCTGATCGGAGGCAACCTCGATGAATCGGGCTTCCAGCACGCCATTTTTATGTCGTGCCAAACCGAAGTCCAATTTTCGATCGCTCTTTTCGCCGTTGATATCATCCGATCCAGCATCTGCTATCCCGACGCAACCGAAACTTCTCTTTACACGGACACAGCGTATAGCAGCGGATCGATCAACCTCGATAAACACTCTTCCATTAGATATCGCATCCTCAATGCGAACGTAAGACGTCCTCGATGCTCCTTTGACAACCGGAGATGAAAATTTGGTTGTGTCGGGAGACATTTCTTCGACGTCAAGCTTCCAGATCTCGATTGTGTTCTCTTCTCCGCCTAGAGGATGAATGAACTGGCCGGGTACCAATCCACTATTTGCTGTTCGGACTTTCTCCAGTGTAGGTGGCCGGCCCATTTGGCCTGCTCCATATTGAGGATCCAGTGGATCTCCGGGATCTCCGAGATGGTACCCTTCAGGAAGAATCTGGAAACGATGAGGATCTCGTTTCTCCTGCTTCTCCTTGGTCCGTTCTTCCGTTTCGGTTTCGACAAGGCAAACTTCGTCAGTGTTGACGTCCTTGTGAGTGACTGTCCGTGAACGTT
>CAYPPS010000021.1:0-9548 GCA_964412685.1 uncultured Gammaproteobacteria bacterium | reverse complement strand
AATAACTTTAATGTTTTTTAATTCTTTGTCACCAGTATTTTTGATTTTAATTTTAAATTCAAGATAGTTTTCAGATGCGAAAGTGATAGTATTGCTGGAAAGATTTTCATGCCAATTTTCTTGAGAAGTGGCCTTTATCTCTTTGTCCACCACAATCTGTCGACCGTCGTCTCTGTTGTCATAATTGTCGGCTTGAACGGATTTAGCCGTCACGAGGCTAAGAACCAAAAAGCCGATAGCAAGAACAAGTTGCTTATTCATAGTTATGGGATAGTATAGCAGAGTTTGTAGAAAAGTCAATCTTGCTCTTTTTGGGCGAAGATAAGGAGGCGTTTCCAAGTAGTGCCTGGAGGCCAACAAGTCTGAAGTATCAATATTTCTCGATCTTCGGAATAGAAAAGATATTTGGTTTCTTGAGGATCAACTGTTTTTTTATCATATACCTTATAGAAGTACCTTTTGCCGCTTAGATATATAGTAATAGTATCTTCTTCTTTGAGTTGATTGAGGAGCATGAAAACAGCGTTGAAACGAATGGCATTGAAAGGAGTGTCGGAAGAATGGGCAAAGAGGAAAATAGTTTTGCCCTGTCCTGGGAAAGCTGTTCCTCTGGCATGAGCGACCCCTTTCTTTAAAATTTCTTCGTAAACGTCCTTATTTTGGACGGGAATATTGGGGAAAATCTTGGAAGAGGCCTTTATTTTGGGAATGTCGATGTAGAAATCGGTATAGTCAACTATTTCTTTTGTTTTTGTTGGTGGAGGAATAAATTGGTCTTCGGGGCCGATTTTATAATTAAGATAGGCTTTGGTTAGGGGAAAGTAAATGAACCCGAGGTAAAAAATTCCCAGGACAAGAAGGCCGGTTCCTAGAGAAAAGAAAAAAACCTGCCAAGAGGAAGGATTGAAAAAAAGAACCCCCCTTTTTTTTCTTCCCACTCTGATGGTTTTCTTTTTTGGCTTGGCTCTAAAAAAATCAAACATTGTAATTTTTCCACTCTCGGTATGCAGTATTATTTTAGCATTTAATTGAGCTTTTTTTAGCCTTGAGGTAAAATAAGGAGTACTTGTTTTAGTAAAAAGAGGAGTATCTAAAACGGCGCTATCGTCTAGAGGCCTAGGACATCAGGTTCTCATCCTGAAAACCGGGGTTCAAATCCCCGTAGCGTCACATAATAACTTCAAAGAATTGCAATTAGCCCTCACTTGATTCAGGGTTACCAACTACTTAGACTCAAGTAGGCCCAACAAAGGTCTTCGTCTCGCTTGTTGGTGTTAAATTTAAGAAAGCATCTTTGACAGATTGCTCCTGGTTGGCCTTTCTCTATTGAGGTAAGCATCACCATTAACTCTCCGACAGCGTGGTCACCACTGCTGTGGCCGCAACCATGGATTGATGAGTCAATTCCCCAGTTGTGTTCGCCGTCTGGACAAATAGGTGGTAGTTCCGAACTTTTTTCCTGCTCTATCATTTATCGCCATGCTAGTGAATTGTGGGGCTATTGACAAGAGAGTGTTAGTCTTATATCATTCTTCGAGTATATGAAACCTCCCTTAGGCTTTTGGATAAAAGCTAATAAAAGTGGGGTTTGTTTTTTGAGAAATGACAAAAATGAGTCAAAATGAAGATAAGATTTTATTAACGAGGCAAGGACTGAAGAACCTTCAAGAGGAGTGTGGTCGTTTGGTTAAAAAGAGGCCAGGAATCATTGAGAGAGTTGAGGAAGCTCGTCAACAGGGTGATCTCAAAGAGAACGCTGAATATCAAAACGGTCGGGAAGAACTTAGTTTTATTGATGGGCGAATAGAGGAATTGGAAAATGTTTTAGAACGGGCCGTGGTAGTAGAAGAAAAAAACGATTGTCAAGAAGTGACCTTGGGTTGTCAGGTAACAATTAGGACTAATGACGATAAGCATGTTTATCATTTAGTGGGTGAATGGGAAGCTAATCCGATGGAGAAGAAAATTTCTCATCAATCCCCGCTCGGTAAGGCTTTGATGGGGAAGAAGAAAGGCGAGGTCGTTGAAGTTGATGTTCCTGCCGGTAAATTAAACTACAAAATTTTATCAATCGACTAAGTTTTCCTTTCAAAAAAAGCGGGTTTTATGCTAAACTTCCTCTAAAGGAAAGGGTTTTTTGTGGCTAAACCAATTGAAGAACTAAAAAAAATTCGGCTAGATAAATTAAAAAAAATCAAAAAGCTGGGGATTGATCCTTATCCAGCTCGGGTGAAAAAAGACAATTCTATCAAAGAGGCTTTGGAAAGTTTGGGAAAAGTTGTGGCGGTTGCTGGACGGATTCGGGCTGTTCGTGGTCATGGTAAGATTCAGTTTTTTGATCTTGAAGATGAAACTGGTAAAGCTCAATTGGTTTTTAAAACTGAAGAGTTGGACAAAAAGCAAGAGGAACTGTTGTCCTTGTTGGATATTGGTGACTTTTTAAGTGTTAAGGGAAAGATTTTTAAAACTAAAGCCGGAGAAATTTCTATTCTGGTCGAAGACTTTTCTCTGCTTAGCAAAGCCATCCGTCCCCTGCCTTCCAAGTGGCATGGTCTTAAGGATGTCGAAGAGCGGTTTAGAAAGCGTTATTTGGATTTGCTTCTTAGTCCTTCAGCCAAAGAAGTTTTTATTAACCGAGCCAAAATAGTTCGGGCGACTCAGGAATATCTTGATGGCCTGGGTTTTATTGAAGTGGAAACACCGGTTTTACAAACCCTTTATGGTGGGACCAATGCTCAGCCGTTTAAGACTCATTTAAATACCCTGGATTTGCCGGTCTATTTAAGGATTGCCCCTGAGCTCTTTTTGAAGCGCTTGGTTGTCGGCGGGTTTGAGAAAGTTTACGAGATCGGTAAAGATTTTCGCAATGAAGGAATGGATCTTTCGCATAATCCAGAATTTACCATGTTGGAATTCTACCAAGCTTATGCCGATTACCATCAAATCATGGCCACAACCGAAGGCTTGGTGAAGTTTATTGCTCAAAAATTATTTGGAAAAGAAGAGATAGCAGTAAAAGGCAAAAAGATTGATCTTAGTGGTGATTGGCCGAAGATAACGATGGTTGACGTGATTAAAGACAAACTGGATCTGGACGTTGAAAAAGCGAGCGTGAAGGAATTGGTTACTTTTGCCAAGAAAGAAAAGCTGGAAATTAAAGGAGCTGAGAGTAAAGGGATGCTTATTTACACTATTTTTGATCATTTAGTGCCGTCCAAGTTGATTAAGCCAACTTGGGTGATTGACTATCCGGTTGAAGTTAGTCCTCTTTGTAAAGCTCATCCTCAAAAAGAAGGCTGGGTGGAAAGATTCGAAGGCTATGTTGGCGGTAAGGAACTTTGTGACGGTTGGTCAGAGATAAATTCTCCTTTAGAGCAAGAGGAGCGGTTTGAGAATGAGCAGAAAGCGGCGCGGCAAGGTAAACAAGATGCTCATCCGATTGATAAAGATTTCTTGGAAGCCTTGGAATACGGCATGCCGCCTTGTGGTGGAATTGGTATCGGAATGGATCGCTTAACAATGTTTTTTACTGATACTTGGTCAATCAAAGAAGTTATTTTGTTTAATCTGCTTAAACCTAAAGGCCAGTTAGTTGGAAAAGAGCCAGTCGGGGAATCGAAAGTGTCGTTGTCGAAAAATAAAGCCGGAGGTAAAGCAAAGAAGACTATGGTAATTGATTTTGATCGGCAAAAAGCGATCCAATTTTTGGAAAGCAAAGTTGATAATAAAAATATTGTTAAGCACATGTTGGCTGTTGAAGCCTTGATGGGAGCGGTTTATGATTCTTTGTCACAGAAGGGGGAGTTGGATTTGGGAATTAGGGAAGAATGGCGAATGGCGGGCTTGCTTCATGATGGTGATTATTCCGATTCAGTTCCGGAACAAAAACAAGGAGTGGAAATCACTAGTTGGCTTAGGGAAGCAGGATTCGAGGTTTCCGTCGATGTTGCTCAGGCAATGGCGGCTCATAATAGGAGTAATACTGGAGTGGAGCCGAAGACAAAAATGGACTGGGCTCTATTCTGCGGTGACTCTTTGACGGGCTTGATTGTTGCGACTGCCTTGGTGCGGCCGGATAAGAAATTGGCGAGTGTCACGACGGAGTCGGTTCTGAAAAAGTTTAAGAATCCCAACTTTGCTGGGGGAACAAGAAGAGAAGACGTTGCTTTGTGTCAGGAAAAATTGGGTTTTACCTTGGAAAAGTTTGTTGATATTAGTTTAAAATCAATGCAGGCAATTGCCGTCGATTTAGGACTTTAGAAATGTTAGACATAAAAGTTATTCGTCAAAATTCTGAAAAAATTAAAACTGCGGTTAAAAATCGGGGTTTGGATTCGAAAGTAGTTGATCGGGTTTTGAAGGTGGATGAGGCTCATCGTCAGTTGGCGAAGGAAGTGGAAAAATGGCGGGGGATTAAAAACAAATTAGGGAAAGAAGATATCGCTGAAGGAAAGAGAGTGAAAGAGATGCTTCGTCGATTAGAGCCGGATTTGAAAGCGGTCGCCGAGGAGTTGAAATTAGTTTTGGCTCAGATTCCCAACATTCCGGCTAAGGATGTTCCGGTGGGCAGAGATGAATCCGACAATGTGGAAATCAAAAAGTGGGGCAAAGTAAAGAAAACTTCCTTTAAACCAAAAGACCATCTTGATTTAGGTGAAGCCTTAGATGTAATTGATGTTAAACGGACAGTTAAGGTTTCTGGTAGTCGTTTCGGTTCTTTGAAGAACGAAGCCGCTCTGTTAGAGCTGGCTCTGCTTAATTTCGGGATGAAATTGTTGGTTAAGAAAGGTTTCACTCCGATTATTCCTCCGGCGGTGAACAAGAAAGAAATCGAGTGGGGTCTGGGTTACAGTGAGGGTGGTGGTTGGGATCAGATGTACCTTTTTGAGAAAGATGGGATTAATTTTGTTTCCAGTTCTGAGCACACCATTATTCCCCAGCACAGTCAGGAAACTTTAGCCGAGAAAGATTTGCCGTTGCGATACGTCGGTTATTCCAGTTGTTTTCGTCGAGAGGCGGGGACTTATGGTAAAGATACCCGAGGCATCTTTCGAAACCATCAGTTTGAAAAATTGGAGATGAATGTGATTACAGTTCCGAACGTCGAAGTTTCTGACAAGGAATGTCTTCGTCTTCTTTCTCTTCAAGAGGAAATCATTCAGGCTTTGAAATTACCCTATCGAGTGCTTTCTTGTTGCACTGGTGATCTTCCCTTCCCTAACCGGCGTCTCTATGATCTTGACGTTTGGTTTCCAGGCCAAGGTCGTTATCGGGAGGTTCAGTCTTGCAGCAATTGTACTGATTATCAAACCAGAAGATTGGGGATTAAAGCGAAGACAAAGGAGGGCACTTTCAATGCCCACGCATTGAATGCGACCGCAATTGCCATGGGACGGACAATTGCCGCTATTTTGGAGAACTATCAGCAAAAAGACGGTTCGGTTTTAGTCCCCGAGGTTTTACAAAAATATACTGGGTTTAAGAAAATTACCCCAAAGAAGAAATAGTCTCCAGCTAAATTTAAGACTTAAGTGATAAAATTAAACCAATGATTAGCTTGTCTCGTTTTTTTGACACCAGCCAAAAGGAATTGAACAAAATTAAGCCTTTAGTGGAAGAGATCAATCGTTTGGAAAAGAAATATGAAAAACTTAAAGATGGAGATTTTCCCAAAAGAACAGAAGAATTTAGAAAAAGATTGGCTAAAGGAGAGACTCTTAATGATCTAGCTCCTGAGGCTTTGGCTTTGATTAGAGAAGCCATCAAGCGAGTTGTTGGCGAGCGAGCCTTTGACGTTCAATTATCGGCGGCGATTGTTCTCCATCAAGGGATGGTGGCAGAGCAAAAGACCGGAGAAGGAAAAACTCTTTCTTCTACCTTGACCGCCTATTTGAATGGACTGACTGGTAAAGGAGTTCATATTGTGACCGTTAATGATTACTTGGCGAGAAGAGATGCCGGCTGGTACGGCCAAGCCCTCCATTTTGCCGGTCTTTCTATTGGCTGTATTATCCACGAACAAGCCTTTTTATTTGATCCTGATTTTAGTGAAGCCGGTCAAGAGGACGAGAGATTACGCCATTTGAAAGAAGTGCCTCGGAGAGAAGCTTATGTCGCTGATATCACTTACGGGACCAATAATGAATTTGGTTTTGATTATTTGCGTGACAACATGGCTCGTCGACTCGAAGATAAGACTCAACGAGGTCATCATTTTACCATTGTCGACGAAGTGGATTCGATTCTGATTGACGAAGCTCGAACCCCGTTGATTATCTCGTCTCCGGATACTGAGCCGACGGAGAAGTATTTCCAATTTGCTCGATTAATTAATTCTCTTTCCGGTGAGGCTGATTTTGAAATGGATGAAAAAATGAAATCGGCCCAATTGACGGAACACGGAGTTAAAAAAGTGGAGAAGATTTTGAAAGTTGATAATTTATATGAAAAAGATTTTGACACCCTTCATCATATTGAAAATGCTTTGCGAGCTAGAAGCTTATTTCTTAAGGATCGTGAGTATGTCGTTAAAGAAGATCAAGTGATTATTGTTGACGAGTTTACCGGTAGATTGATGCCCGGGCGGCGCTGGTCGGACGGACTTCATCAGGCAGTGGAGGCCAAAGAGAGAGTTAAGATTCAGCAAGAGTCGATTACTTTGGCGACGATTTCTTTCCAGAATTATTTTCGGATGTATCAAAAGTTGGCCGGGATGACGGGGACAGCGGCGACTGAAGCGGAAGAGTTTAGAAAAATTTACAAATTGGAAGTGGTTATTATCCCCACTAATCGACCGATGGTGAGGAAGGATAAACAGGATTTTGTTTACAAAACCCAGCGGGCTAAATATGCTGCCATTGTTGGCGAGGTTGAAGATTGTTATCGACGAGGTCAACCGGTTTTGGTGGGAACGACTTCAATTGAGAAAAATGAAATTGTTGATCGCTACTTGAGTAAGAAGAAAATTCCTCACAATGTTTTAAATGCTAAATCTCACGAAAAAGAAGCCAAAATTTTAGCTCAAGCGGGTAAAAAGAGGGCGGTGACAGTAGCGACCAACATGGCCGGTCGAGGAGTGGATATTATCTTGGGAGGTGCTTTGGCTGAAGGAGCGGGCAAAAAAGCAACGGCCGAATGGCAGGACAAACACAAAGAGATTATTGAACTGGGAGGACTTCATGTTGTGGGAACTGAACGACACGAATCCCGACGGATTGACAATCAATTGCGAGGCCGGGCTGGTCGTCAGGGTGACCCGGGTTCTTCGCGATTTTTCCTTTCTCTGGAAGATGATTTGATGAGGCTTTTCGGCGGAGAACAAATTTCCAAAATTATGGAAATGCTTAAGATTCCGGAAGATCAACCGATTGAACACGGAATGGTTTCGCGAGTGATTGAAGGTTCTCAGTCCAAAGTTGAATCTTTTCACTTTGATAATCGGAAAAGAGTGGTTGAATTCGATGATGTTATGAATCGGCAAAGAGAAGTAATTTACGGCAAAAGGGATGAGATTCTTCGGCAATTTCAGGAGAAGAAAAAAGGGAAATTAAAAAAGAAAACTTTAGCCGTTTTGGAGAAGCAGATCGGATATGTTTTGTCTTCACAGGGATCAGAAGCAAAACCAAATTATTCTCAATTGGTCAATAGTTTTTGTGAGATCTTACCTTTGGAGGAAAATTCTCAGAAGGAGCTAGAAAAACGTTTGAGCAAAAGTGGTGAAGAAGAAAACCAACAACATTTAATGGAGTTAGCTGAAAAGGCTTATTCAATTAAAGAGAAAGAATTAGGAGAGGAGATAATGACTGAGGCGGAAAAGTTTGTTTGGTTGCAATCAATTGATCGACTTTGGATTGATCATTTGGACATGCTTGATGATTTGAGAGAGAGTGTTTCTTTGAGAGGTTATGCCCAGAAAGATCCCTTGGTGGAATACAAAAAAGAAGCCTTTTCTTCTTTTGAAGGATTGCTTGATTCAGTTGAAACGCAAGTGGCAAAAAGAATTTTTCGAATTCAAACTACCCGTCCGGTTCAACCGGTGATTAATTTGGCTCAAGCTCAAACCAATATTGATCCTCAAGACAAAATGGGCTTGGCTCAAAAGAATCAAAGATCAAGGGTCAAGAAAAAAAAGATTGGTCGTAACGATCCTTGCTGGTGTGGTTCAGGAAAAAAATGGAAAAAATGTCATTATCCTCAACTGGATTGATATACAACCGTTGGTTCATTTTTAGTTACTTGTTCCCTGATACTCTCTTGTAGATCTGTCTCGATCCTTCTTTTGATAAATTGCGGTAGTCTATCGAGCAATTCAGGAGTTATTGTTGGGGAAATGTGAGGTCTGACAAAAGTATGGCCTTTTGGGACGAATTTTAATACGTCTATACTTGTTTCTTTCTCGAATTTTTCTAAAACCTTTCTGTGCTCTGGAGTCATGGGAACGTTACGTACGTGACCGATGACTTGGTGGGGTCTAATTGGTCTTTTGGGGCCTTCGTAGGGCAAACGAAGATCGAAGCGCTCTTCTTTTTCTCTTCTCTCTCTAACTCTTATGGTTCGAGGAATATAAACGTAAGTGTACTCCCTATCGGTCGGTTCGATTTGCACATCAGGCTTCTCTCTTCTTTCCCTGTTTAAGACGGGGATTTCAACAGCGGTGACAAGGTCACGGTAAACTTCAGCAATTATTCTCGGGAAACGTCTGAACTTTGGGTTTTTCCAATAAAAATGAAGACTAGGAGAAATTTTTAAGGCCGAGTCTAAAACAATTATCCCCATCGCTTCTCCTTGATTGAATTTTCCTTTAGCCATCACATATCCGTCTTGCACTTTGATAGTCAAAGATTGAAGATCTCCGGCTTTTTGCAAGTGAACAACTGCTCCCTCGGGCGGAACAATGTAACGTTGTCCATAGTGAGCCTCCTCTAGCAACTCTTCGACCGATTTAATAGGTTCGGGAATCTGGATCGAGTTTTGTTCTGTTTTTGGAATAAAGCGATCAGGGATCATGTCAATGTCTTTTGGTTCTAGGAACTGGAGTGGTGCTATCATGTCAAAACTGATGTTTTCCCACAGTATTCCAAGCTCCTCGGGCGAGTATTTTTGAGGGTCTATGTTTTTCCAATGGGGTCCTCCTTTAACACTGGCGAGAAAACGACCAGGTGGACATAGGAGATAATAAACTGTTGCAATATCAGTGTCTAAGGCGTTAAATGTCATCTCTCTAAAAACTTCGGCACCTTGTTGCCATAGATGTATCAAATGACTGTAATCTTTTTCTTTTGAAATAGTTTCGGCAAGGTTGAGCAGAGAACGCCTTCTTCTTTTATAGAAGCCCTCAAAACGCTTGGAAGATTTTGGTTGCAATCGCGAACCCATTCGTAATATCTGATAATGGTCAATCAACCATTGACAATCTTGTGGGAACGATGGAGCTCTCTTTGGCAAGGGACTTCGATCTTTATTGAGAATGTTGCAAGCAATAAAAGAGGATGTTCTTATCCAGCTTTCATTGTCCTTCGGAATTGGCTCTTTTGCTTCTTCTTCACTCG
>CAYPPS010000020.1:0-9701 GCA_964412685.1 uncultured Gammaproteobacteria bacterium | reverse complement strand
GTTGACAAATGTTTGCAACAAATACTAACATAAATAAACAAAAGCAAACAAACTGACACATGGAACAACGAACCGTTAAATTGATTAATCTAGTCATCACTTATTTAACCGCCGGTTTGGTTTTTTTGGTTCCACTTTTCTTCTTACCCATAACAACCGAGTTTTACAGTTTTAATAAAAACATCCTTTTGATTGCTGGCACCAGCCTGTTGCTTGTTTTATGGTTGGCAAAGATGGTTATTAGTCGAGCGGTTTCTTTTCGCTTCTCGGCTTTTGATTTACCTCTGCTTCTTTTTACTCTCAGCATTGGAGCTTCAATCATTTTCGCCGACGACAATCGAACCGAAGCTTTACTTAACCCGATGATGGGCGGAACTTTTATCAGTTTGACCTTGCTTTATTTTATAATCACCAATAATTTCACCCGGAAGAAATTAGGACTTCTTTTGACGGCTCTAGGGCTTGCCGGTGCTTTACTGGGATTAATTACCATTTATCAGTTCTTGGGCTTAGGCGAAGCGATTGCCCCAGTTGAATGGATGAAGATAAAAACCTGGACTCCGTCAGGCGGACTACTTATCTCTTTCACTTTTTGGATTCCGATCCTGGTCATCTTGGGCAGAAAAATCCTGATTCAAACCAAGCAGAAAAATATGACTACTCCGGCTTGGGCCTTGGGAATTGTCAGTTTTTTATTAACTGCCGGCGGCACTTTAGTGGCTGCTTATCAGCTTTTTGTGGTTGCCAAACCAATCACTCTCCCTCTAAAAACCTCTTGGATTATTGCCATTGAGGCGATTAAAAACAGTCCTCTTTTGGGCACTGGTCCAACCGGTTTTTTGAATGCCTTTTTACAATATCGACCGATTGATTTCAACCAAACCACGTTTTGGAATAATCGTTTTGGTGTCTCCGGTAATTTCTATTTCCATGTTTTAACCACCTTGGGAATTGTCGGGATTGTCGCTTTATCAATCCTGGCCTGGAGGGTGATTAAAAACGGTAAAATTTTAAAACCAACTTCAGAAGGAGGAATTTTATTCTGGGCCTTGGTCGTTATTTTGGTGTCCTGGGCTCTTTTCCCCGCTAATCTTTTAACCGCCTTTCTTTTTTACCTTATCTTAGCCGCTTTTTCTCTCAATCTCGAAGGCAAAAAACACCAAGAGTCTTCCACTATCTTACCTTGGGTAATGACGATTCCTTTAGTTGTTCTCCTTGCCTACGGCTCCTATTGGGGTGGTCGAGCTTATGCGGCGGAAATGACTTTCAAAAACTCGCTTGACGCTCTCAATAACAATCTCGGTACTCAGGCTTACAGCTTACAAATAAGAGCGCTGGAATTAAATCCGAACCGGGTCGCTTATCGAACTACTTACGCTCAAACCAATTTAATTCTCGCCAATGCTCTAGCGGCAAACCCCGATCTTTCCGATCAAGACCAAGCGACTGTCTCTCAATTGGTCCAGCAGGCCATTAGGGAAGCAAAAAATGCCATCTCAGTTGATCCTAATAACGCCATTGTTTGGACTAATTTGGCCAATATTTATCGTCAATTAATCAATCTCGCCGAAGGGGCCGATCAATGGACAGTGGCCTCTTATCAACAGGCAATTGCCCTTGAACCCACTAATCCAAACCTGGCTCTCAATCTAGGGGGAGTTTATTATTCTCTCCAGGTTTACCCTGAAGCGATTAGTTGGTTCCAAAGAGCGGTTAATTTGAAATCTGATTTTGCTAATGGTTACTACAATTTAGCCATCGCTTATCGCGATTCCGGCGATTACGCCCGAGCCGCTGGAGCGATGCAATCTGTTCTTGGTCTGGTGGAACCTGACTCTGGTGACTACCAGGCAGCGCAACAAGAACTGGAAGATATCAAAACTAAACTCGAAGAAGCAGTCCAACAGGAAACCAAAGAGCCGGAAACTCTAACCGAACCGGAACCGTTGCCGTCACCAATTGAAGAACCAATCGAATTACCCGAAGAGGTTGCCCCTCCTTCCCCAACCCCAACTCCGGAAGAAGCCACTCCATCACCTACTCCAACCCCAGAAGGAGGAACGGAGGAAGAGATAGAAACCGAAACAGGTGAAGAAGAGCCAGCCGGTGAAGAAGAACAACCCCAACCCTAAAAACTTCGTAATAAATAAACCGTAATCAGTAACTAGTAGTGGACCTGCCGAGAATCGAACTCGGGACTCAGTCATGCGAAGACTGCGGTATACCACTTACCTACAAGCCCAAAAGTGGAGTCGATGGGACTTGAACCCACAACCTCCTCAATGCCATTGAGGCGCTCTAGCCAATTGAGCTACGACCCCTTAACGGGCCTCATTATAGCATGAAGCTAAGCCAAATTTATTTTAGATAATTGAAAGGATTTTGGGCGGCACCATTAAGACGAATTTCAAAGTGAAGATGGGTTCCGGTTGATCTCCCGGTAGAACCCATTTTCCCAATCGATTGGCCTTGAGAAACCTTTTGTCCAGCGGAGACATGAATTTGAGAAAGATGGGCGTAAAGAGTGGTGTAACCATTCCCGTGGTCGATAATCACTCGATTACCATAGGCTGAAGGAGCCGGCCAGCCGACAACAACCACTTGTCCGTCGTCAGAAGCTAAAATGGACGGGGCCGAGGCGTTGGCGATATCTACCGCCTTGTGATACCAAGAATAACCTTGAGTAACTCCGCCAGAGGCAGGCCAAGCAAACTGACCAGTACCAGTAACTGTTCCCGCTGCCGGCACTTGAGCATAATAACGTGGCCGAGGTTGAAGCGGAACCACCTTGGGCATTATCCCATCAGGAATCATTAAGGATTGACCGGCAGAAAGAGCGAAAGTCTCATCGTTGGCAAAGGAATTGTAAGGCCAGTCGACCATCACCTGAGGATCAACTTGATGTTTCTTGGCAATTGAATAAACTGTTTCACCGTGTTTAACCTTATATAAAATACCCGTTGCCGGTAAAATCTTTAAGACTTGACCCGGTTTTAATGACTTAACGTCCTTCAAATTATTTTCCCAACGAATGGTGTCAATGGAAATCTTAAATCTTTCGGCAATAGTTGAGATTGTGTCTCCTTCTTTAACGGTGTATTCGTAAATATCCGCTCTGGGCTTGATTGATTCCAGTGTGGCTGTTTCTTGACTCAAAACACGAGCGGAAACAGCCGAAGGCGACAAGGCCTCACTCCAAGGATCCCCTCCTCTCAAACCAGGAAAGGTTTCAGAAATCAGGGTTGGCCCGAGAGTAATTCCGGCTAACAAAAGAAGAATTAAAGCCGTGTGCAAAAAAGTTTGACCGTAACGACCTCGTTGTCGATAAAGCCCAGCCGCAAACCACGATTTACCTGACTCCAAAAAATAAAAAACCTTTAAAACTTTGGTTCTTAAATAAGAGAAAAGAGAGAACCAAAAAGACCGGAGATCTTCCCACAAAGATGATATGTTCATTTTTCAACCGCCATTCTTGAGGCTTTTGGCAAATTCGGCGTTATTTTTGGCTTTGGCGAGACGGCCTAAGAAAATTTCCGTCCTCTCATTGGCATCCAACATGTCTAACATCTTACGCATGGTAATAATTTGCGGATAAAGCTCTTTCCCATAGAGAAGTTCTTCCTGTCTGGTGCCTGACCTTTGAATGTCGATTGATGGATAAATTCTCCTTTCCGCCAGCCGACGAACCAAATGTAATTCCATGTTTCCAGTCCCTTTAAATTCTTCATAAATAAGATCGTCCATTTTAGAACCGGTTTCTACCAAACAAGTGCTGATAATAGTTAATGAACCACCGTTTTCTATGTTTCTGGCCGCTCCGAAAAATTTTTTGGGCGGATAAAGAGCTGCAGGATCAAAACCGCCAGTCAAAGTTCTCCCCGAAGTGGGAATGGAAAGATTATAAGCCCGAGCTAACCGGGTGATTGAATCAAGCAAGATAACTACGTCTGCTCCCATCTCAACCAAACGCTTGGCTCGCTCTAAAGCAATTTCCGCCACTCGAGTTTGATGTTCGGGCGGCTCATCAAAATTAGAAGCCATCACTTCCCCTTTGATCGAACGAGAGATATCGGTCACTTCTTCTGGGCGCTCACCCACTAAAACAGCCATCAAGTGGGCTTTTTTAAAATTAGCCGTAATTCCGTTGGCGACATCTTTAAGCAACCAAGTCTTCCCTGCCTTGGGAGGAGAAACAATTAAACCTCGTTGGCCCTTACCAATAGGAGAAACCAAATCAATTACTCGAGTAGCCAAGAGCTTGCTGGTTGTCTCTAATTTCATCTGTTCATCAGGATAAATAGGAGTCAAGTTTCTAAAATGGACTCTGTTGCCTATTTTTTCAATTGGCAATCCATTAACTTTCTCTACTTTTAGAAGCCCCCAAAATCGTTCTTTTTGTTTTGGTGCCCTGGTTTGGCCTCCAATCATGTCTCCTGGACGCAAGTAAAAACGCCTAATTTGAGAGGCGGAGATATAAACATCGTCATCGGAAGGAGAAAATTTGGGTCGTAAATAGCCATACCCTTCTGGAGTAACCTCTAAAACTCCTTCTTTGTATTCGGTGGGGACTCCAGCATCAGGGATCATTCGATTATCAACTACCCCGTTGAAATCTTTGTCCATCATTTTTCGATCCCGACTTGAATCAGAAGCCTGATTGGTTTTTTCTTCCTGAGGCTTTGCGCCAACAATTTCCTCAGAAGTAAAATCTTTATTCATGATTATCTCTTTTTGAAATTAAAATCTAAAAACGCTATTGGGAAAACTTTTTAAAAGCTACTTAAAGATATTAAACTATTGATTGACAAATTTGTCAATAGTCTTCTGGCTAATTTCCAAAAAAAGGGGGAGTGTGCCTGCCCTACACACCACCCCCATTTCTGGAAGCTAATCAGATATTTTGTCTTGACAAGAAACAAAAGCCTGTGTTATTTTCATTATTAGAGAAAGGCGTTGCTACTCGTGATTCTTTTTGCACTCGAAAGAGGTTAGAATCAGCGATAGTGATGCTTTTTTCTTTTGTTAATTATCCCTACTTTACCATCGAAAGCGAAGACTGTCAAGGCTATAGTATTTTTTAGAAATCTATAAGGTATCCTTATAATTTGAAGGTGGTGGCTATAGATCTAAGGGTTTTAAATTGCTGTGGAGTAATTAATTTTTCAAAGCCTAATCTTTTAGCCTCCTTCTCTCTCAAGGTTGCTTGATTGACAGCTCTGATTTCTCCCAACAATCCCAATTCCCCAAAAACGGCTGTCTTTTTTCCTAAAGCCACGTTCTTGAAAGAGGAAAAAATAGCTAAAGCAATCGCCAAATCCAGAGCCGGTTCTTCTATCTTCAAACCACCAGCCAAATTAACTAAAATATCATAACTGCCCAGAGGAAGATTAAGATGACGCGACAGAACCGCCGTCACCACTTGAAAACGCTGATAATCAATTCCTTGGGCCACTCTTCGAGGAACAGCCAAGTGACTATTAACCACCAAAGCCTGAACTTCTAAAAGTATCGGCCGAGTACCTTCCATGGTCACCGCGACAATCGAACCGGGAGCGTTTCCTTCTTTTTCAAGCAAAAAAAGCGAAGAGGGATTACTAATTTCCTCCATCCCTTTCTCCGTCATCTCAAAAATTCCTACTTCATCGGTAGCTCCAAAACGGTTCTTAACCGCTCGAAGTAGTCTCGCCCCAGAAAAACGTTCCCCTTCCAAATAAATAACCGTATCCACCAAATGTTCTAAAACTTTCGGGCCGGCAATACTTCCTTCTTTGGTAACGTGACTGGCAACAAAAAGAGGTATTCCCAACTTCTTGGCCAAATTGACTAACACCGATGCGCTGTGACGAACCTGACCAATTGAACCAGGCTGACCGGTCAATTTTTGACTGGAAAGGGTTTGAATCGAATCAATAATTACCAAACCTATTTCTTTCTTTTGCCCCAGAGAGACGACTGTTTCTTCAATTGCCTCCAAGTTTACTTCAGAAACCAAAAGCAATCTTTCGCCTTTAATTTTTAAACGATTAGCCCTCAATTTAATTTGATCTAGAGACTCTTCACCAGAAACGAAAAGAACTTTTTTATTCCCAAGACTCCGAGAAGTGCTTTCGGCTAACTGAAGCAACAAAGTACTTTTACCTACTCCCGGCTCTCCAGCAAGTAAGACAGCCGACCCAGGCACGATTCCAATCGAGCCAGAGAGATGGCCACCCAAAACACGATCCAATTCTTTTATTTTGGTAGAAATTCTCTTTTTGTCAGTAAACTTGATCTGGCTTAAGATTTTGGGGGCAACTAAATCAGTTGGAAAACCAGCTTTGCCGAAATCTTTTCCCCCTATCACCGTTTCCACAAAAGAACTCCAATTACCACATTCAGGGCACCTACCCAACCACTTGATTGATTCAAAGCCGCACTGCTGGCAAATAAACTTGGTTGAAGATCTGACCATTAAAGGTAATTATAACTTACTTGTAGCCAACAGGTTTTTGGGTTAAGACAAGACCTAAGCTGAGTTTGCGATTTTCAAGATTAATCGACTCGACGAAACAACTGACCTTGCTTCCTTCCTTGAAAGTTTTATCAGTTGGAAGTTTAGAAACATGAATTAAGCCTTCGATTCCCGATTCCAGAGCAACAAAAACACCAAAAGGAGCTACTCGAATCACTTCGCCTTTTATTTGAGCATCTTTGGGGTATTTCTTTTCAATCTTTTTCCAAGGATCTTCGGTCAATTGTTTAATAGAAAGATTGAGCTTGCCTAACTTCTCGTCAATCGCCAGAACCTTGATTTTAATTTTGTCATCGGTTTTATAAAATTGACTGGGGTCATCAACTTTCTCCCAAGAAATTTCAGAAATGTGAACCAGACCTTCCAGCTTTGCCTCTCCGGCTTTAACGAAAAGACCAAAAGGCATCAAGCCAACAACTTTGCCTTCTAATTCATCTCCCACTTTAATTTTCTTGATTGCTTGTTTTTGTTCCTTAATTAAATCTGCTTCTGTTATCTCTTTTTCCGAAAGAATGAGGCGATTTTTTTCTCGATCAACCTCAATTACTTTAACTTCAATGGCTTTCTCAACTAGTTTTTCAACTTGATTGAGATACTGGGAGCTTATTTGCGAAGCAGGGATAAAACCTTGAACTCCACCCTTAACCTCAACAATCAAACCACCTTTATTGACTTCCTTACCAAAGACTTTAATCGCTTCTTGAGTTTTTAATTTCTCTTCAAACTCTTGCCAAACAAAATCTTGAGCAGCTTGTTTCAAAGAAAGCAATGTTTGGCCTCGATCGTTTTCTGGCTGAGTAACAATGGCTTTGATTGTATCTCCCTCTTTGAGTTGAGAAATAAAATCTTTGGCAGCCTTCATTTCTCGATCAATTACCATCCCTTCTGATTTACCACCAATATCTAGATAAAGGGCTTTTTTGGTTTTTTCAACTATCACTCCCTCAATCAAATCGCCTCTTTTAAAGGTCTTTAAATCGTAACCGATTTTCTTGAGAAGTTGATTCATTGTCTGTGCTTGACCGACAGACAAGATCTTTTTAGTTGAGATAGGTTTCTTTTTTCTGGTAGTTGGTTTTTTTATTGACACTCATGTACCTTCCTTTCTATTCCTTCCGACTCGTCTACTGTTAAACAGACAGTGTTACTTCTTTCAGTTTAACACACCTGAATCTGCTCTTGAGTCTCTCGGCCTCGACCTATTTTCGCTTTCCGTTGCCAAAAAACTATCATCGGCGCTAAGACGTTTTACGACTCTGTTCGAAATGGAAAGAGGTAGTTCCACCTCGCTAAAGAGACCGAAAGACGCAAAAACAGATTGTAAAATTGACTCCTTTAATGTGAATAGAATTTTGCTTTTCGGCTAATTAGTACTGGTAGGCTAAATTCGTTACCAAACTTACACCGCCAGCCTATCAAGGTCGTAATCTACAACCTGCCTTAAGTCTACCCAAAGGTAGACAAGAATACCTAATCTTGGGATGGGCTTCCCGCTTAGATGCTTTCAGCGGTTATCCTTAACCAATGTAGCTACCCGGCGCTGCTCTTGACAGAAACAACCGGCACACTAGGGATTGACGCACCCAGGTCCTCTCGTACTGTGGGCAAATTCCCTCTGGTATTCAACGATTACTGCGGATAGAGGCCGAACTGTCTCACGACGTTCTGAACCCAGCTCACGTAGCGCTTTAATGGGCGAACAGACCAACCCTTGGGAGCTTCTTCACCCCCAGGATGCGCTGAGCCGACATCGAGGTGCCGAACCACGCCGTCGCTGTGGACGCTTGGGCGTGACTAGCCTGTTATCCCCGGCGTAACTTTTATCCGATAAGTTCGATCCCAGACCACCTGGGATTCGAAGATCACTAAGACCTGCTTTCGCACTTGCTTGACTTGTCAGTCTCGCAATCAAGCTGGCTTTCGCCTTTGTACTTCCAGATCGGTTTCCATTCGATCTAAGCCAACCTTTGTACGCTCCGGTTACGCTTTCCGGAGCGACCTCCCCAGTCAAACTGCCCACCAAGCAATGTCCCATCTTACGTTTCCAGTAAGAGTTGGTTAGAAAAACATAAACAAAAGGGTGGTATCTCACGGACCCCCGCAAAATGCGAGGTCCCACCTATCCTGAACAATTCGTTCATACTTTCCAATGCCAAGTTGCAGTAAAGCTGCACGGGGTCTTTTTGTCCTGCAGTAATTAGGCCGCATCTTCACAGCCATTTCAATTTCGCCGAGTGAAGGTTCAAGACAGTTGCTCACTCGTTAGACCTTTCATGCGGGTCGGAACTCACCCGACAAGGAACTTCGCTACCTTTGGACTCTTATAGTTAAAGCCGTCGTTCACCGGGGCTTCGATTCAAAGCTTCTCCCGCAAAATGCGGGATGACATCTCCTCTTAACCTTCCGGCACTGGACAGACCTCAGCCCCTATACTTTGGCTTACGCCTTTGCAGAGACCAGTGTTTGTGATAAACAGTCGGTAAGCAATCTTTCGCTGCGGCCCCACATAATGTGGGGCAGGGCATCTCCCTAGGTTACGCCCAGCTAATTTGCCGAGTTCCTTAAACCTTCTTCTCTCGCTCGCCTTAGTCTACTCGACCAGTCCACCTGTGTCGGTTTGCGGTACGGCTACTACTTTTCCTACTAGCGACACTTTTCTAGGAGATTGAAATCACTTAAGTTAAATTGACAAAGTCAATCTTTCACATCACAGCTCAACGTCGTTCTAGCAGATTTGCTAACTAAAACTACTTTACTGTTTGAACACGGCATCTTCAGCGCCATGCTTAAGCTATCCTATCTCGTCCTGCCCCTAGTTAAAACGGAAAAATAGAAATACAGGAATATCAACCTGTTATCCATCGACTACTCCCGCACTACACGGGACTCGCCTTAGGTGCCGATTAACCCCACGCTGACGAACATTGCGTGGGAAACCTTGGACATTCGGCGTCCCGAATTCTCATCGGGATCTCGCTACTCATGCCGGCATTCTCACTTCCAATCGCTCCACCACGATTTACATCGAGGCTTCACTGCCATTGGAACGCTCCCCTACCCTCCACATAAATGCGGAGCTTTGTCTTCGGTAATCAACTTAGCCTCGGTGAATTTTCGGCGCAAAGCCGCTCGGCTAGTGAGCTGTTACGCTTTCTTTAAAGGATGGCTGCTTCTAAGCCAACCTCCTAGG
>CAYPPS010000019.1:0-10031 GCA_964412685.1 uncultured Gammaproteobacteria bacterium | reverse complement strand
GTTCAAACTGATCAGGTGGAATTGGTTGAATACGACGGCGACAACAAGATTGCCGCTTACTCAGGTCAATTCGAAAACTCTTTCGCTTTTCCTTTCCCTGATGGCAAAAGGATTCTTATTCTCACCAACATTTCTAGAAACGCTCCGTCCAATCTTTACGCCGTCTCTCTTCGCTGAGTACCCTCAACAGGAGTCGAACCTGTATCTGAGGTTTAGGAAACCTCTGCTCTATCCGTTGAGCTATGAGGGCTGATTATATAAATTGAATTTTACCACAGCAGGGCTTAAAATAGCAGTAAATACGGAGTGTAGTTCATCGGTAGAACGCTCGGTTCGGGATCGAGAGGTAGAGGGTTCAATTCCCTCCACTCCGACTTTTCGACAAGCTCAAAGTCTTTAACTTTTTGGCAGGGTCAACCAGCACCACCGCCACCGCCGCCTCCCCCTCCTCCTCCACCACCGGAGAAACCGCCCGAAGAGCCGACTCCGGAAGCGCCAACTGAGGAAGAAAGCGAACTGAGAGAACTGGAAAGGTTGCTTAAGCTGGCAGTCATTGCCACTGCGCTGCTAAAATCACCTGAGCTAGCAAAACCCCAACCAGCCTTGTTCGCCTCCTGGTAAGAAAACTTGATTGGCAGCTGCCCCAAAGCTTTAGCAGACACCCCTAACAAAGTGCCATAAACAAGATACTTACCCCATAAAATGACAGAGTCAATTGGATACTTTTTGGTCACCGAATATTCCTTAAGATATTTTTTAAAAGCCTTCCAAGAAGCTGCTTCTCGGCTTCCCTTTTCACTCCTCTTCTGAACGTAAGCCGTCAGAATTAACCAAATAGGAGTCAAAATGAAAGCCCCAATACTGTTCAAAACAATCAGTAGACCGGACAAGATGATTAAGATAGAAAAGGGGCTGCCTTCCTGACCTGCACCAAGAAGAAGAACCAAAGCAAAAATCGAAAAGACGAAGGCAACGGTTCCCAATCCTAAAGAAAGGAAAAAACCATGTTTCTGACTAAATTCAAAACTGGCTCTCTCGAACAAGCCTTCCTTCAATGCCTGCTTGAAGCCAAGCTTTTTAAATTTTTTAAATCTGGTGTAAAAACTCCGTCTATGAATTTTAAAATGGCGTTTCAAATTTTTAAAAGTAATTTTGTTTCCCTCTACTTCATCAAAAATAAAATTAAAAATAAAATCGAGTAGACCTTTCTCAATCTCGCTTAAAGAAGCCTGTTGACGGTAATCTGGTTGGGCTAAAACCAGAGTATAGCGAGAGCCTTTGGGCAACCCCAATAAACTCAAACCTTTTTTCTTTTCTGTCTTAATCGCTAGAACTTTTTTATTGACCAGGTTCAAGATGGTGGCAATCACCGCCTTAGAAGTTGCCCATTTTTTCCCTGCCAGCAAGCTTTCAATCACAAACGGCTCCAAATCACTCGGCGGATCGTGAAGTTTGTCGGACAAACTCACTCGAGGCAGCTTCTCGTCCTTGCCTAAGCGCCACCATTTTTTAAGATAAATCAAAAAACCTCTAACAAAAAAGAGACTACTTGCTGCCGCCACCAAGAAACTTACTACCCCGGCGATCAAAAAACCCAATCGTTCTCTTTCCTTTGATTTGGCAAAACCTTCTTCCTCTTTTAAGATCTGAGCCAAAGTAAGATCGTCTTGGTATTGGTCAACATAAGCTAGATCGAGGAGTTCTTTTTCAAAGAGAACTCGGGTTTCAAAAAACTTCCTTGAAGACAAGTTCCTCGTCTCGAAAGTAACCTCTCGGGCACTAGGTATATTGATCACTCCGTTAAGCGAGCCATGGCCAAAACCATAGATATTCTTAGGATTATTGACTCCTTCTCCCGGTAAAAACACTTGAGCCTTAACTTGAGAGACCCCTTTCTCCCACTGATCACCGATTAATTGCCAATAAAACTCGGCGATATCCTGATGAACCAGGATTGCTTTTTCTATCTGATAAGAGATAACGAAAGTCTTCTGGGTGTCACAAGCGTTATAGAACCACTTGAGATAGTAACGATCCCCTCGATCGGTCACCGTAAAAGTGCCTGGTTTGCTTGAACGTCCCGATTGGAAAAAACCATTTCGGTCGCTAACCTGAAAGCCGGTTAATTGGTAATTTCTATCTTTATAATTCCCCGCTCCTTTAGAAACCCACTCTTCCGCCCAGGTAAAACAATCAGAAAAGGAAAAAGTCCGCTCCTCTCTCACTAAAACCGAACCGTCTTTGTTCAATTGAACCTTGAAATCAACTCGAGGAAAGGAATAATCCTTCGCCAACACTTTTTCAGGCGAGAGGAACAAGAATCCAAGCAGAAAACTGAGTAACAAAAACTGCTTCACTATCTCTATTCTAGCAAATCCCGAATCCTCCAGGTAGGTGTCCAATCGAGCAAACCTCCACACCGGGGGTGGAGGTTTTAGAGGATTTCTGCTTCTTTGAACCACAACTTTCTTTCCCATTTTGCTTCGGCGGCATCACCGGAAGCATGAATGATGTTATTGGCCGACCTTTTCTCAATATTAATCACCTTAGCGGTATCATGGCCATAGTCTCCCCTAATAGTACCCGGAATGGCTTCCGCCGGGAAAGTGTGGCCAACCATCTTCCTGATCAAACGAATCGCTTCCACTCCCTCCCAAAGCATCGCCACTACCGGACCGGAAGAGAGAAACTCCATATTCCTTTGCCGGACAATTCGACCGATTTCCACCGGATCCTTGGTACCTAAATCCTCATCGGCATCAAGGCCAAACTTCTGGTAATTTTCTAAGGTTTTTTCACCAACGGAGCGATGATAATCTTCATTGTCCTGATAATGCTTACCAACGTGAGTTGCACTCACTTGAATCAACTTCATCGCCTTCATTTTCAAACCAACCTTTTCGAAACGAGAAATAACTTCGCCGACAATTTTTCGTTCAACTCCATCTGGCTTTATTAAAACGACTGATTGTTCCATTTTGCATCTCCCTTCAGAAAATATATCAAACGATAAATAAATAGGTCAGAATTTCAAAAGCTTTTTAAACTTTTCCTCACTCCTAAATGGGCCGACTAAACTCAAATTGAGTTGATTAGTCTTAAAGAATTTCCGGGCCAGGTTTTGAATCTCTCCCGCCTCCACTCGATCAACTTTAGCAAAAGTTTCTTTAGGAGAAGTAATTTTGCCCTGAGTTAATTGCTGATAAGCACATCTCTCGGCCAGCGCACTCGAATTCTCTAAGCCTAAAGCCAATCTCCCTTTGATCAACTCCTTGCCTTTTTTCAATTCCTTGTCTCCTATTTTTTCCTCAATTAATTGATGCAGTTCATCTAAAATAACCTTAATCGCTTCATCGATTGCTTTAATTCTTACTCCTGCCCAAACAGCGAGAAAGCCGCTGTCAGAGTAACCTTCCGAAAGGGAACGGATGTAATAAGCCAGGCCTCTTCGCTCCCTAACCTGAATAAACAATCTGGAGCTCATACTGCCGCCCAAAATCGCTGAAAGCAGGGAAACGACATAATAATCCGGGTCATTGATGGAAACAGTCGGCAATCCCAAAACCAAATGGGCTTGCTCGGTCTTTTTTCTAGCCAAATGAAGCCGGGGAGCTAATATTTTTAACTCTTTTTTAGGCACCACCTCTTTAACTCCCTTCGTCAAAGAACCAAAATAGGTTTGAGCTAATTTGGTGACCTCTTCTTGATTGACCTTACCAGCCACCGCCAAAACCATATTGCCGGAAAGATAGAGCCGCTTTAAATAACTTAAAAAATCATCTCTCTTAAAGCTCAAAATATTTTCTTTACTGCCAATCACTTGCCAACCCATCGAATTATCACCGTAAAGCAGTCTCTCAAAGTTTTCTGCCGACTTTCTCTCCGGCATATCTTCATACATGTTAAACTCCTCAATAATCACTCCCCTTTCTTTCTCTATTTCCGCTTTCTCAAAAAGAGAATTCTGAAGCACATCTGATAAAACATCAAAAGAAAGCTCCACTTTGGAAGCTAAAGATTTAATGTAATAGCAAATTTCCTCTCTGGAAGTATAAGCGTTAATGTAGCCTCCGGCTCCATCAATCTCTGAAGTGATGTCCAAAGTGGTCGGCCGTTTTCTAGTCCCCTTAAAGGCCATATGTTCCAAGAAGTGAGCCAAACCATTGATTTTCCTGGTTTCAAACCGAGCCCCCGCTTTAACCATGAATAGTAAAGTTGCCGACAAAGCCCCTTTCATCGGAGCGACAATTAAAGGCAAACCGTTCTTTAGTTTTTTATAAGTGTACTGATTCATTGAACTTATTAACTACATTCTCTCGATTGTTTCCACTCCCAAGAGAGCTAAACCATTTTCGAGGACCTGAGCCGTGCTTTGGGTCAATCGGAGCCGCAGAGATCGAGCCCTCAGATCAATCGCTTTCAGAATCGGCAGTTTATCATAGAAAAGATTGAAATCGTTGGCTAGCTCATAGAGGAAATTACAAAGCAAACTGGGGGCAAGTTCTTGCGTACTTTCCCAAACTACTTCTTCAAATCGATAAAGTTTCCGCAAGAGCCGCTCTTCTTCTTTTTCCAGCTGTAAATTTTCTTCTTTTTCTCCGCCAGAGGTAATCGGATTGGAAGTAGCAGAAGATTTTTCCAATACCGAATTGGCTCGTGAGAAAGTATATTGAAGATAAGGACCGCTGTTGCCTCTTAAAGATAGCGACTCTTCTATATCAAACAGCATCGTTCTGTCTCGGTTAAAAGCCAACAAACCATACTTGACCGCTCCTAAAACAACTTTTCTGATCATCTCCTGTTTTTGTTTCTCGCTTAATTTGCCTCGCAACTTTTGATCAGTCGTCTTTAAAATTTTTAAGGTCCTCTCCTCCAGTAAATCCAAAATCTCATCGGCGGTAACCACATTGCCCGATCGAGTAGACATCTTTCCGCCCCCTTTAAAGTTGATCAAACTGTAACATAAGTGATAAAACTGATCCCTGTTTCCAATTCCCAGTTTGTGGCAAAGAGCAAACAATTGCTGAAAGTAAAGCGTTTGCTCTGCTCCAATGGTCCAAATATAAAAATCCGAAGGGAATTTCTTCGTTTTCTGTAAACTTAAATTGAGATCAAAAACCAAATAAGTTGAGGCGCCATCCGATTTAATCGCCACTAAATCCGGTAAGTTCTCTTTTCCTAGATTGCTGACCACCGCCCCTTCACTTTTCTTGAAAATCCCCTTCTTCAAGCCAGTCTCCACCAATTCCTTGCCCTTCTTGTAAAGCTTAGATTCATGCCAGACGTGGTCGTGAGCACTGCCAATTCGTTGGTAAGTTTGTTTGTAGCCTTGATCCGACCAGGCCAAAATTCGTTCCCACAAAGCTCGCACAAGCTTGTCCTCTTTTTCCCAAGCAACCAACATCGCTTTCACTTGAGCTTGGACTTCTTCTTTTTCCTTAAAAGCTCGAGATCCCAAGACATACCAAATCAAATTAGCATGATCAGGTTTAAGAGATAGCTCTTTCGGTTCGTACCAATCACTTTTTTTGCGATTCCAAGCACTAATTAGCTCCTGCCAATTGACTTTGGCAGTCAAAGATTTGAAGCGCTTAGAACTCAAGCCCCGAAAGTTTTTAGCTTCAGTTTTAGTTAAACCTCGCTTTTTATTAGCAAAAACAAGATATCCCCACATCGAACGACACAAATGAATCCCCCGATCATTGACCAGACAATCTTTGATTACTTTCGCTCCGCCAAACTCCAACAACCGAGCCACGCTCATGCCTAAAAAATTATTCCTTAAATGGCCTAGCATAATGGTTGTCTGCGGATTAGGACTAGTGTGTTCCAGCAAAACCTTTTTCCCTTGCCACGATTCATTCCGGCCATAATTCTCTTTTTCCGTTAAAATCTTTTCCATCTCTGCCAGTAAAAAACCTTGATCAAGAGAGACATTGATAAAGCCAGGCTTAACCGCTTCGATTTTAGCCACGTAATCAGGCAAGCCTTGACCTCGCCACGAAACAATTAATTTTTGCGCTAGTTCAATCGGAGTGTTGATCCCCGCAAACTCTTTTTTGGTCTGCCAGAGTTTCTTTTCCTTAAACAATTTTAGGGCAATCGAGGAAGCAAAATCACCATGGTCAAAATTCTTGGGGTGTTCGAAAGAAAAAAGTTCATCTGTCAGCTTCAAAGGAGCTAAGGCCAGCTTCAAATCCGCTTCCAATTGTTTACCAATCATTATTTTGTCGAGTATAACACAACCTCCACACCCGGTGTGGAGGTTTTTAGGCTAAAAACCCAGCTCGGCCAGCTTTTGTTGAACCGCCTCAAAAGAAAAATGACGACAGGCAATCCGAAAATTGGTTTCCACCATTTTTTTCTGTAATTTTTTGTTTGCCAAGACTCGCTTGACTTGTTCAACTGCCTTCTTGGTTAACCGGCCGTTAATCGTAATGGTTTCGAAGCCTAATGGTTCCAGATCATTTTGGTAAACCTGGTAACGGTTTAAGAAAACAGGTTTTTTGAAATAGAGAGCCTCTATAAATTGATTGCCAAAGCCTTCCACTCGAGAAGGATAAGTCGTCAAATCACAATTCTCAAAACAGTCCCACAAAGTATAAATTCGTTGGTTGTTTCGAAAAGAGTTTCGAGCTCCAATCCGGTCACCGATAAACCTGGCTCTAATCCCGGTTCGGCCAATTAGGCCCCGCAGATGAGACAAATAGTCCCTTCCTTCATCACCGGAATAGCCAGCGACCACCAAAACGATTCGGGGATCTTTCAAACGGTGAACCAGTTCGATGGCCAGCTCAATTTGCTTCCGAGGAATTATTCTGGTGGCCTGAAGAAAAACAATATCTTCTTTTTTGATCCTAAAATCCCGTCGCCAATACTCACCGTTCACGGAAGGCTTGCTGAAAGAATTATTAAAATCAAAACTGTCACCGATGACCATTGAATCGAGACCGGTTCGTTTTTTCAGCTCCTTTTTCGCCAAACTGTTAATGGTCAAGTGACTTAATAAACGATTCTGTTGCGGCGGAAAATGCTCCTGTAAAAAAAGACGCCAATCGGGAGTCATTTTAGAAAACCGATCTCTCTCCCACCAAAAATCATGATTTCGAGAAGTGGTTTTAATCTCCAATCTCTTAATAACCCGATCCAGCGCTACACCTAGAGAAAAATTTACCGGCAGACTGAAAGAATTGGCTACAATCAGATGGTCAAACCTAAATTTGGTAAATGTTTCCTGCAGATCATCCTCGATTCTCTCGGCCAGCTTGAAGACTTTACCTCTAAGTTTTTTAAACGACACTCCCCGTTGAATCGCTTTTTCCCCGATCAAATGCATCAATGGTTCTTGAAAATGAAGCGAAGGGATGAGAATCCCCTTTCTGTCCAGCTCCCCAGCCAGCATGGTCACCTGATGACCCATTCGCTGTAGAATTAAAGCCCATCTTTCTGCTTCCAACGAAACGCCATCTGTCCCCGCAATTCGGAAAGATAAAAAGCCGATGTGCATAAACATTATAAGGTATGACACATCGGATAAGTGTTTTCAAGAGGTACTTAAAATCTCTAATCAACGATGAGCTTTGTTGTGTTAAACTTAAAAAAATGAAGCTCGTCACCAAAAAAATCACCAAAAAAGAATTGGCTGAGATGGCTAACGAAATGTTTGGCAACCTAGTTAAAGTCGTCGTTGATATTGAAAAAAAGATTATCGCGGTTGACATGCCTATGCATGCCGACGGAGAGAAATTACTTCTGGGAAAGGGTTCCCGACAGGAAGCCCTCTGGGGAATTAATCTTCATCCAAGCGAAACAGGCAAGGACTGGATCGAATTTAACTCCATGATTAACATCCGGCCTCATTTCGATAATCTCACTCGAGGAATAAATGACTCTAAGACGAGAGAAAAAATAATTAAAATCGTCAGCGATCTCGTCGGCTAAAAATGGCTTTTCAGCACAAACAACTAGCGGAAGGCGGTTGGGAGAAGTTGACCTTTTTTGAACAGATGGGCAACATCGGTAGTGAGGTCAGTCGAGCTTTAAATTGGCACAATAAGGATAAAACCAATTTCCAAGCCGCTTTTAATCGGACTTTAGAGTTACTCTGGTTGACCATCAATTGGGCTCAAAAAAACGATCCGGTCAAACTCAAAGAATTGACTCGAGTTTATGAAGCCTTGGGAGACTATTTCGTGGGCGAAAATCAGTATCAGACCTCAACTAAATTCTGGCAAGATTATTTTCTCGCTTTCGGTATCGCCGCCCGACGCGAGACTCTCCGGTGAGCAATGTTAAACGGGTTGACAGATACAGCAAATAGTCTAATAATAACCCCATGCCCAAACCAGCCTTGAAATTCAAAAAGAAGTTCTTTCTTAAGATCATTCCCCTCCTTCTCGCCTTAGCAATTGGCGCCAGCGGGACTTATGCTTATTTCCACTTCAAACCATTTCAAACTATAACAAAAGAGATAAAAAGGGATAAATATTTGGCTTTCTCTCTGGAGGTTTTTGATCAAATTCAGGAAAATTACTGGGATAATATTTCTGATCAACAACTAGCCGAACTTTTTCAAAAAGCAGCCGAAAAAAAGACCCTGCTCCCCCAACCCTTAAAAGAAACCAATAAAATCGGCGTTGAACAAATGCTGAAAAACCACTTAAATGCTTTGGGGACTGAAGAGGAGAAAAAAGAATTTACCACCCAAGTAACGGACATTGTCCTCGCCAACCTAAAGCCTTTCGGCCGCTCTCGACTCTATTCTCAAAAACAGGAAAAAGACCTCCGGGAGACGGTTAAAAACACCGCTCCGGTTGACCATTACCAAGCTTTAGAAATTAAAGAGGATGCCAGTCAAACCGAAATTGAAGCCGCTTATCAGGAAAAAGAAAAACAATTAATCGAGAAAGCCAAAACTGACGAGAAGGCAGCCCAAGAATTAGCCCAAGCTCAAGAAGCCAAAAAAGTCCTCGCTGATCAAGGCAGCCGGGAAATCTTCGACCAATACGGCGTTAACCCGACGGTCCAAGCCAAAATAATCAACGACAAGGCTTTTTACATTCATTTAGACAAATTCTCCCCCACCACCCTCGAGGACATCAAGCGAGAGGCAGACAAGATTGACGGTCAACCCGCCGCTTTAGACATTCTTATTCTTGATCTTCGAAACAACGTTGGCGGGGCAATTGACGGCCTACCCTACTTCCTCGGTCCTTTCATTGGCAACGAACAATATGCCTATCAGCTCTTTCATCAAGGCGAGAAAACCGATTATAAGACCAAAATCGGCTGGCTTCCCAGTCTGATCCGCTATAAAAAAGTAATTATTCTCATCAATGAAAATTCCCAATCAACCGCCGAAGTGATGGCTGCCGTTTTGAAGAAATATAATGTCGGTATCTTGGTCGGCACTCCCACCAAGGGTTGGGGCACAGTGGAGAACGTTTTTAAATTGGACAATCAGTTAAATGAAGAAGAAACCTATTCTCTCTATTTGGTTCACTCTTTAACACTAAGAGAGGATGGCCAACCAATCCAGGATAATGGTGTCACTCCCATGGTAGACGTAAGCTCGTCTGACTGGGAGGAACAACTCTACCAGTATCTTCCTTCCGCCGAAGTGGTTGAAGCGGTTAAATCAGTCCTTTAAAAACCTCCACACCCGGTGTGGAGGTTTAGTATGTCCAATTTTGACCGAGGGTTCGGAGAACCAGTTCACCCTGAGTGTCCGTCCGCCAGATTTCAATCCCCCTACTTTTTAACTTACTCAACACTTCTTCCGTTGGGTGACCAAAATGGTTTTTACCCACACAGATAACCGCCAGTTTAGGACGCACCTTCTCTAATAAAAAATCACTCGTCGAATATTTGCTGCCATGATGAGGAATTTTCAAAATCTCGGCTGAAGAAAAGTCTATTTTCTCTTCCGTTTTCGAGGAAATGTCACCAGTAAGCATTGCCTGAACCCGCTTAAATTTAAACTTAAGCACCAACGAACGTTCGTTTGGTTCTTTGGCAAAATCACTCACCCC
>CAYPPS010000018.1:2810-11033 GCA_964412685.1 uncultured Gammaproteobacteria bacterium | reverse complement strand
AATCCAATCCCTCAATTTATAATTGACGGCCCTTTCTCCCCATTTCTTGTCAACCAAATAGGCAATTATCTTCTTGATTGCTGCTCGAGGGGTTAAGCCATTCAAGAAATCGGAGTTAAACACCTCTCCTTCATCGATTTCAAGATAAGGGGCTTTTTTAAAATCCCAGCCCTGTCTGCCGGCAGGCGGGTTTTTCTTTTTGGGCTGTATCACTGGAGTAACCTCCAAATCGTGTTTCTTAGCAAACTCAAAGTCTCTTTGATCATGGGCCGGAACACCAACAACAATTCCGGTTCCGGCTGTCAAAACAACAAAATCAGCCACCCAGATCGGTAAACGCTTGCCGGTCAGTCGATTTAGGGCGAAGCTTCCAGTAAAAACGCCACCTTTGTCTTTCGAAAGTTCGGTTCTTTCCAGTTCTGACTTCTTTTGAGCTTCTTTGATATATTTAGACACGGTTTCCTTATTATCTTTTGTGGTCAATTTTTCAACCAAAGGATGCTCAGGAGCAATGACTATGAAAGTCGCCCCAAAATTAGTATCCGGTCGGGTTGAGTAACAAGAAAGCGTGGTTTTAGAATCAACGACCGGATATTCTATCTCGATCCCCTCCGTCTTACCGATCCAATTCCGTTGAGAAGCTTTGACATAATCAGGATAATCGACCAGATCTAGCTCTCCGGCCAAACGATCAGCATAAGCGGTAATCTTAAGTAGCCACTGGGATTGCATTCTTCTTTCCGCTGCGTGACCGCAACGTTCACAATTACCGGCGACTATTTCTTCATTGGCTAAAATTATCTTGCAAGCTGAACACCAACCAACCGGCCGTTCATCTTTGTAGGCCAAGCCAGCTTTAAACAACTGAAGAAAGATCCACTGAGTCCATTTATAATAATCCGGGTCGGTCGTATTGATTTCCCTGTCCCAATTAAAAGCAAATCCCAAACGCTTCATTTCTTTTCTGAAGCTGTCGGTGTTTTGTTTGGTGGCTTTAATCGGGTGAATCCCCTCTTTGAGGGCGTAATTCTCTGTCGGCAATCCGAAAGCGTCCCAGCCCATCGGATAAAGAACGTTTTCTCCTCTCATCCGCCTCATTCTGACCATCGGATCCAGAATGACATAATTAAAAGCATGGCCAACATGAAGACCAGAACCGGAAGGATAAGGAAATTCAACTAAGGCATAATACTTTTTCTTCTCTCCGAAATCGATTGCTTTAACTTCCAAATTCTTCTCCCATTCCTGTTCCCATTTTTTTTCAAAATCCCACGGCCGGTATTCAGAAGCAATTGTTTTCTTTGCCATCTTGGGACAAATTGTACCACACCCGAAGAGAAGATAACCTCCACCCCCGGTGTGGAGGTTTTTTACTAATCCAAAAGAAAAAGTTCGCCGCCTTGCAGTTCAGCCAATTCAAGATAAGTTTCAAAAAGCTCTCTTCGCTTGTCTGATCCATCAAGTCCTTGAATCATGGTCAAGATTCTTCCGTCCACCGCCAAAATTTTTCTTTCAAGAGAGGCCGTATCAAAAAGAAGCGTCCTCGCCACCGAAACCATTAAACCCGCTTTCTCTTTTCTAAACCTCTGTTTCTGCAAGGAAGCCAGAGAACGCATCAAAATCTCCTTCGCCAAAAACCACTCTGCCCTAGAAGGACTTATCTCCCTCGCTGGAAAAGCAGAATAATCACCATAACGGACGACCGTTCGTTTTGATATTGGACCCGGAGCGCGTTGAAAATCGTCTATCAAAATAGCTATTGTTCCCATTTCCAATCGAATACCTTCCCGAGATTCAAAAACAATCGGCATCTCCGGATCTAAGGGCTGATAATATCGGGTCCTCCCCACTATCAGAGAAAAACGATCAACTAACGCTTGATAAACCTCTAAATTAGCCTTTCTTTCCAAGCCAAGATCTAATCTCCTCTCAATCGAGGCTGCAACCGGTGTCGCCCCATTCCTTCTGGAAACAATCCTAAATCCAGGACCGATCCCTCCTTCAGAATTAAAAAGGTGGCCCAATAAATGACCTCGTCTTTTCTCATTATCCCGATGCAATCGAGCCGATTCAGTAATCGACAAAGTTTTTTCACTAGATAACCGAGAATCGAGTTGGCAAACCGAAAAGGGCGAACCAAAACTGCCTTTCTCTTGTTCCATTAAACGAACCATTTTTATTCATCAAAAAAATTAAACAACAAAAAGAAGAATCTTCTCAACGAAGCCTCACTTTAAGAATAATCGATTTCGCCTAAAATATCCACCGGAAAATACATTGCACACCCGGCGTGCAATGTTCTCTGCCAACACACCCTGAATGGAAGATATGATAAGATATTTTTAATGGTTAAATTCCTGCTCGAAACCGTTTTCTTACTGACCGCTTTAGGGTTGACTTTTTTTTGGACCAATGATCCCCACCTCTCTTATTACACCCTCCAATTAGTCGCTTTCTTTCTTCTCCTTTTCTTCCTAAATCAATTTATTGCCCGCCGGCGGAAAAAAAGAATTAATTTAACGATTGACGCCACCATTTTCATTCTGGTCATCTTTTTACTGATCGGTTCTTCTGGCGGCCTTTCTTCCCCTCTCTTTTTCTTGGTTTACTTTTTAATGTTTGGCCTCGCTCTTCTCTTCGATCCTCTAATCACTTTTTCTCTCGCCTTGGCGATGACTATCGTCTTTTTCCTTTCCCCTTCCAAACAATCATTAATGGAAGAAATCTGGCAACTAGTCTCTCTTCTCCTCATTACTCCCTTGGCACTTTTCTTTAGTAAAAAATATTTACAATTACTAGAAGATGAGGAGAAGATTAAAGTTTTAAAAACAGAAAGTAAGGCCTTAAATCAAGCCATCACCAAAGAAGAAAGCGGATTTCTGCTTTGGGAAAGCCTGGATTTCAAAACCAGTTTGGTGGACATCATCGAGCAGGCTTCTCTCGCTTTAAGTGATGTCAGTAAAATCTCTGTCAGACAAAAAGAGAGACTGCTAAAGATAAAGCAGCGAGCCTTAAATCTCCTCAAAAGCGGCGAAAAACTCAAAAAAGAGATTGATGAAACCACGGATGAAAAATGAAAACAACCGACCCACACCCGGTGTGTGATTCAAATTTATATTACGCATATGGATCGCACACCGGGTGTGGGTTGCTCGCCGCTTTAACCCTGATTCTTGCCTGTGGTCTTGGTTCCGTTTTGGCTGCTCCCAGCTCGCTGGAATCCGACCATTATAAAATCAGGTGGCCAAACGTCAACATGGGCTCAGGTGATCCCGATTCTGCCGCCTACAACCTCGGTGTCACCACTGGCCAAATTGCCCCCGGACTTTACAGCGGCACCGATTTCAAAATCAGAGCCGGCTTCCAATACATTCATTCAATTATTCCCTTCAGCTTCACCTTGTCAAGCATCTCCATCAGTTTTGGCAGCCTAACGGCTGATGTGCTCACTAACGAACAAACCTTGGACCTGACAGTTGATTCCGGTTCAGTTCGAGGCTATCAAGTTACCGTCGAAGAAAATCAATCCCTAACTAGTTTGGGAGCGGGAACAACCTTACCGGATGTCACTTGCGACGTCGCCGACACCTGCACTCATATTGATGAAGGAGCTTGGGCTCAAACCTCAACTTACGGTTTCGGCTATACTATCAATGGTGACGACGTTCCGAGCGAATTTGCTTCCGGAACCAAGTTCAAAAACTTTGCCCTTACCGACACCGATACGCCTCAAAAAGTAATGGGACTAACTCCGGCTGGAGGCCACGAAGCGGGTAAAGACAAGAGTGCTACCATGACCTTAAGAATTAATCCTGCCAACATCCAACCGGCCGGAAGTTATCAAAACAGATTGACTTTTATTGCCACTCCACTTTATTGAAATGAAATATTTTTTAAAACTAACCTTGACCCTGATCCTGCTGACAATCGTTGTCGACACAAGCTCCGTTCAAGCTCAAGAATCGGTCTCTCTGGGTGTTTTCCCCCCTCTTCTGGAAGTGGAAATGGTCCCCGGTAAAAGCATTACCCAGGTCTTCAAAATCTACAATCAAAGTGAGATTCCTTTGGTCTTAGAAACCAAACTGGTCATTTTCGAGCCGAAAGACGAGAAAGGTGAAATCACCTTAAAACAAGAACCAACCGGAGGAGAAAGAAACTGGTTTTCCTTCCTAAATAAAAATCTGGAACTTGGAGACCGATTCAATCTCCCCGCCCAAAAAAGCCAGGAAGCGGTTTTGGTGATTAATTTGCCCTCCTCCGCGCCGGAAGGAGACTATTATTATACTTTACTCGCCCAAACCGTCCCCGAAGAACGCTTCTCGGGCAACTCAATCGCCCAAGTTAAAATCGGCGCCAATGTTCTCTTGACTATCTCAAAAGGTAAAAAAGAGGAACAAAATATATCAATTGCTTCTTTCAGAATCAAAAACACCCTCTTCCGTTTGCTCAATTTAAAACTGGTTGATTCTTTCTCTCCGCCCCAGTTTGAAATCCGGTTAGAAAACAAGGGTCGCCATTTCCTCAAGCCTCAAGGGGAAATAAAAATCACCGACACTTTCGGCCAAGAACAAACTTTGTCTCTTTTAGAAGAAAATATTCTTGCCCAAGCAATCAGAAACATCGGCTGCCAAGAATCCCCCGCTTGCCAACTGAAAGGCAAGTTTTTTCTCGGCGTTTACAAAGCTCAATTAATCACCGAAAAGCAGAACCAAGAGATTGTTTTTATCAGTTTACCCTTCAAGTTAATCTTGGGGCTAATTGGCCTCACTGGTTTCTTACTGGTAGTTAAAAAAGCGGGTAAGTTGGGGGTTGACAAGAGATTTTAGAAGATCTTAAATTGACTGTATTAACTATATACGATACGAGGACAATGAAATCAAATCGAACTACTAGGATTTTCAGTGTTTTTTTGCTTGCTTTTTTTGCGGCAGTTGCTTTCTATTTCACCAAGCCTGCCAAGCTAGACTCAGCTACCCTAACGGCTGCTTCAGCAACTCTCTCTAATTCTCGTCTTTCTTATCGTGCTGGAGTGGGTGTTAGCACTCCCATCGCCGACAGTGTTATTGATATTGACGGTTCAGGCAATGCTGACAATGATACCAATCACTTATTCCCCAACGACAACATCTGTTTTGCCAGGCCGGTTGAAAGCGGTTGTATTGGTGATACTAACTATGACGTTGCCCGAATTCAGGACACCGACACCTTTGTTTTGGAGACGGCTCTTTCCGTCGGCGTCAGCGTCACCGATTATGCCGTGGCCACTTCTTCGGGGGTTTTGACGATGCAATTTACCTTAGCCAGCGAAATTCCTGCTGACGGCGATATTCTCCTCACTATTCCCGCCGTTGACACGACCGGTAAAACCGACGATGGCATTCCTGATACTGCCGCGGCAGTGGCTAATAATGGTTTCGACCTCAACAATATCACTACCGGCGAGATTACTTTTGCCGGCGGAACCGGTTGCAGTTGGACAACCACCAGCGCCACCACCGGAACGGCTTCTGCCGACCATTTGATTATCGGTACCACCTCAGCCACCTGTACTGCCGGAGTAATCACAATTACCGTTGGCGACAGCGGTTCGGCCGACACCTTGTTGGTCAACCCGGCGCCGATATCTTCCGGCCACTCCCCGGGAGTCGCCGATGTTTACGAGGTCAGCATAGTCACTCGGGATGAAAGTGATATCCAGATTGATAATGTCAACACCAAGGTCGCTCCAGTGGAAGCAGTTCTTGTTTCCGCCACGATTGATGAAACTCTCGAATTTACCGTTGCCGGACGAGCAGTGGGAACCACTGCTTGCGGCGTTGCCGCCGATAAAACCACCACCGCCTATTCGGTCCCCTGGGGAACAATTGCTTCCTTCGACACGTTTTACAACGCTTCTCAACAACTGACCGTTAGTACCAACGCCGACGGTGGTTACGCCGTTACCGTTGAAGAAAATGATCAGATGGGCAAAGACGGAGTTACTTGTACCGGCGCGGCAGCGGCAGAAGCAGATAATTGTATTCAAGACACGACTTGCAACGTCACCGGTTGCGATGAATCAACCTCTCAAGAATGGACCACCGCCAGTGGCTACGAAGGCTTGGGCTACTCCCTGGAAAACCTAGCCGGCACCGATGCCGCTTTCCTTTACAATGAATCCGCCCGAAGTTTTTCGGCCAAACAGTTCGCGGACATTGAAACCCCGGAAACGAAACAAACGGTCATGAGCAATGTCGCTCCGGTCAACTCAAATGATATTTACGTTTGTTACCGGATCAGTATTATCAATGTTCAACCAGCCGGCCATTATTACAACAAGGTTAAATATATTGCCACGGCTACTTTTTAAAACAAAAAAGAAATTAAAATGAAAAAGCCACTGCTCAAACCCTCCTTAACTCTCCTCGTATCTGCTTTCCTGTTGTTGATTTTGGCCACCTCCTTTGCTTGGGCTCAAGAATCAGTTCGGATTAGTGTGGCTCCCGCAAGACAAGAACTGGCCACCGATCCCGGTAAGATCACCGCCGTTCATGTCCGTTTCTACAATCCCACCGAAGCTCCCATCTCCGGGCCATTAAGAGTGGCTGACTTTATCGTCGAGCGCGATGATGGTGTCCCTACTTTTTTGGAAAACGGCGAGGCTTCACCTCGTTTTGCCGCCGCTTCCTGGGTTACTCTCCCCTACGATCGAATCACGGTCGCTCCCCAAGAATCAGTTAACATCGAAGCTAAAATCAGAGTTCCTCAAAACGCCAGTCCTGGCGGCCGCTACTTCGCTGTTTACTTTGAGCATGGCGCTTCTCCCGCTTCAGCCAGTGAAGAGGATAAAAAAGAAATGGCTATTTCCTATCGAGTCGCCGGCTTGATCTATCTGAAAGTCAATGGTCCAACCACTGAAGAAGCAATCCTGAAAATTCTCGACTCGCCCCGCTTCCTCGAGTATGGCCCCATCGAAACCAAAGCGATAATTACCAATCAAGGCAATTATCATCTTCGCCCCCAAGGAACCCTAACTTTAACCAACATGCTCGGCAAGGTGATTGACCAACAACCATTAAAAGAGGTCAATATTTTTCCTGATGTTTCTCGCAGTTTTGAAAATACGCTGGGCCAAAATAAGCGCTGGCTGATCGGCAAGTACCGAATTGATTTAACCGCCACTTACGGCGATTCCGGCAAAGTTCTTACCGGAACTATCTTCACTTGGGTTTTCCCTTGGAAATTAGCGGCGATGATCCTCTTGGCAGTTGTGATTGCCAGTCTGCTAATCACCCTGACTTTAAAGAGTTTCAAGCATAAAGAAGAAGAACTGGAAGAGAAAATCGAAGAACTGGAAGAGAAAATAAACAAGAAGTAATTGGCTCCCTTTTTTACTCCAAAACCGCTATTATTAAATCAATGAAGTCTTTGACGTTGGGCCTTGTCTGTTCTTTCCTTTTCCTTCTTTTTGCCGGCCAATCCGACACCGTTCTTGCTTTCGAACAACATCTCACTCCCGCCCCTATCAAAGTTTCAGCCACCATCGGTGAGCCCAAGTTAACCCTTTTTGGCTACACTTGTGCCCATTGTTTGGTCTACCTTCAAGGCCAACGGGTTTTTGAAGAGACTAACGCCGATTCAAGCGGCTTTTTCGAGTTCACCAAGATCTTTCTTCCTTTGCCTAATCCCGACTATCCAGAGCTCTGCTTAACCTCAATCGACAACCAGCGGCAGATTACTTTCCCCACTTGTCTCCCGCCCCTGCCAACCGGACCCTATCACATTGAAATCGGTCCCGTTCTCCTTCCACCAACTCTAACTTTGAGCCAAGGAACTTTTGCCCCAAATCAACAAGTAATCGCTAGTGGTCAGGCCATTCCTGAATCAACCGTCAACATCTACCTCTCTAATCAAAAAAGCCGTCTTAGTTTGGCTAAACCGGCTCTCGCTTACAATCTACCTCACTACCAGGCCAACGCCAATAAGAATGGCTCCTTTGAATTTAACCTGCCTATTAGTTATTCAGAATGGCGGATTTTTGCTGCCAGTGAATTCGAAGAAAACCCTTCTCCTAAAAGCAACACCCTGACCTTCAAAGTCCTCACTCCTCTCGGCTGGCTTTTTTATCTCATCAAACAAGCCATTCTCTTCCTCTTCGGTTTCCTTTTCCCTTATCTCTGGCTCTTAATTATTCTTCTGGAATTGATTGTCATTTATTTGCTGCTTAAAAAGAAAAAGCACCCA
>CAYPPS010000018.1:0-2710 GCA_964412685.1 uncultured Gammaproteobacteria bacterium | reverse complement strand
TATTCTTCTGGAATTGATTGTCATTTATTTGCTGCTTAAAAAGAAAAAGCACCCATGGCGATAAACCTATTTCACTCCTGGAGTGGTCAAGGCGTATAAAGACAAAAATCTTCCGGCAGTCAAAATCTGAAAATTTTTAACTTTTTTTAGGGGCAGTAGATGTTTCTTGTCACCGGAAACCAAATAATCAACTTTGGCTTCCCGGGCACACTCCAGAATCCGATTGTCCGCCAAACAACCCCTTATTAAAGACAGGCTTTTTTTAGGCTCAACTAAAATAAAATTCTTCAACAATAATGCCTCGACTTTTCTTAATTTAACGGGGGGAAAGTCGAACTTCTTACGCAAAACTTCCAGCACTTCGGTGATGATAAAACGGGAGATAAAACCCTGAACCTGAAAGGAGTAAACCAAAGATAAAACTTGTCTTGGCTTGCCACCAAAAACAATCGCCGAAACAATGATATTAGTATCTAAAACAACCTTTTTTCTAGCCACGACGAATCCCGTCAACGATTGATTCTAAATTACGTTCTTTGACTTTAAGATCCTTCGCCTTCTTTTCTCCATAGGCAAACAAGCTCCCCCAGTCTTGCTTGTTTTCCAGATACACCCTGATGGCTTCCTGAATCCAACCACTTCTGGTTCTTGCTTCTTGCTTAGCCCGATTGTCAACCACATTAAGTAATTTCTTGGGTAAAGATAAATTGATTGTTTGCACCTGCATTTTTTAAAACATACAAAAATTAACTACTTATTGTATAAACCAGGCTCTGTCTTTTGTCAAGAGCTTAAGCGCGCGAGACTCTCCCGGAGTGGGCTCTGACTCTCCGGGAGTGGCGAGCTCATTATTCTAATTAAAGGTTACTTTGACTTCTTGAGGCAAGGTCTGATTGCCAACCGAAGCCTGAAGAACAAATTCTCCCACCGAAGAAGAGGAGATATCAAAAAAGGTTCTCCCAAAATCATCAGAGACCGGCTGAGCGGCGTTAACAACCAACTTGGGGTTATTGGTCAGAAAGACGGTCTTCCCCAAGACGCCCTTGCCAGAACCGTCCAAAATAAAAACGGTTACTCTGATTTTTTCTTTCCCATCGGCTCGGGCTTGTAAAGGTGAAGCAAAAATATAACAGTTTTTTAAACTGACTATTCCGCTATGTTCTTCAACCGGATCAGTTGCCCGGCTGTAAAAAGAAGTTCGTTGATTAATGAAAAAAACCGTTCCTCCCAAAGAAAGAAGCAAAAGAAAAATAACAATAAAGACAACCCCCCAACGAGTTGTCTTTCCCATTCCCTGCCTGCCTTGAGCTTGCTGGATGGGCTCTTCATTGACAGAATAAGACTGTTCCAACTCCATTAAAATAATAATAGCACAAAACAATTTTTAATTTTCAAACCCCAGTTTTCAATAAATACAAATTGCGCGAGACTCTCTCGGAATGGGCTCTGACTCTCCGGGAGTGGCGAGTTCCTCAACTATTAGGATAAAAATGAAAAGAATCTTAGAAATCTGAACAAATAAAACAAAACCACAATTGCTCCTTTGTTTTTACCGCAACACAGGGATAAAAAGAGAATCCATCTGTCTATCACTCGCCTTTTGGGGTGCCAATTAAATCTTTTAATCTCAGACTCTAGGATAAAAATAATCAATAAGAAAAATTTACACACCCGGTGTGATGTTACAAATTGCGCGAGATTCTCCGGGAGAGTCGTAGCCACTCCCGGAGTGGCGAGCTCCTCAATGGGGCAAACACCACAAAAAACCACTCGTGCCTAAAACACTATAGGCACAACTTACTCCTGAATAACTTAACTATAACAAAAGGTATCAACTACTTCCGCACTCCTAAAACGGAAGTTCACCATCCCCGTTGATATACTTTGATACTGATTGCAACCGCATAATTCTTGCATTTCGGGAAATAAGTTCCGTGCAAACATCAGTGAAAATATTAAATGCATCTATTTTTATCAAAAATTCCTTCCTGTTTGAACCTATCTAAATATATCAATTAAGCCCGTCTAGTCTCTTGACAAGGCTAAGGGGCGCTTATTATTATAAGTAATATACCGCAGTATAAAAATTGATAATGCGTGTAATCCAAGGCTAAAAGATAAATGAAAGAAAACAATCAACAATTAATCAACAATTAAAATCATGAACCTGCCCAACCAATTCAAGCAATACTTAACCACTCAAGGCGTCTCCCCTAACACACTCCGAAACTACCTGGCGGACCTGAGAAATTTTGCCGCCTGGGTCGAGGCGCAATACCAGCTAAAAGATGAGGCTGTGCTTGCCAAACTTGATTCCGCGACGGCAACTCGCTATCAGGCGCACCTGAACTCTCTAGCTCTAAGCGCATCCACCATCAATCGCCGCCTATCAACGCTCAAAAAATTAAAAAGCTTTGCCCAAGGCAAAGGACTAATCACTCCTTCCCAACTTGAAACTCAGCCTCAAGTACCCTCAAACAATCGGCAAACTTTGCTCAAAGAATTCGAAGTCGAATTGAAAAAGAAACACGCCTCTCCCAATACTCGAAAAAACTACCTAAGTGACATCAATCATTTTCTTAACTGGCTAGGCACAAATTAACTAATCAAAATATTGCAAAATGTATCAAACAAGACACGAAAAAAGAGCCCGGAACAAGCCAAAAAAGGAACCAGAAAGATGATAAAAAAAGCAAAAAATGGCAGAAAA
>CAYPPS010000017.1:0-13067 GCA_964412685.1 uncultured Gammaproteobacteria bacterium | reverse complement strand
AAAGAGCGGCGTCGGTTTTTGAAGCGCGCATAGATTTAATAAAAGCAGAAATAGTGTTGTAGTGTTCTTCACCGTCTTTGTCGTAAAGTAAATTTTTTTGTTGAAAGATTTTTTTTATTAATTGACCATCGATAATTTTCTTCGTTTGTTTTGTCCGGTCAGTAGATTTTTCTTCCAGAAGGGATAGAGCCATTTCTAGAGTGTTAATTGCTATTCTGGCGTCTCCTTCGGCCAAAGAAACGAGCATTTTCTTAGCTTTTGAGTCAATTTCTTTATCAACAGTTTTCAAAGCTCGATCAATTATTTTACTCATAGCTTTTTCATCTATTTTTTCGAGTACAAAAACTCTACTTCTTGATAAAAGTGGATTTATCACTTCAAAAGAAGGATTTTCAGTGGTCGCACCAATAAGGGTAATACTCCCCTCTTCGACAGAAGGAAGAAGAGAATCTTGTTGAGCCTTATTAAAACGATGGATTTCGTCTAAAAAAAAGATTGTTTTTTGCTGGAAAGCTTTTAATCTCTCTTTGGCTTCAACGATAATCGCTCGAACTTCTTTTAAAGAAGTGGAAACGGCCGATTTTTCGATAAAAGCAGAATTGGTCTTTTGGGCAATAATTCTTGCCAGAGTGGTTTTTCCGGAACCCGGTGGTCCCCAAAAAATAATTGATTTAATTTGGTCTTTTTCGATTAACAAACGGAGAACGCCGTCTTTCCCTACTAAATGTTCTTGGCCAATAAAATCTCGAAGACTTCTAGGTCTTACCAGTTCGCTTAAAGGAATGGAGTGATGATTATTTTTTTTAGAAATTGACATCGAGATCAAGGACGGGCGGGGTAAGATTAGTCTCTTTCAGATCCACTTCTTGCAATTCCGATTCCAGTTTCTTTAACTCTTCCTCGGTTTGCAAAACAGCTGAATCAGTGGCGTAGGGCGAAGGATTGGTTATTTGTTCGACGATAGGAGTTGGAGTTGGAGTTGGGCTTATTTGAGTTGGGAGAATAGTTCGACCTTGCTGATTCAATATAATCAGCCCGACGGAGATTAGAATCAAGAAAGAGACGGCCAAAACAATCACTAAAATTAACTTTTTCTTTTTAAGTTTGAAGCCTCTTTTTTTTGGCTCCAACGACGATTCAGGAGAAACACTGGTTTCTTTGGCGGAAATAGTTTCAAAGTTTTGGTAATTAATTTTATCTTCAGTCGGCATTTTTTATTTCCCTGATTACCTCGAGTAAATAAGAATTAGTTTCTTTTAAGTATTGCTGAGCTTCTTCCAGCAAGAAACGGGCTTGGTAAAAGCTTGTCTTTCGTTTATCGCGTTTATTGCTATAACCGTAACGTTGTTGGTCGATTTCATCAATTTCAACCTGAGATTGAACCTGTTTTTCTTGACTCCAGGCTAATCGATTTTCCGCTTCGAGTAACCATCTTTCCGCCAAGGTAACATCTTTATCTCCAGCTTGTTTAATCTGGTTGAGCTTAGTTTTAATTACTTTGGTTTGTGCTTCTACTTGATCGGTATTTTGAGCAACTTTATAATTAATAATTCCGTGAAGAACTTGGTAAGCGACACTCAAGCTTTGAGAGTTGTATTTCTCTTCACTGGCTTTGGCCAGCGTGAGGAGATCTTCGAGGGTTCCGGCACTCCTAAAATCGTTGATATGTCCTTGATACCAAAGAACCTCGTCGTCCAGTTTTAGGTAAAAGAGATTGAGATTATAATCATCAATCTCGGTGACATCAGCCAATTTCAATCTTAGAGCGGTTAAATAAGTTCTAATTGTTTCGTCTCTCAAGCGAAGCATCAAAGCTGTTTTTTCTTGAGCTTCGTTTTTGCTGTTGAGGGTTCCAAATTTTAGATAGGCTTTTTTGGCAGTTTCGTACTGCAGATGAGCCTGGCGGTATTGGTTATAAGAATATTCATAATCTGTCAGAGCTTTGTCAAAGTTGAAGATAGGAGTCTCAGTTGGGGTAGCCTGATCCTCTTCTTGAGCCCGAACATTCTGTAAGCCGGAAAGGAGAATGAGGCCAATTAAGAAACTAGCTAAAGATAAAACCAGAAATCGTTTTGTTGTGATAGTTGGCAGAATTGACATAATTTTATTTTAAAAGAAGAGTTGCCGTTTGTCTATCGCAAACAATAAGTGCCGCGGAGAGGATTTGAACCTCCACGAGTTGCCTCACACGGTCCTAAACCGTGCGCGTCTGCCAGTTCCGCCACCGCGGCAAGTCAAGTAATGTAAAGAGCCTATCGTCAGTGACGGGATTTTGCAATGCCGCCACCGTGGCCAAACTCGCTTCTATTCTATCAAATTTTCCCTTAAAGGGTCAGGCTTAACGAATGAGTTTGGTCTATTTTTTCCATGAAATAGTTAACCTTACTCCCCCAAGTTTGAGAAGGAGGAGCATAAACCGAAGCCATTTTTTGAGGAGTGTCCAGCCCTTTGGCGACATATTTCTCGGCCAGAACACTGGAAACGTGCTCAATTGACTGGGACCAAGACTCAAAGTAAATCTTCCCGTTTCCCCAACCATAGGCGTTGAAAGAACCTTGAGGGATTCTTTTCCCGAAAGTAGATTCCACTCCGGTAATAGCGGCTACTAGACGCCAGTCCAGCTTGTATTTGTCAGCCGTTTTAATGAAATCCCCGGCAAATCTTGTTAAAGGTGAATTGTTTTCCTCCAGGAAGAAAGAGAGCTTTTCTATTCGAGTATCTTTCTTGTCCAGGCTGGTTTTTAGCCGTGCTGAAGCACCGGCGACTTGAGCTGCGCCTGCCTTTTGAGGAGCAAAGAAAGAAATTAGCATGGCAAACAAAAGGCCCAAAATGATTTTTTTCATATTGTCTTTCTTTTTAACCATTAAAAAACCCTAACGTATTGGCGGGTTATCGCCGCAACCTCAGGGTCTAAGACGGAGTATACTATAACATATGTTGAAAGTCAAATTTTAATGGCTACTTTGAGACGATTTTTGCTTTTGTAAGAGAAGAAAAATGGAGGGGGCAAAATAAATCTTTGCCAAGGGTTTTTGTAAAGCTGATTCAAGCCTAAGAAGAACAGATAAAGGCAGGAGTTTTTTTAGAATTAAATTGCGGAAATTAGAAACGGAGAGTTGTTTTTTTAGAATGAAACCGTTACGCCCTAGAGTCTTTTTTATATAGGCCGGATGAAAGTTGTAAAAAGGAACTTTACGTTGGCTGGTTATATTTTTGGGTCGATCTTTGAAGCAATCTAGCTTAAAACGAGAGAAAGAACGAAAGATGTTCTTGAAGTGAGTTTTGTTAGCGAATTCAAGAATAAGAAAACCATTTGGCTTCAAGACCCGATTAATTTCTTGAAAAGCAACGTTCAAATTGGAACAATGATGAAGAGTTCTGATCACCAAAACAAGATCAACAGAGTTATTTTTTAAAGGAATTTCCTCTAAACAACCTTTTTTGAGCTTCAAATTTGAAGCTTTGCGACAAAACACTCTCGCTTTGCGACGCATTTTCTTTGAAGGATCTATTAAGATACACTTTTTCCCTTTTTTGAGATAAACGGGAGCTAGCCTGCCAAAACCGCCGCCCAGATCGACAATGGTGGTCAATTTAGACAAAGGAGCCAGGAATTTTGTCAGGGCGATTTTTTCTGCCTGATCTTCATAACTTCTTTTTTGCCAGTAATCGAAATAATTGTATTGAGGGTCATCATAATAATCGGGTAATTTTTTACTTTTGGTCATAAAAAGTGAATTAAAGAGGAAATTAGTCGACTTCTCCCAATTCTAACGTTTGCATGAATTGATTGACACACTTGGCCCATGGCCCGCCTTTTTCAACTGAAGGAGGTGCATATTTAGGCATAATTTCTTCAGGAGTAGTTAAGCCTTGGTCGATATAACCTTCTTTTAAAGTTTTGGCAACTTGGTTTAAAGCTTGTTCCCAAGATAAAAAGCGAGTTTTACCGTTTTCGAAGCCCCAACAATTGAAAGAGCCTTCTGGGCTTTTTTTACAAAGGTTAGACTCACATTGGCCAATGGCAACAATCAAACGATAATCAATCTGATATAGATCAGCAGCCGCAATAATTTCATTGCTGTATGGCAATAAAGGTGAATGGTGTTTTTCTAAATATTTTCTGACAATCACTGGTCGAGCATCGGCACTGCTGGCGACTCCCAAAACTTGACCGATCTTGCTCGGTAAAGCGGCGTACAGCCCGGTTGAAACGGTACTGTTGGTTTTGGTGATAACCTGAATTTCTTGACCCAGGATAGGCCTTTGTGATTGCAAAAGGCCAAAAACACTAACAGCGAGTGTTAAAGGAGTGGCAATCAAAAAAAGTAGAATGATTAATAACTTCCTCATTAGGCAGTTCAATCCTAGAACTATCCTGTCATAAACACGCTCAGAGTGTCAAGTTTGGGTGAGTCGCCTGGGGCTCGAACCCAGAACCTATTGCTTAAGAGGCAATTGCTCTACCAATTGAGCTAGCGACCCATGTTCGTATTATAACATTCTATCGACTATAATCACGGCATGGCTAAATACGCGTTTATTTTGGGCCGGCAGCCCTATTTATCTGCAGTTGAGATTGTTGCCTTTTTGGAAAAGCAAAGTTTTGACTTCAAATTAAAATCTTTTTCTAACGAAGCCTTGTTGGTAGAAACGGAAGATGAGATGAATGATGTCTCTTTGTTTTCCCAACTTGGAGGCACAATAAAAATTATTAAAATCATCGATTCGGTTAGAAAGGATAATTTTGAAAATGAATTCAAGGCTTTTTTACGAAAAGACAGTTTGTTGGATGAGGATTTCAAGGGAAAAAAAATTCATTTCGGTTTGAGTTTCTATTCTCTGGGAGGGAAAGGGAAAGTTTTTAAATTTTTCCGAAAATGGGTCAGAACCTTAAATGATTTAATTAAAGACTATCTCTTTGATCAAAATTTGAAATCGGCTTTCGTTCGTCCTAAGGCTCCAAGCCTTTCCAGTGTGTCGGTGGTTAAAAACAAATTGATGAAAGATGGATTCGAACTCTCTCTTTTGCTTTTTTTAGAGGAAGTTTTTATCGGCAAGACGATTTGGGTTCAAGATTTTGATGATTTTTCTTTTCGAGATTACAGTCGACCGGAAAGAGATAGCCAAGTGGGAATGTTGCCTCCCAAACTAGCCAGATTAATGATTAATTTAGCCGGCTTCGAAAAAGACAAGGTCTTGCTAGATCCTTTTTGTGGTAGTGGGACGATCATTACCGAAGCAACCCTTTTGGGTTTTAAAAATTTAGTCGCCGCAGATATCCATGAAGGGGCAGTCAAACAAACTCAAACAAACTTGGATTGGCTTTTTGACAATTATTTGGATTTAAAGAAAGTTGAATTTCAATTAAAATCACTAGTTTTGAAAGCCGAAGAGTTAAGTTTGGGATTGGATCAAGAATCAATTGATTTGATTGTCACCGAGCCAGATCTGGGCTCTCCCAGGATAAGAGGCTTTTCGAAAAACCAAACAAAAAAAGAAATTAATCGACTCAAAGAACTTTACTTAGCTTTTTTTAAGGAAGCGAGAAAAGTTTTAAAACAACAAGGGAAGATAGTTATCGCTTTGCCAGTTTATTTCAAGAAAGGACAGCTAATAAGAGTGAATATTTTAACCGAGATTCTTAATCTGGGTTTCCAAAAAGAAAATTTGGCTGAAAAGGTGGTTGATTTAGCAGGAAATTTCAAAGAAGACTTTCTTTACCGTCGAGTAGGCCAATTCGTCGGCCGGGAAATTTTTGTTTTCCGGAAGGTTTAAGGTTTTTGAATCCGATACTCCTTGTTTTTGTCCAAGGGAATAATTTTGAATTTGTCTCCAGAAACAATTTCCTTTTTTAAAATAGCTTGACTAATTAAGTCTCCTAAAATTAAATCGACAACTCTCTTCATTGGTCTGGCGCCGTACTCTGGTTGATAACCGTCTTCAGCCACTCTTTGACACAAAGGTTCGTCTATGATCAACTCCATGTTTTTAAGTTTTAATTTCGTTTGCAGTTTTTTGAGTTGAAGCCTAGCAATTTTAACTAAATCCGGTTGGCTTAAGGGTTGGTAAACAACCACGCCGTCAAAACGGTTTAAAAATTCAGCCTGGAAAAGACCTTTCTTCTGAACGTGATCCAAGATTTCTTTTTGTAAGATTATCGGACTGACTTTCTGGTTAACCAATTGTCTAATCTTTTCTGCTCCGGCGTTCGAAGTGGCAATAACAAACAAATGCTGGCAATTTATCTTTTTCCCTCGAGCATCGGTGAGCCTGCCTTCGTCAAGCAAACTAAGGAAGAGATTAATAATCTGTTTGGGTGCTTTCTCGATTTCGTCAAGCAACAAGAGGTTGGCGGGATTATTTTTAATGGCAGTGGTTAATTCACCGGATTGATTGTCGGTGCGAGAGCCAATCAAACGAGTTATTCCTTCGGAAGAAGCGTATTCGGCCATATCGAAACGCAAAATACTTTTCTCTGAGCCGAAGTAAACTCGAGCCAAAGCTTTGGCTGTTTCCGTTTTACCCACTCCAGTTGGGCCCAAGAAAAGAAAGGCACCCACTGGTTTTTGATCATCTTTGATTCCCAAGCTTCTACTTCTTAAACTCTTGGCGATTAAACTAACGGCCTCTTCTTGATTAATCAGAGTTTGGTGAACCACTTTTTCGAGATTAGTTAGCTTTTGTTCTTGAGCTTGAGTGAGAGTCGTGAGAGAAATACCTGTTTTTTGACTTAGAACTAAGTCGACCTCATTTTTGGTAACAGTTTTTTTCTCTTGCTTTCTTTGCTCAACCACCACTTCGTCAAGGAGTTCCAGGGCTTTTTCCGGAAAAGGAACGTCCAAAATATAGCGATCACAAGTTTCCAAAATTCTTCTCAAAGCTGGAGTGGTAATGATTACGTTTTCCTTCTTTTCCCAATTACTGGCAGAAAGCATGAGAATTTGCATCGCTTGAGATTGGGTGGGGGGAACAATTTTCACTGATTCAAAAGCTTGTCTTAATTTTAAATCAGGAGCAATAAATCGCTCAAAATCACCGGAAGCAATGGTGGCGATGATTTTTAATTTTCCCTTTTTAAGTTGGTTAGTTAAAATGTCAGTAAAGTCAAAACCTTCGACTTGAGAGTTAGTTAATCGATGGATTTCTCGAAGAACCAGAATCACATTTCCCGCTTGTGCCGCTTCCTGAAAAATTTGATTTAAAATTTCTTTCTTCTGATTCAAGTCTTTGGAAGTGGAAAGCAACGTTTGATAATTAAGTTCCAGCACTCGACGATAAGCCATTTCCCGGCCGAATTGTCCTTCGGCGGCTCTTTTGGCGAATTCCAAAATGACGGTGTGTTTGCCGACTCCTGGAGGGCCAACAACGAAGACGCTTTTATTGCTGGTTAATACTCGTTCTATTTTCGAGACCGCTTCTTCTCTGCCGATTAAATGGTCACTGAAATCTTGAGGCTGAGCTAAATCCAAGCTATGTTTATTAAGCTCTGGAGTGTAGCCAAAAAGTAGTTCTAGTCCAATCCCCGGCCGGCCATAGTTTCCTGGAGATCTTTGATTTTCTTTTTTGTGTTGTAAAAACCACCAAGAGAAAGCTGTCTGAAGATCTTTCAAGTTCAACCCTTTATTTTTTAAAAATTTGTCCCATTCTGGTAGAGAAAGTCGACCAAAAAAATTGTCTGGTTTAATTGGCTCGTTGATTTTGGGATTTACTTTGAGATTGGTAATTGCCTTTTGAGTGGCTAAGGAGCAATGTTGTAAACAGAATTTCCCGATCTTGCTTTGCCAGAGAATTGTTGTGGCCGAAGAAGGGTTTTGACTAATTTTACTTAGCAAAATTTTGACTTGCTTGTGAGGACTTTTTTGCTCTTTGGAATAAAAAGGTAAACTCAAAAAAGGTAATAGGAGCCAAATTGGAAAAACAATTATTCCTCCCAAAAGAACCAAACTTAAAACAAAGAAGCCAATAAAAAAAAGAGTTAATCTGACAATCGCACCAATTATCCGAGAAGTGAGATTGAAGCTGAGTTGATTGAGGAATTTTTTGAGAGAAAGACCAACTTTTTCTTTTAAGACGACTCGTTTCCAGGGAGAGAAAAGATACTTAATCAAAAGAGGTAAGGAAAAGTAATGAATTACCCAGCCTAAGTCATAACGCCAACGATCAAAAAAAACCAACAATCCTTTACGGTAATGCCAAGCAAGAAAGCTCACTCTGTGAACTATCTTAACATTAAAAAGGTGGGGTTAAAAAGGAGAAAAGTTAATCGCTGCCGACGGTAATGACAACATCGAAATCGCTATCTTCATCTAATTCTTTGGTTTCGTCGGCTACGGCGTACTCTTCGGCCAAATCCTTTGTGACTAAATCGAGGTACTTATCCTTGTCTGGTTTAATGGCGACGACCGTTTCTTCGTAATCATACGCATCAGCGTTGCCAGTATCAATATCTTGATAACCCAAGCCTTCCAAGTATTCTTGAGCTTCTCCCGCCACGCCGGGAGCACCGCTGCCATTTAGTATTTGAACTTTTAACTCGGCTCGATCAAGTTTGGCTTCAGGAGTGGGAGTGGATGTAGGTGAACCTTGACCTTCTTCGACAGGAACAACTGTTTCTTGAGAACTATCGGCTTCTCCGCCGTCTTTAAGAAAGTTTTGATAAAGAAAATAGCCACCACCAACCAAAGCAAAGATAAGAACAACGGTGACGAGGACATACAAATAATTAGTTCCTTGCTTAGTTTTTTGACCCCCACGGAGAATTTGAGATTTAAAACTATCACTCTCCCTCTCTTCTCTAGAAGGATCCTTGGGGGAAACTAAATCTTTCAAAATTTCAGTCTGCTTGTCCTCCATAATTATCTTGCCCTTAATTAAACCAATTAATTGAAAAAGTGTCAAGTTTTAGAACGATTACAAAAGAGACTCTTCCTCGTCTCCATTTTCCGACGAAATATATCTAAATTTACGAGGTCGCAGCTTGTTTTGGTTGAACCCGGAAAATGAGAGGAGTTTTTTCAGGATATTTTTTACGAACACCTTCAATCATTTTATCGATGGCCCAACCCTTTTTAACAATTTTACCGTCGACTAACACTAAATATTGTCCCTCTTTAAACTTAGAGAGATTGAGTTTTTCTAAAACGCTATAGTTTTTGGTGAAATCTTTGTCCATAGACTAATTATAGCATTACTCTGTTAACATAATTTTATCAACTATGAAGAAAGAATATCGAGGGGTCATTTTTACTGATCACGCCTTAAATCGACTCCATAATCGCAATGTCAGCCAACAGAAAGCATATCAGACACTAAAAAGCCCTCAAAAGAGACAATCAGGCAAAACGTTGGGATCTTACAAGTTCTCTCGTGATTTTGGTGATTACTTGCTTCAATTAATAGCGAAAAAGAACGATAAGAATCAGTGGATCGTTCTTACTTGCTGGGTGAAAGACAAATCTCCTCGAAGGCAAACAAAGAAAAAAAGCTTTCTGAGTTGGTTGTTGAAAAAACTTTTTAAATAGACCTCAAAATATCAAAAACCTATTTTCTTTTTTTGGGGTGGCTGACCGGGATCGAACCGGCAACCTCCTGCTCCACAGGCAGGCGCTCTACCATTGAGCTACAACCACCAAGTCGCTGTACGCCAGGAGGGATTCGAACCCCCGACCCCTCCGTCCGAAGCGGAGTGCTCTGATCCACTGAGCTACTGGCGTAAAGTGTCTATATTATATCAAAGCTAGCCACTAGAGTGAACTTTAAGGAAGTTTTGATGAGCGTCTTTAATCATTGCATAAGCCCTTTCTCGGTGGGACCAGCCCTTAATTTTTATTTTTTTATTTGGTTGTAATTCGGAATAGTTTTCCCAGAAATTGACCAATTCTTTCTTTTGGTGAGCGGACAAATGACCAAGTTCTCTGACTTCATCGAATCTTGGGTCATCGGCTGGAACAGCGACAATTTTAGCATCATTCTCTTTGGTGTCTTCCAGTCTGATCACTCCAATGGGTCGGCTAGAAATTAGACAGCCGGGAAAAGTGGGAAAAGAGGAAAGAACCATAATATCCAAAGGGTCTTTATCCTCGTTGTTTAAGGTTTGAGGAATAAGACCATATTCTGCCGGAAAAAAAACAGCCTCATAGAGGACTCGATCTAATCGAAAGACTTGATGCTCTTTATCGAATTCATATTTGTTGGTACAACCCTTGGGGATTTCAACCAGACAATTGATTTCGAAAGGTAAATTATCGCCGATGGGCAGTCGATTAAAATCAATCGGATTCATCTCTAAACCATTGTAAAAAGTTTCTTTTCAACTAGCAAGAGGCAGAGATGGTAAAATCAATTCACCTTAATGAATACAGAAGAAAAAATTAAACAACTAGAAGAGGAGATTCGCAAGACTCCCTATCATAAAGCAACGGAGCATCACATTGGCCGTCTCAGGGCGAGAATTGCTCAATTAAAAGATCAATTATTATCCAAGGCTTCTTCGAGTGGTGGTGGTGGGGGTGGCTATGCCGTTCGTCAAAGCGGAGATGCCAGTGTTGCTTTGATTGGTCCGCCCTCAGTGGGCAAGTCAACCTTAATAAACCAATTGACCAACACCCAATCAAAAGTTGGTGGATTTGAGTTCACCACTCTTAATGTTGTTCCTGGAATGATGGAATACCAAGGTGCCAAGATTCTCGTTTTTGACGTTCCTGGGATTATCAAAGGGGCTTCCCAAGGAAAAGGAAGAGGCAAAGAAGTTTTGTCGGTTGCCAGAAGTGTTGACCTGCTTCTTCTGATAGTCGATGTTGGCAAATCAGCCTGGGTGAAAGAGATGAAGAAAGAACTCTATCAATTTGGCTTGAGACTAGATGAGACACCGCCTTTAGTAGAAATTAAAAAATTAACTAAAGGAGGAATAAAAGTAATTCATACTACTCCCCTCTCTCACTTGTCGGTAGAAACAATTAGAGGATTAGCGAAAGAATTCCGCCTGAGCAATGCCGAGATAATCATTAAAGAAAACATCACTTTAAATCGATTGATTGATGCTTTTTTGGGTAATCGGGTTTATCTGTCTTATTTAGTGGTAATCAACAAAGTTGACTTAATCCAAGAAAAGAAAATCTTACCCGATACCCTTTTCATCAGCGCCAGAGACGGTCGAGGGTTAGATGAATTAAGACAGTTGATGTGGGAGAAATTAAAACTGGTTCGAGTTTTTATGAAGCGAAAAAAAAGCAAGGCCGATCTAGATGAACCCTTGATTGTCAGAAAAGGAACCAAGTTGAAGGAAATCTTGACCAAACTTCCTCTAGATCAGGAAGAGATTAAAAAAGCGAAAATTTATGGTCCGGGAGCTAAGTTTGAAGGTCAGGAAGTTAGTTTTGATTTTCAGCCTTTAGACGGAACGATTGTCAGTTTCCTTTGAGGTGTTTTCCGACTAATTTTTCCATTAAAAGAGAATAGAAGCGCAAGTTATGAATCGTAGCCAATCTCTTGGCGGTCAATTCTTCAATTTTAAAAAGATGAGCCAAATAGGCTCGAGTGTAGTTTTGACAAAGTAAACAATCGCAAGCTTGGCTGACGGGACGAACGTCGTGAGAATATTTTTCTTTATTGGGAACGAAATAAGAATAAAACTTGTCTTGGTTTAAATTAATATCCTCAATAGAATTAGCGTTAAAAACATAAAGCCGTTTGTGGCGAGCGTCTCGAGTGGGCAAAACACAGTCAAAAATATTGAACCCCAGTTTCACCAGGTTAACAATTTCATCCGGTTTACCGATTCCTAACCCATAGAGAAAATAATCTGAAGGACAGTTTTTGACAATCGTTTGAGCCGATAAATAATCAAAATCCCCTTTTTCATTTAAAGGCCAACCGCCGTAACCCAAGCCGTCGAAGCCAATTTTTACTAATTCTTTAGCACAGTATTCTCGCAAATCCTGATATTTCCCTCCTTGAACTACCCCTAAAAGATAAGGCCGATCCTTCTCTTTTATTCTTCTGATTTCTAATTGGCGAAGAAATTCCTTTTTGCTTCTCTGGGCCCAAAGAATGGTTCGCTCAACCGTCTTCTTCGCTTCTGCCCTCTTAGCTTTAGGTGGAGTAAAATCGTCCAGAACAACCAACATATCAGTCTTTAATTCCATTTGGAAAGCAATTGATTTTTCCGGAGTAAAACTGTCTGTTCTTTTTTTACTGGTTTTCAGAAGAATTCCTTTGTCAATCACCTTGCCTTTGTCAGGATTGTTCTTAATGATACTCATGACCTGAAAACCGCCAGAATCAGAAATTGCTCCACCTTGAAAGCTCATCAAAGACCGAACTCCTCCGTGCTCTCGCAAAACTTTCTTCTCCAAATCGCGATAAAGGTGAAAAGTATTGACCAAGATACCTAGAGTTTTTGTTTTCTTTAAATCTGAACTGTCAACACTTCTTACTACTGCCCTAGTGGCGTCAGGAAAAAAGATCGGTAAAGGAATTTTTTTGGAACCTGATTTAAAAAACTTTTTTGTCATGGGATTATTTTAACAGAAGAAAAAAGCCCCGATCTAGGTTGGTATTACCCTAAATCGGGGCGACTGGTTACCACCACGGCTCTTCGATAGGCCAAGGAGCCGGATAGGGACACGGATTGGGCGGCATCCGCCGGTGCGGATTCGGGAAATGTGGCCCGACCGGTACCGGGGGATTCCACGGATCCCAATTTGGCGGTGTTTCTAGTGGATCCCATTGCTGGGGCCATGTCGGTGTCAGATACCAACCTGGCACAGGCGTTGGCCACGAGTTAGGCATCGGTGTTGGCCACTGGGCACAAACTACTCCGACAAACGCCATGAGTATCACCATCACGATTACGATTGTAATTGCGATGCAAAGCAATACATTCCTTTTCATCATTCTCTCCTTGATAAGGTACAACAATAAACCAATGTCAACATTCTATCACTATAGGGCAATAAATAGCTAGTTTTAAGAAGATGAAGACAGATATTAATCTCGAAATTAAAAAGCTTGCACGTTCAGTGAAACGATTTTCGGACAACTTGCTTTTGAAATTAAAATCAAAA
>CAYPPS010000016.1:3860-14216 GCA_964412685.1 uncultured Gammaproteobacteria bacterium | reverse complement strand
GCTTACCCTGACGAGAGTTATGAAACTTCGGTAAAATCAATCGCTTTCGCTTCTAAAGAAACCACTACCGGCACCGCTTACGAGGTTCGTTTTGATTTCCCAGAAGAGATTATTAGACAATTAAGGCTGAGTTTGAACGGAACAGTGGAAATCATCCTTGATGAAAAAGAGAATGTTTTGACTCTTCCTTTTGAAGCCGTCGACGAAAGAGATGAAGGTGACTTTATCATGGTCATGGAAAACGACAAACCGATTGAGAGAGAAGTAAAAATCGGTATTCAAACCGATACCGAAATCGAAATTCTCTCCGGCCTTAGTGAGAGCGACCAAGTTATCATTAGTAAAGCCAAATAGATTTTAATCTCTCCTTCTTATGGCTAAGCAAACAATTGTCAAACTAGAAAAAGTCAGCAAACTTTATCAGTTAGATGGAGTTTGTATCCCCGCCTTAGACAAAATTGATTTTGAGATCAATCAAGGTGACTTTTTAGGCATCACCGGTCCTTCTGGTTCCGGTAAATCCACTCTTCTCCACCTAATCGGCCTCTTGGATAAACAAACCAACGGTAAAATTACTTTCCTCAATAAAGATATCCAGAAGTATGATGAGTGGGGCTTAGCCAAACTGCGAAATCAGTACGTTGGTTTTATCTTCCAACAATTCAATCTTCTCAATCGCGCCTCAGCTCTGGACAATGTTCTCCTCCCTGTTCTTTACAGCCAGCAAAGCATCGGTCAAATGAGACCAACGGCAATCAAAATCTTGCAAAAGCTCGGCCTGGGAGACCGATTAAAAAACGCTCCCAATCAACTCTCCGGCGGCCAACAACAACGAGTTGCCATCGCTCGAGCCTTAATCAACGATCCCAAAATAATCTACGCTGATGAACCTACCGGCAACTTGGACAGTAAGTCAGGCAAAGAGGTTTTTCAAATCCTCAAAGACCTCCATCACGAAGGCCGAACGGTAGTAATTGTTTCTCATGATTCTGATTTAACCAACAAAACCAAAAAACAAATCCATTTAATTGATGGCCAAATTGTTAAGAAAACAAAATGATTCAATACAGCACTCTTTGTCGCACTGCTTGTGAATCGATTGGACGGAACAAGACCCGTTCCATCCTGACCACTCTTGGAGTAATCATTGGTGTCCTGGCCGTCATTTTACTGACCTCAATTGGCAACGGCTTACGAGCTTTTGTTGCCGATCAGTTCGAAAGCTTGGGCGCCAACAGTATTTATATCACTCCTGGGGAATTGATTTCCGAAGAAGGTGGTTTCAGCGCCGCCTCGGATGCCAGCATGTCAAACAGTAAGCTTAAAACGGTTGATGTTGACAAAATTTCCCGCCTTGGGGGGCCGATCAAAGCGGCGATTCCTTACAGCGAAAGCCAGGGAGATGTTCGTTTTGGCACTAAAAAAAGAAAGGTTTTGGTGATCGCCGCTTATCCTGAATATGAACAAGTCAGGAACACCAAGACAGAGAAAGGGCGTTTTTTCAACAAAAATGATGAGCAGTCAAAGAAAAAAGTAGCCGTTATTGGGCCAGAAACGGCGAAAAATCTCTTTGGTAAAAAAGATCCTGTGGGGAAAAGCATTACCGTCAACAAGGTCAAGTTCAAAGTGATCGGGGTAGCAGAAGAAAAAGGCGGCGGCTTCGGTGGCCCCAATTTTGACGACTTGGTTCTCATCCCTTTCTCTACCGGCCAAAACTATCTGGAAATGGAAGGCGTCAGTTCAATTCTTGTTCAAGCTCGCTCAGCCGAAGACATTCCCATTGCTATTCGATTGATAGAAAAAACTCTTCTTAAAAGATTGGATGAGGATGATTTTTCTGTTTTGGACCAAAATGAACTCCTGGGAACGATTGATCAAATTTTGGGAACATTAACCATTGCCCTGGCAGGAATTGCCGCTATTTCCTTGGTCGTTGGCGGGATCGGAATCATGAACATCATGCTTGTTTCCGTTACCGAAAGAACTAAAGAGATCGGCTTAAGAAAAGCTCTTGGAGCGACTCCTAGTGTCATTATGTTCCAATTTTTAATCGAAGCAGCGATTCTTTCCAGCCTGGGAGGAGCGATTGGGATTATTCTAGGATTTCTGGCTAACTTTGGCATTCGTCAATTCATCCCCGCTTCCATTACTCTTCCTTCTGTTCTCTTGGCTTTCGGAGTTTCTTTTATTGTTGGCCTCGTTTTCGGCGCTCTTCCGGCCAGAAGAGCCGCCCGACTTTCCCCGATCGAGGCCCTCCGCTACGAATAAATTCCTCCACACCGGGTGTGGCGTGTTAAAATGAGGCGATGGAGTGTAAAAAAGACCAAAACCTCAAAAATTGTCCTTGCACCTATCCTGGTTGTCCTCGAAAAGGAATTTGTTGTGAATGTTTAAGTTATCATCTTGGCAGCAACGAACTACCTGCTTGTTGCTTCGATCCAGAAACAGAAAAAACCTTCGATCGCTCGATAAAAAACTTCATCAAGCTCAATCAAGCAGACTAGCTAATTTCGCCGATACCTTCACCTCCGGCGTGGAGGTTTTATTGCTTTCAATTTATCTTCGCTTTTGGTAAAATCCTCCCTACGATGGCTAAAAAAGGACCGAGACAAATAAACGCGTTGGTTTGCACCGTTTGCAAATCGCAAAATTATGTTTCTGAGCGTAACCGGGTTAACACACCGGATAAGCTAAATTTAAAGAAGTTTTGCAAACGCTGCCGTAAAAAAACTCCCCACAAAGAAACCGCTAAGTTAAAATGAGTTCGGAAAGACATCTGAGTCATTCTCAAAATTTTTTTAAAGATCCGGAATTGGTCAAAAAGTTGGTAGAGAAACAGACTTCTATTCGAGAAACGGATATTGTCCTCGATATTGGAGCAGGAAAAGGGATAATCGCAGAGGCTCTAATTTTCACCGGTTGCCAAGTGATAGCAATTGAAAAGGATCCTAGGCTCGCCCAAGAGCTAAGAGCAAGATTCGGCCTTGAGAGCCGAATGCAAATCTGGCAGGGAGACTTTTTGAACTACCCGCTCGAAGATCTGCCACCAAACTACCAAGTTTTTGCCAACCCGCCTTTTAATTTTACCACTGACATTATCAGGAGGCTGACCGAATCTTTTTCACCTCCCCAGAACGCCTATTTGATCGTTCAAAAAGAAGCAGCTGAGCGGTTCATGGGCCTGCCTCGGGAAGGATTGGCTTCCTTGAGAATCAAGCCTTGGTTTGATTTAGGTGTGCACCATCATTTTCAACGTCAAGACTTCGAACCAACGCCAAGCGTTGATCCGGTTTTGCTAAAAATGTTAAAAAGAAAATCTCCTTTGGTAACGAAAGACAATCGTTCAAAGTACCTAGACTTTATCGCTTTCGTTTTTTCCCAATGGCAACCAAATCTGAAAAGAGCTCTTGGTTCTGTTTTTACTAACCGACAATTCAATCGTCTCAGCCAAAATCTAAAAATCTCCACTCAAGCAAAACCAACAGAAGTAAGTTTTGAGCAATACCTGAGAATGTTTGATTTACTCCGACAAGGAATCGGCAACCAAAAAGCAATCGAAAACGCTAACGAAAAGACAGAACGGCAACAAGAAAATTTACAGAAAGACTATCGAACCCGTTCCCGATAAGAATCAATGCCGTAAGGATCCTTACCGTTTATATCTCCACTGAAAATTAAAGACCGAGCTTGGCAATTCCGGAAACCTCGTTGTCTGAATTTAACAAAGACAGGGTGATTTTGCCAAGAGTCAAGAAAGTTTTCGTCAAGATCAGGTAAGTCTCCTAGATTGTAGAAGTCAACCTCTCTCAAACTAGGACAAGGGATCATCTTACCATCAACATTAACAGTTAAGCCAACCAAGGCCGCTCGACATTCTTCTCTTTCTTTGCCGTCAATAATTGAAGCCGAAAGTGAAGCACTGGTCACTCGAGCATCAGCTCCTTTAAAAGCAAAAATTCTTTCCGCCGCCTGAAAGTACTCTTCCGGTTTAAGGATAAACTTATCGTGGCCTTTTTTAAACGGCTTAAAAAGATTGAAATTACAAGGAACCCCCATTTTTTTGGCGTAGATTGCCATTGTTTCCATTTTCCCCAGATTCACTTTGCTAAGAGTGGTTGAAATCTCGACATGGATTCCCCTACTTCTCAGAACAGCAATTGCTTGTTCCGCTTTCTTGAAAACACCCTGGCCGCGAATTTCATCATTGTCTTTTTTTACCCCTTCCAAACTCACTAAAACCGCCACGCCTTTGAGTTTTGCCAATTCATCAGCAATCGTTTCATCAACCAAGGTCGCGTTAGTAATTAAATCAACGGCAAAGTTGTTTTTTCGACACAATTTAATAATTTTGAGAAAATCAGGATGAAGCAAGGCTTCACCGCCGGTCAGTTTGATTTCAAAAACTCCAGCTTGAGAAAGCGTTTCCAAAATCTTTTCTACTTTTTTGAAAGGCATCACTTTCCCATATTCCGCCTGGAGACAATGAACACAACGTAGATTACATTTAGTGATAACTTGGAGTTCAACCGAAATCGGTACTCCGGGAGATTGTTTACAGAAAACAGGGAAACCACCACCTTGTTTTCCAAGAATTTCTTTTTTGAGAGAGAAAAGAAAATTTTTGACCTCTCTCTTAGTCAAAGACTCACCTCCGTCTACCAACAAATTAACGATTTGGCTTAAAGAGAGATCTTGGTTAAAATAGGCATCAACAATCTTCGCCCCAATTGGATTAACTGTCGTCAATCGTCTTAACTCTACAAAATAGGCCAAACTCAACCCCTTTTCTTGACGAAATTTTACTAACATATTTGTCCCCGCGCCCATCGGGCAAAGATTTACTTTAGTTGAGAAAATTTTTTCTCGGTTCTTTTTTCTTTGGGATCGTAAGTAATAATTGCTGGCGAACCGCCACAACTGGTGAAACAACAACCGGATTCCTCGATTCGTTTGTTTCCCTTGATCATTTTAGGTTTGGACATTCTTTGACTCACCTCCCTTCTTTGACAAAGTAGTTGATCCAATTGTAATCAAAAACTGGCTTTTTGTCAAAAAATAGGCTTCTTTTTGAAAATGAGCTATAATGAACCCCGAAAAGATGGAAGCTAAAACAAACTTAAGGAATCATCCAGAAAACTTGGCCGCCACCGCCATTGTCGCTAACGGGATAACTCAAGAATATGGTGACAGAGTTGTCTTGGACAACTTAAGTGTTTCTATGAGCCGTCAAGATCGAGTTGTGCTTGTGGGTAATAATGGGTCAGGAAAAAGTACTTTGTTGGAAATTCTTGCCGGACAACGACAACCCCACCAAGGAACAATCACCAAACAAGCCCAAATTGCTTACTTGCCTCAAAACCACTTCCTCTTCCCAGAAGAAACTGTTTTTACCGCGGCCACTCGGAATATTCCTCAACTAGCTCAAGCCCTAGAAATTTTTGAAGCGACTTTGGATCATCTCGACGATCCTCAGGCAGCCATCAATTTTGAAGCCGCTCAAGAAATACTGGAGAGACATCAAGCTTATGGTTTGAAAGAGCAAATAATGAAACAATTGACCGAAATTGGCCTTGAAGAAATTAATCTATCAACACCCTTTGAAGATTTAAGCGGAGGCGAAAGAAGGAAAATTGATCTGGTTGGCTTATTTTTAGGAAAACCTGACTTCATTCTGTTGGACGAACCAACCAATCATCTCGATTTGGAAACTCGCCTCTGGTTAGAAAAGAAAATCAAGCGCTGGCCCGGAGGATTATTGCTGGTTTCTCACGACCGTCATCTTATTGAGAAAGTTAGCCAAATTACCTGGGAGATAAACCGAGGGCGACTACAAATCTATGGTGGCGATTACCAGTTCTATCTTACTCAAAAAAAGATTGAGGCCGAAGCTGAAGAGAGAAAAGTGATTACCGCTAAAAAAGAGTATCAAAAGGCAAAAAAAAGAAGGATGGGGCATCAGGTAATCAATCAGAGCAAACAAGAAAGTCAGCCGTCCGATGGTGAAAAATTGGCCACCAAAGGAAGGAGAAACAAAACGGCTGGCAGAGGTAAAGAGAAAACTCAAAAAGCTCGACAAAAAGAAATTGAAACAAGAAAGAAACTCGCTCAAATTAGAAAAAAAGTAGCCCTACCTCAAGGCATAAGAATAGAGGTTTCTCCAGAAAAGAAAACCGGGAGCCTAATTTTAAACCTAGAAGGGGTCGACGTTCCTTTTGGAAATGAGGTCGGACTCAAGCAGATCAATCTAAAAATTCACCAAGGAGACCACACTGCTCTCTTTGGGCTTAATGGCTCAGGCAAATCAAGTTTGTTAAAAACAATCAGAAACCTTTCAACAGAACAATCGAATTTACGAGTTCAATTCGTTGACCAAGATTATCTCAGTCTGGGAGATACTAGCAAAACAATTTTACAAATCGCTCTCGAACAGACCGAAAGAGAAGAAAAAGCTTTGCGCAAACACTTAGCCAGTTTTTTATTTAGAACATCCGACGATGTTGCCAAGCCAATGAGGATTTTGAGCGGCGGTGAAGCCGGTCGTTTAAACTTAGCCTTGGCTACAGCAAGACAGTCTGATCTCCTCATCCTAGATGAACCAACTAATAATCTAGATCTCGCTTCTCTAAAAGCAATTGAAGAAGCTTTGGTTTATTTTAAGGGAGCCATTGTGATTGTCTCCCATGATCTGGCTTTTCTGGAGAATATTGGAATTCACTCCTCTTTCTGTATCATCAACAGGAGGCTAAAAAAACTCACTCGCAATCCAGGGGAAGATACTTTTGAACGAGAATTACTCCGTCTCTTTCATCGCTAAAGCAATTTTGACTTAATCAAGGCTGTAATTATGAAAACAAAATACACTCGTTCTGACAATCCGGACTCTGTTAAGCAAGCTAATTTCATTGTTCCAGAAAAGGAAAAGTACGTTTGCGGCCATTGCGGGGAAACAGTCGATGGCGGCAGGTATAACAATCACCGTCCCAGCTGTCTATGGAGCAAGCACCTGGATCGTGATGTGCCGGGTGACAGGGCCTCAGAATGTCAGGCATTGATGGAGTCCGTGGGAGTCCTCCAGAAAAAAGGCAAATGGAGAATAGTTCATCAATGTACTGCGTGTGAAACGCACACAGTCACAAATTGCGCTCCTGAAGATGATATCGATCTTATTATTGGACTCTCGTAAACACTGTTGCCTGATAAATACACTCAATAAGCCTCAATCAACGAAGGCTTTGCGGTGGTGTTTGGTAACTCCCTTTTTAACAATCGCTTCCAGATGCTTCTTGGTCCCGTAGCCTTTATTTTGTTCCCAATCGTAGTGTCGGCACAAAGGATCTTTTCCTAGTTCTCTCATCACCTCATCCCGATAAACCTTGGCCAGGATAGAAGCGGCCGCGATGGAGATCGATAATTGATCTCCTTTTTTAATTCCCTTCTGCCGTTCTCGACCAATTCCTTTTAAATGCGGAACCTTGAGAAAATCATTCAAAACAAAGCATTCCTTTGAATCAGACTGTTTCAAAAGTGAAGCGGAAACTCGTCTCACCCCCCGATAGGTTGCCTTAACAATCCCCAGCCGGTTTATTTCACTCACTTCCACTCGAGCAATCGCCCAAAACAAGGCTTTTTGTCTAATAAAGGGTGCCAGAACCTCCCGCCAACTGGGACTCAATCTCTTGGAATCGTCAATCCAAACTTTTTTCTTGCCCAGTCGGTAGACCAATTGAGTTTCTTTGTTAATTATTTTCGACGGGAAAATCACTCCGCCAACCACCAAAGGACCAGCCAGAGCACCTCGACCAACTTCATCGATCCCAATAATAAAGCGGTGATTTTGTTGCAGTAGTTGTTTTTCAAAACTAAAATCAGGCTTATTAAAATCAGACTTATTGTAACGACTGCAAGACGGAGCCAGAACGACGTCATTTGGTTTCATTTACTCTTTATTCTATCACTCGTCTTGCCATCTTAAGAGTTGTGACATCTGCTTGCTTCTTGGCCTTATTCTTCCGTCCCCGTTCCCCTTGATTTTGAACGGGATTCCTGATAAAATTCTTTCGATGTTAAGGTTGATTAGTTTCCTGAAGGAAGCCAGGGCTGAATTGGACAAAGTTATTTGGCCTACTCGACAAAAAGCAACTCGTTTAACTTTATTGGTTATCCTAGCAGCAGTTTTGATGTCGCTTTACATCAGCGGGTTAGATTTATTTTTTACCCAATTAACTAGACTGAGCGTTAGTTTAAAATAATTAGAATTAATGGCTGAGAAAAAGAAAAAGAAAAAGAAGACAAATCCAAATCACGTTGTTATCAGCAAGGTCAAAAATGATCAGGCAAGGTGGTACGTGGTTCACACTTATTCCGGGCAAGAAAACCAAGTGGCGGAACATTTAAAACAACGGGTCGAGTCAATGGGCTTGTCAGGTAAAATTCTTGAGTTGCTCATCCCCACCCAAGAAAAGATCGAAATCCATTCAGGAGCTAAGCATCAAGTCAAGGAAAAAATCTTTCCTGGCTATCTTTTAGTAAAAATGGAATTGGATGATCATTCTTGGCTAATTGTTCGTACTACTGCCGGAGTCACCGGTTTTGTCGGCGCCGGTAAAAAACCAACTCCCCTGGAAGACAAGGAAGTAACGGCCATTCAAAAATTCATGGTTCAAGAAGCGCCCAAGTTCAAAACCAAGTTTTCAACTGGCGAAGCGGTTAAAATTAACGATGGCCCTTTTGCTGATTTCTTGGGCACAATTGAGGAAATTGACGAAGAAGCGGGCAAAGTTAAAGTCCTTGTTTCTATCTTTGGTCGAGAGACTCCAGTCGAGCTTGATTTCCTCCAAGTTAATAAAATATAAATGGCTGATAAAAAGGTTCTTACTCAAATCAAACTCAACTTACCCGCCGGTGAAGCGACACCGGCCCCTCCGGTTGGTCCTGCTTTAGGCCAACACGGACTGAGTATTATGGATTTTGTCAAAACTTACAATGACAAAACTGCCGATAAAAAAGGCCAAGTTATTCCGGTCGTGATCACCGTTTATGAAGACCGCAGTTTTACTTTTATTACCAAGCTTCCTCCCGTTTCCGAACTAATCAAGAAAGAATTAAGTCTCGAAAAAGGTTCTCAAACCACTGGCCGAGACACGGTTGGAACACTCACTCAAGCTCAAATAGCTAAGATTGCTGAAAGTAAACTTCCTGACTTAAATTGTCAGGATTTAAAAGCCGCTCAAAAAATTGTTGCTGGCACCGCCAGAAGCATGGGCGTCAAGGTCGAGGAATAAAAAGGAGGCAATATGGGACAAAAAAGAATTAAACTCAATACTCAAGAAGAAGAAAAAGAAGCCCCTAAAGGACAAAAGAAAGACGTCGAACAAACAGAAAAAAAAGAGGCCGGGGAAAAAGGTCGGAGACCACCTCGAGTTCGTTCTAAAAACTACCAAAATGCGCTTGCTTTAATAGACCGTCAAAAAGACTACCCTCTTAAAGAAGCCATTTCTCTAATAAAGAAAGTTTCCTTGTCTAAATTTGACGGCAGTGTTGAAGTCAGTGCCATGACTAAAAAAACCGGTCTCAAAGGTGAGATCAAGTTTCCCTTTCCTGCCGGTAAGAGCAAAGTGATCAAAGTTGTCAACGATCAGATCATCAAGAGTTTAGAAGAAGGCAAAATTGATTTTGACATCTTGATTGCCTCGCCGGAAACAATGCCTAAGCTAGTTAAATTCGCCAAGGTTTTAGGCCCCAAAGGTTTAATGCCTAACCCGAAAAACGGAACCATCTCTCCCGATCCGGAAAAACAAGCCAAAGAACTGGCCGGTAAAAACCAATTTAAAACCGAAGCCAAGCAACCAATTATTCATCAAGTGATCGGCAAAATCAGTCAAAAAGAAACCGAGTTAGAAGCTAACCTTAAGGCTCTAATCGAAGCGATCGGCGAAAATAATCTGATCAAAGTAGTCATTTCTCCTTCCATCGGCCCAGGGATTAAAGTAAAATTAGAAGAAGAGAAAAAATAAATGGGAGAGCCTGCGGGAACACAAGAAAATCCAACTTGGACCCCGCTTGACTTTTGGTCTCAATTCGAACCGAAAGTAGCCAAAAAACTTCAAGCTATCCAAAATCCTCTGGTAAGACAAATCTTGACCGCTGGAAAAACAAAGTTCGATAAGTTTGCTCAATTTGCCGAGAATAGACCAACCAGAAAAATCATCCTCGCCGGCCTCAGGCACGGTTTCGACACTTTAGCCAAATTACCAGAAAAAGCTTTAAATCAAATTCCAGTCGATCAGCCCAATCAATTAATCGAAGCTCTTAATCAGGAAATGGGTGGAAAAATTTTCTTAGGAGAAGGTGATGTTG
>CAYPPS010000016.1:0-3760 GCA_964412685.1 uncultured Gammaproteobacteria bacterium | reverse complement strand
CACGAAAAAATAGATCAAGAAGAAATAATCCTAACTTGGCCGTTGCCGGGATTTAGGCAAATCAGTCTAGCTGGCAAACTGGGAATCGGAGTGGCTAACTACATTCTGGGAGTGGGTTCAAACTCCATATTAAACAAAAATATTAGAGAAAAATATGGTTTGACTTATGGAGTAAGCAGCGCTCGTGTCTTTCGCGGTTCAGGCGGATATTTGGAGATAAAAATGTCGACCGACCCCAAAAACAGCGACAGGAGCTTAAAATTGTTAAGGAAACTGACTTACGATTTTGTTAGCAACCCAATAAATCCAGCTAGGTTTAAACAGGCGAGAAAATATATGGATCTGCAAACAACAATAGATTTCGATTCTGTTGACAGTATAAACGACATCCTGGCAGGCAGCCTTTTTAATCACGGAAAACCGCTTTTTCCAGAAGATTATGTAGAAACCGCCAAAGCGGTCACTCCCCAATCAGTCAGCAAAATAATTAGAAAATATATCACTCCCGAAAAAGAATTACTTGCGATAATGAAGCGGAAATAATTTCGTCTACTTGACAAGCCCCCCGCTCTTTCTTAAAAATTACTTTCTGTGAGTAGAGAAAATCTGTTTCCTTCTTATAATCGACGCGAGTTTATTGCCGGTTCAACCTTCTTGAGTCTAGTTCTCCCTGTTTTGATGGGAGAAAGTGTTAATTTTCTCATCAAAAAAACAGCTCTTGATTACTTAAGAAAAAACTACCCTTCTTGGCAAGGCTTAGCTGCTTGGTATTCAACTAAAAAAGAAGAGTGTTTAGGTTGTCGAGAAGATTTGATCATGGCCAATGGAAAAGAACTTCGGGACCACGGTGTTTGTACCCTTGCTTGCAACAAGATTCCTTTAAACAGAGTTGTTTTGGTGCTTAATCAGGAAAATGACGTTACTGTAATTGCCCAAGTGACCGACAGGGGCGAGCAATTGGAGAAAGAGCGTTTAGCAGATCTAAATGTTGGACTGAGAAACGCTTTGCGAATTGACCCTAACCAAGGCGTAGCCTTGGTAGAAATCATTGAACTCCCCTGCCAAGAGTTACTTCAAACCATCACTTAAAAACCTTTTATCTCTGTAGTTTTACTCCGCCATTGATTTAAATAATAAAACTCTTATAATAGCCTCACTGTCGTAATTTCAAACGTACCTTTAAATAGCGAAGGAGGTTATCATGAAGGTCTTGAAGAATGCTGGAAGCTTTGTACTCCTGACTCCAGAGAAGGAACTGAAGAAGATGCTGAACAGGATTGAGCAAGCAGGAAGAGTGTGTTATCAATCAGAAGAGGAGGAAATAACAGAAGAGTCATCAGCGAGTTTCATTGAGATGCTGCTGCGAAGAGACCACGAAAGTGTCTTGGAACACTCTCTCATCACCGTCAAGTTCTTGGGAACTTCCCGAGGCCTTACGCATGAGATAGTGCGTCATCGTTTGGCTAGTTACTCTCAGGAATCAACCCGTTACGTTGACTACGCTCGGCGTGGTGGAGGGGCGAACCTGGATGATTTTCAATTGCGTTGTATCGTCCCCCCTCATCGAGACGAAAACGAAAAAGTACTTCTAGAAGACGGGCGATATATGTCTTTGGTTGACATGTTCACCGAAATCGAAAAATACTATCGGGCTCTAAGAAAGACCGGATGGCAACCGCAAGATGCTAGACAGGTGCTCCCAATTGGGATAAAGGCAGAGATTGTTGTCTCGGCAAACTTTCGAGAATGGCGGCATATCTTTGCTATGCGTACGACGAAAGCGGCGCATTGGGAAATCCGAGGCGTGATGTGTGAACTGCTGTTGAAACTCAAGGAGATCATTCCTCCTGTCTTTGCCGACTTCACACATCTCGAGAAGGACAACGACGACATCCCTTATTTTGTCAGAAACTAGGTCGTCACCACGATGTGGCAGCAAAAGATTCAACGCTGCCACATCTAGTAATTTAATCGCTATTTAAATTGTCACCACAATACTTATAACAACCTAAGCGTTGACAGCCAGTCTTTGATGAGCTAAAATGGCACCTGTCCGAAGAAGCAGGCACTTAGTTATTGGTAAGACCTGCGGAGGAAAAAATGGTATCCCAACAAAAAGGTTTTATTGTTGCTAATCTGGCAGAGAAAATCACCCAAGCTAAGGGCTTGGTTTTGGCGAACTATCAGGGGTTAAGCGTCGAACAGTTGAGCGGTTTAAGAAACGAGCTCAAGGAAAGCGGTGCCGAGTTTGAGGTAATTAAAAACACTCTTATCTCCCTGGCCGCCAAAGAAAAAAATTTCCCCTTAAAACTAGAAGATATTGCTGGACCGACAATCGCTCTTTGGATTTACGACGAAGACCCCAAAGCGCTGAAGATTCTCTTCAATTTCATCAAAGAAAACGAGATTCCCAAGGTCAAGATTGGTTTCTGGAACAAGGAAAGCATCGATCAAGAAACTTTGAAAGAACTAGCTAGCCTACCTGGAATGGAAGAACTCCGAGCCCAAGTGGTTGGCAGTCTGAATGCTCCCCTTTTCGGCCTCGTTCACAGTTTAAAATGGAATCTGAATCAATTAGTTTATGCTCTTGATGCCATTAGAAATCAAGAACAAAAGTCTAACTAGAGAGGAGGTGGAAAAATGACCGACAAAAACGATAAACCAGAAGCAAAACAAAAAACAACTAAGACTGATCTTCCTGAAAAGCTGAACAAAATCATTGGTCAAGTTGAAGAATTGAGCGTGATTGAGCTTTCTCAATTAGTCAAAGCTTTAGAAGACAAGTTTGGTGTTACTGCTGCTGCTCCAGTCGCCGCCGCACCCGCCGCCGCTGGCGAAACTGATGATGACAAGGCCAGAGAAGAAAAATCCACTTTTACCGTGGTCTTAGCCGAAGCAGGAGCCAATAAAATTGCCGCCATTAAGGCAGTAAGATTAATCGACTCTTCCTTGGGGCTAAAAGAAGCTAAAGACTTAGTCGAAGCCGCTCCGAAAGAGGTTCTAACTGACGCCAAAAAAGAAGACGCTGAAGAGGCCAAAAAGAAACTGGAAGATGCCGGAGCAAAAGTAGAATTAAAGTGACGTCGACTAAAGTCTCCGTCTTACGTGGCTGCGCTATCCCGCATTTTGCGGGACGGCGGCTTTGCCTTGCAGCCGATGTAATAAACCTTAAGTCAAACTTCAAAGAAAAAGACTCTTGTTAAAAACAAGGGTCTTTTTTATGGGGCGACTTCTTGCCAGGTCTGAGGAGTAACCCAAAGTCCAGAAGGTGAATTGATCAACAAGTCCGGTCGGAAAGTGAAAATTTCGGCTGGTTCTAAGTTAAAGCTGGTTTCTAAGTCCCGACCGAAAGAAAAACCATTAGCGGCTAAGAACATGCCTTCACCTAAGAACTGGGTTTCGCTTTCAGTAATGATGATTTGATCACCGGCAAAGAAGATTCCTTGAGATTGAGTCACTTCACTGGTAAAGGTAATGTTGCCCGAAGCAATAATTGCCAGGAAATCATCTTCAGCGACCGTCAGATCAGCATCAATGGTGACATCGCCACCGACCAAGAGAATCACTTTGTTTCCACCGGAAAGATTGTCTCCTGATCCAATACTGATATCGTTGTCGTAAAAGTAAGTTCCGGTACTCAAGGAAGACAAATTGGTAAAGCTACTCCCCTCTGCAGTGGGATTTCTCAGCAAGGTCATGAATCCGGAGAAAGTTCTTCCTTTGGGAGAAAGAGCTGTTTCTGCCAACCACTCTTCGGTTG
>CAYPPS010000015.1:2116-14367 GCA_964412685.1 uncultured Gammaproteobacteria bacterium | reverse complement strand
AAATAGAACTGTTGCTTATATCTATTATCACTGCACCAAGAAAAACCCTGACATTAAGTGTGATGCTAAACCAATGACTAAAAAAGATTTAGTAAAACAAATCAATGAATTGCTTCTTTCACTCCGACCCGATGAGGCGTTTGTTAAATGGGCCAAAAGATGGCTTTCAGTTGTTCACAAGCACGAATCATCCAGTCAAGAAAATGTCCTCAAGTCACAACAAAGAGCCTTAGTTGGTGTAGAAAGTCGGCTTAATAGACTCTTAGATATGCGCTTAAACGACTTACTTGACGATCCTGTATATAAGCTCAAGAAAAGAGAGCTAGAAAGCCAAAAACAAGATATTAAAGGAAAACTAAAAGATACTGATGGTACTTTAGACAACTGGAGGGCGAAGGTTGAGAACACTTTAGATTTTGCTTATGCTTGCCAAAAGAAATTTGAAAATGGAACTAGAGATGAGAAGCATGAAGTAATGACCAGGATTAGCTCGAACCTCTTCTTAAATTCAGATAAAAAGCTAATAGCTAGCCTTGAAAACGAATTTAAAGTGCTAGCAGATAAAGAAAACTGGGAAGAAGAATATACTGACTGGATCGAACCTGTCGAATATACCGATATATTGGCCAAATCGCCTGATTTGCGACCTGCCAATCCAGTTTGGCTCCCCTGGTAGGACTCGAACGGAATAAGTTTTAATCCAAGATTTCAAGGGCTTGTTTTTGCTCTCTTGTCAGCTTATTGGGAATTTCTACTAAAAAACGAACATATTGATCGCCCTTACTTCGACCATGAAGCCGAGAAATCCCTTTACCGCCCAAGCGAACCATGGTCCCTGATTGAGTCCCCGCTCGAACTTTCAAATTTAATTTGCCATCAATCGTGGGAATCTCAACTTTACCTCCTAGAATAGCTGTTTTGAGAGAAATTTTTTGATCGACAAAAACATCATCGCCTTCTCTTTTAAAAACCTCATCCGGCTTAACATCGATGGTGATATAAAAATCATTAAATCTGATTCGAGAACCGTCATCAACTCCGGCTGGAATTTTTATTTTCTTTTTTGCGCCGTTAATTGAAACTTCTTTTTCCGTTCCTTTGGCCGCTTCCATAAAATCAAGAGTAATGCCGTAACGAGGAACTGACCTAGCACGAGAGAAAGGATTCATCTCGCCAAAAAATTGTTCAAAAATTTCAAAAGGATCGGAAAATCCTTCAAAATCAAAACCAGGAGAAGGAGTGGAATATTGATAAGTGAAAGGCCCTGATCCACCGGCGGCACCAAAAGGCCCTTGATCAGCTCCAGCTCCTTGGGAAAAAGCAGCGTGGCCAAATTGGTCATAAGTCTTTCTCTTTTCCGAATTAACCAAAACCTCGTAAGCCTCGTTGACTTCTTTAAATTTTTCCTCCGCTTCTTTGGTTTTATTACGATCCGGATGGAATTCTAGTGCTTTTTTGCGATAAGTTTTTTTTATCTCCTCCACTGAAGCACTTTTTGGCACTCCCAAAACATCGTAATAATCACGGTTGGTTGGCATGAAGATTAATTAACTACTTCGCCTTCCTCGGCCTCGTCTTTTTTTGGGGTTTTTCCTGCTTTGTCAGATTTATCAGAATCACTTGTCCCTGTCGCCTTCGCCTGGTTGGGTTGAGCTTTCTCTCCTTGTTGATGCATTGCCGTCCCGACTTGCTGAAGCAGTTGAGAAAGTTTCTCGGTTTGCTTTTTGACTTCTTCCAGGTTCATTTTTTCAACGGCAATTAACTTCTGCAAAGCCTCCTTTTCTTTTTCTAAATTCTCTTTATCTTCTTTTTTAATTTTGCCTTTGGCATCTTTTATCGTTTTATCGATTGTAAAGATTAAGTTTTCCGCCTGGTTTCTGACTTCAACTAATTGTTTTTTCTCTTCGTCTTCTTTACTGTGAATTTCGGCATCTTTTTTCGCTTTTTCGATTTCTTCTTCACTCAACCCAACGGCATCCTTGATTGTAATCGACTGACTTTTACCACTGGCCTTGTCTTTAGCGCTGACTTTCAAAATACCATTAGCATCCAAATCAAAAGCAACTTCAACTTGAGGTGCCCCTCGAGGCGCCGGAGGAATTCCGTCTAGGATAAAACGACCCAAAGATTTATTGTCTACCGCCATTGATCGTTCTCCTTGAAGAACATTAATTTCCACTTGGGTTTGATTATCCGCCGCGGTTGAAAAAACTTGGGATTTACTAGTTGGGATAGTGGTGTTTCTCTCAATTAGAGGAGTAGAAACACTTCCTAAAGTTTCCAATCCCAACGTAAGCGGAGTGACGTCTAAAAGCAAAACATCTTTAACATCCCCAGCTAAAACCCCGCCTTGAATGGCCGCTCCGATTGCCACCACTTCGTCCGGATTAACACCCTTGTGAGCTTCCTTGCCAAAAAACTCTTTAATCTTAGCCTGAATTTTAGGCATTCGAGTCTGACCGCCAACCAAAATTACTTCATCAATGTCTTTAACCTCTAATTTAGCGTCTTTCAAACAAGCTTCAACGGGCTTGAAACTGTTTTCAATCAAATCTGCCACCAAGCTTTCCAATTTGGCTCGGGTCAATTTTTGAGTCAAATGAAGCGGTTGACCGGCTTGGCTTTGAGTGATAAAAGGCAAATTAATTTCTGTTTCCTGAGAAGAAGAAAGCTCAATTTTCCCTTTTTCGGCTGCGTCCCGCAATCGCTGTAAAGCTTGCTTGTCCGCCCGAAGATCAATCCCGTTTTCTTTTTTAAATTCTTCAACTAAATGATCAATAATTTTCTCGTCAAAATCATCTCCACCCAAATAAGTGTCGCCGTTGGTCGCTTTAACTTCAAAAACTCCATCGCCAATTTCTAAAATAGAGATGTCAAAAGTCCCTCCACCAAGATCATAAACAGCAATCGTCTCTCCCGCCTTTTTCTCCAAACCATAAGCCAGAGCTGCTGCAGTTGGCTCATTAATAATTCTTTTTACCGTTAAACCAGCGATTTCTCCCGCCTGTTTAGTAGCCTGACGCTGGGAATCATCAAAATAGGCTGGAACAGTAATCACCGCTTCGGTTACTTTTTCACCCAAATAACTTTCCGCGTCGACTTTAGTCTTCCTCAAAATCATCGCCGAGATTTCTTGCGGCGTGTAACCTTTGCCACCTATTTCCACCACCACCATCCCGTTCTTGCCGGCTTTGATGGTGTAGGGGACTAACTTCTTGGTTTTCTCCACTACCGGCTCAGAAACCTTCCGCCCCATCAGTCTTTTAATTGAATAAACGGTATTCTCTGGATTGAGAATCATCTGTCTTTTGGCCACTTCACCGACTAAGTTTTTAACCGGTTCCACCGCCGAAGGAATCGTGTTCTTGCCTTCAGCCGAAGGAATAACCTTAGGCTTACCAGCTTCCATGACAGCAACACAAGAGTTAGTTGTTCCTAAATCGATACCAATTATCTTTGCCATTTTTGTTTTTTGTTTTCTAGATTTAATCTTTAATAAGTTTAACTTTTTTCTACTAATCTGCAACCACTACTTTGGCTGGCTTTAAAACCTGATCGTCAAGCAAATAGCCAGACTCAAATACTTGACTGACACGCCCTTTCTTTCCGTCCTTAACTTTTTCAACTGCTTCCATCGATTCCGGATCAAAAATCTTACCCTTGGCTTCTATTTCTTTGACTCCACAATTAGTCAAAGTCCGTTCGAACTTTTCTAAGATAAGATCGACCCCTTCGTTTTTCAAGGCTTTTTGGCAACGTTTCAGATCTTCAAAGACCTTCAAAAAATTTAATAAAAGTTCTCCTTTAAGAAAAAAAGCCAAATCTTGCTTTTGTCGCTCAACCCGTTTCTCCAAATTGGCGTAATCGGCCAAGGCTCTTTTCCAATTTTCCTCCAATTGAACAACCTTCTTTTCCAATTGAGCCAACTTAATCTCCTGATTCACTTTCATTTCTCCGGTTCCTGACTGAGTTCTTCAATTAATTGGCCAAAATACCGAACTAAAGGAACTGCGGAAGAAAAATCAAGTCGGTTGGGGCCAATCACTCCTATTGCGCCAGGCCGACTTTTACCTGCTTCAAAACGAGTAAAAACCATCCCGCAAGGCTCCAGATAATCAAAACCCAACTCATCTCCAAAAAGGAAACAAACCGGATCGTCACCGAAGCTCTTGCTGAAAAGACCGAGTATTGATTTATCTTCATCGAGTAGAGACAAAACGGTCCGAGTAACGTCAATGTCAAAGAATTCCGGCAAATCAAGTAAATGCGAAGAGCCGGCATAGTAAACTTCTCCTTGATCCAAAGCAGAAACAGCCAACATTTTACTTTTTTCCGCTAAAGCTCGGGTCGCCTGACGGAGCAACTTCTCAAAATCAAAACGAGCATCCCAAATTTTTTCCCTCGCCGCCACTTCATCAGCAACTGAAAGAGTCTTTTGTTCCATTAAATTGTCAACGTAGAAACGAAAAGCCTGTTTGGTGGGAACTCGACCAGCCGAAGTGTGAGGTTGTTTAAGAAAATTATTTTTGGTTAAACGAACCATTTCATTCCGAACAGTCGCCGGAGAAACCCCCAAATCATATTTTTTCTCGAGAGCCCCGGAACCAATCGGAATCGCTGTTTCCATGTATTCCTCAATCAAGGCTTTTAAGATCCGCGTCTGTCGATCCGTCAATTCCATTAGCAAAAGATTAACATGACTGCTAATGGCTGTCAAGAGGAAATTCATGCTATACTCAAAAAAGGAAAATGGCCTCCAAAAAACCGCCAGCCAAAAAACTTCTACCTCTCTTCTTTTTATTTTTCCTGATTGGAGTTTTGATACTAACTGTCATCTTTTTCGACCAAATCAGACTTTACTTCGGTCAAGCCTTGGGCCAGAAAGCAGAAATTGTCGTTAATCCCCTGATCAAACAGGGACAAGTCAATCCTTTCTGGCGCAACTTAAGCCAGGGAGGCGAAGAAAGTGAACTCAAATTAACCCAAGTCAAAAACCAAATTATTCCTCTAAAACCCCGATATATTCGCCTAGATCATCTTTATGATTTTTACGAGCCGGTCCAAAAAAATGACCAACAACTGGTGTTTAATTGGCAAAAATTAGACCAAGCGGTTAATCAAATTTTGGAACTGGGAGCAACTCCTTTTTTAAGTCTCTCTTATATGCCGCCGGCGATTGCCAAAGAGGGCAACATTATCGGTCAGCCCGAAAGTTGGCCAGAATGGCAATTGGTAATCCAAAAAACCGTCGAGCACTTTAGTGGTCGAAACAACCGCAATCTAAAAGGAATCATTTACGAAGTTTGGAATGAGCCGGATCTTTTTGGCTCCTGGAAAACTTGGGGGGACAAAAATTACCTCACTCTTTATCACCACGCTGCCGTCGGAGCCCAAAGAGCTCAAAATACTAATCCTTTTAAGATCGGCGGTCCGGCAATTACTGCTCCGTATCGAAACTGGGTTTTTACCTTCCTTGATTACGTCGCCAAAAATAACTTAAGACTCGATTTTTATTCTTGGCATCGTTATTCCCTCGATCCTAAAACTTATCTAGAAGACATTGACCTGATTGACACCTGGCTCTTTGAAAATGCCGGTTATAGTCTCGAAAAATATTTGACCGAATGGGGACCAGATTCAGAGAATTCCCCCGTTAACGACAACAATTTTGCCGCCGCTCATTTGGTTGCCAGTGCTCGACAAATGATTGGTCGAATCGATTTGGGTTTCGTCTTTGAGGTCTATGATGGACCGTCACCAGAAGGTGAGAAATTTTGGGGTCGCTGGGGAATCCTGACCTATCCGGATAATCCACCAGTTGTCGCTAAGCCTCGTTACCAAGCTATCAAAATCCTCAACCAAATGGAGGGAGAAAGAATTAGTTTAACTGGGGAGGGCGATTGGATAACCGGCTTTGCTATCCAAAACGGAGAAGTAATCAAAATAATCCTGACCAACGTAGACTCCCGAGGTCACCATCAGGAAACTTTTCCTCTAACCATTAACCACTTGGACAATCAAGCCTATTCTCTAAAACAAACTTTTCTTTATGGAATCGGTAATCAAGAAACGATCTTTGTCGCCAATCAAACTCTCTTTAAAGAAATAACTCTGACCGCCAACAATATTGTCTTAATTGAAATTAGCCCGTCTCTTCCTGCGAAAAAGTAAGCGACTCTTTGTCTTGAGGAATTTTCGGTTTGATCAGTTCCAATTTCTTCATCCGGATCAATAATTTACTCAACAAAGCTAGTTCTTCCACCTTGAAAAGGTAGCTCAAGAAAAGATAAAAAATGAGGCCAACGGCGCCAACAAAAATGGTCAGCAAAATTAAGTTGAAAGTGTAACGAGTATCTAAAACGAAATGAACAAAGTCGATGGGAATTCTTAGACCCACATAGCGCAAGAAAGATAATTGTTTGCTCCAAACTGACCGGTCCATTATCTTAAGCAAAAAGAACATCAATCCGCCAGAAGAACTAGAAAGTAAAAACAGTCGAACAAATTTGGAAATGAGTCGTGATCGACTTAATTCCGGTAGATGTTTAGTCAATAAAAACAAGAGCAAGGAAAACTGGAATATCGAAGCCAAAGAGAAAGCCAAGGCCAGGCTCCAAACTGGCAATTGAAATCCCAAAACAAAAATCCCCCCTAAAGTGACGTTAACAAAAACAGTCAAAATGGAAATTTTAACCGGCGTCCAAGTATCCTGAAGGGCATAAAAGGTTCGATTAATCAAATAAACCAAAGCTTGAGCAGAAAGACCCAAACAAAAAGCCGTCAAAGCATAGCCAGTTTGCACTGTTGCCAGCCAATCAAATTGACTAGCACCAAAAACAAGCCGAATGACCGGAATCCGAAGAATCGCCAAAAAGAAAGAAAAGGGCAAAATTAAAAAAAGCATTTGGCCAAAAAGACTGGTGAATGTCTTCGCCAATTCTTCTTTCTTGCCTTGAGCCGACTGAATCGCCATGGTTGGCAATGAAGCCTTGGCCATAGAAATCCCAAAAAGGCCAATCGGAAGTAATTGGAGTGAATTAGCAAAAGTAAAATAAGTGAAAGCGGCAGTAGAAATTAAGGAAGCCAAAAATAGTTCGGCGCTTTTACTCAATTGAACTAGCGACAACTCCAATATTCTCGGGGCTGCCAATTTAGTCACTTTTCTAACTCCCGGATCTCTAAAGTTAAACTGGCGACGCCAAGAAAAACCCAGAGAAATCGCTACCGGCAACTGAACCAAAAGATGCATCGAAGCTCCCAAAACCGCCCCCATCACCGGCGCGTAAATTCCCAAGGACGGAGCAAAGATAATTGTCCCTAAAATAATCCCCAAATTATAAAAGAGCGGCGCTAGAGCCGAAGCCACGAAACGTCTCAAAGATTCTAAAACAGCCGTAATAAAATAACTGACCACAAAAAACCCTTGAACCAAAAGCAAAATTCTAGCCAACCTAACAATCTGATCCAATTCAGCCGCCGAATAACCGGGGGCAATCAAACCATAAATTGGTCGAGCTAAGAGAAAAATAATTAGAGCGAGAATTAAGAAAAAAATTAAGGCAAAATTAAGGCAAATACTGGCGACGTGCCAAGCTTGACGCAAATTGCGCTTGGAGATATAAGTTGTAAAGACAGGAATGAAAGCCGAAGAAAGCGTCCCGAAAATCAAAACCTCCAGAATAATATCCGGCAACCTAAAAGCGGCAAAATAAACTGATAAAGTTTCAGCGTCGAAGAAATGAGCCAAGACTCGGTTACGCACCAAACCCAAAATCCGAGCAGCAACAATCATGAACATGATAATCGTCGCGGCTGAAAAAATGGAGGTTTGACGGCGAGTCAAAATGGTTGAATGGTGGTTTAATTTCTTAATTAATTTCAAAAACATTGAGCCAATCAAACTTGATTAACCAATTATAGCCTGATAGAATCCCTTTACCAAGAGATAATTTAACTAATTTTAAGAAAAAATGCCAGTTACTCAATCAGCCAAGAAAGCATTAAGACGAGATCGAAGACGAACTTTGGTTAATTTAAAAATCAAAAAGAAACTGAAATCAAGTCTTAAAGAAATGCGTCGATCACCTTCAGTCGATAATCTGAAAGGGGCTTATCAAAGCTTGGATCGAGCAGCAAAAAAGAAATATATTCACCGCAAAAAAGCTGACCGACTTAAGTCACGTTTGGGCAAATTATTGCTCACTTCTTCACAAAATAAAACCGTTCTAACTAAATCCAAACCAGGCAAAAAAACCAAAACCAGTCGATCTAAAAAAGACTAACAAAACTTTACAATCTCCCTTTTCCTACCTATACTATTTTCAGGATGGCTGCCCGAAAATCTCAGATTGAATTTTTGCCTCAAGAAGATTGGGAAAGATCAACTTTAGGCAAGCTCTTAAAGTGGGCCTTGAACACTGGTCGATACGTCATCGTCTTTACCGAACTAATCGTCATTCTGGCTCTTCTCTCGCGTTTCAAGCTAGATCGGGACTTAACTGACTTAAACGAAGAAATAGCTCAATATCAAGCGATGATCGACGCTTCGGGTGAATTTGAAAATCAATTCCGTTTCTTACAAGAACGAGTCAATCAAATTAACACTCTCGAACAAGAACGAGACACACTGAACCAAGTTCTCTTCGAACTAAGTGGAATCACTCCGGTAAATGTCAGTCTCGATCTCCTCAATGTCACTTCCGATAAAGTCAGTCTACGAGCCCAAGCCTTGGAAACTAGTGGAATTCAAACCTTGATTGCTAATCTGGAAAATCATCCTAATTTTAATCAGATTCGTCTCTCTGAGCTTAACAGTGAAGACAAAAGTCAATTAGTTAATTTCAGCCTTAACTGGGAAACAACAAACCCAAAACAAGAAAAATAACCATGGCCAAAATCGGACAAAAGAACTACGCCAATTACCGCCACTATTTCGTTGATAACCTGGCTCGTTTTTACAAGAAAAAGAAAAGTCGGGTCTACGGTGGGGCAGTTTTAACCCTAATCACCATCTCTTTCTTTGCTTTCTTTGCTCTCAAGCCAACCGCAAACACGATCGCAGGTTTATTCAAAAAGATCGATGACCAAAAACAGGTCGTTCAAGCTTTAGAGGCAAAGATTAACACTTTGGCCCAAGCTCAAGAACAATATAATCTCATGAGCAGTAGAGTTTATTTACTAGACCAAACCCTTCCCCAAGAAAGTCAATTTAGTTTGCTTGCTCAACAACTGGAATTTCTTGCCCGACAAGCCCAAGTGGAAATAATAGATCTTAAGTTCAGCGAGATTGACCTTTGGGGCCAAGAAAGCAATCAAATTCAAGAAGTAAAATTTACTTTCGTCGCCCAAGGAGAGTATTCCCGCCTCAAAGAACTACTTAGACTTTTCCCCAAATTAAGGCGTTTAATCAAAACGGAAAAGTTTGCCTTTCAAAAAAACCAAAGCAAAGAAAAAGAGGCCACATTAAGCCTCTCTGTTCAAGGTAAAGCTTTTTATTTAAAAGAAACCAAAGGTGATCAAGATGGTCTCTAACCAAAAACTTTCTATTAGTAAAAATTTGTTTTTAATCGCTATCATTACCACGGTAACTGTTTTTCTTTGGATTGCTTTGGAAACTTTTCGCACCAGCAAAAAGACCACTATCCCTCAACCAACTCAAATTCAAATGCGTCCCCTAAGCGCCAAAATCGACTCTCAAGTCTTCGGTTTACTCGAAGAAAAAGTTGCTCCTTCTAAAGAAGAACTGGCTATTCTTCTCGCCTCTCCTGTCACTCCCGTTCCCGAAGCAACTGACTCTAGTCAGACCGATGGTGAAAGTGATAGCTTAATAACTATAGAGGAAGAATGAAGCTTAAGTTTAAGCAAATAAAAATACCTACCTTAGTGGGTTTGTTGGTTTTACTGGTTGGATTGGCCGTGGGTGTTTATTTTGTCCAACAAAGCTCAAGTTGGCTTCTCCGTGCCTCCCCGGAAAGTAAGCCAAAACAGGTCAAAATTACAAATATCACCGATAACAGTTTTTCTGTTTCTTGGATCACTGACGAAGCCACGTCTGGCTTCCTTCGTTATTCAACCGACAATAATTTTGATCAATTAGCCAAAGATGATCGTGATCAATTAAGCGGCAAAGTGATCGATTATCAAGGCCACCATGTCACAGTTAAGGGATTGACCCCCACAACTGATTATTTGTTTAAGATTGGCAGCGGGAAGAGCGTCTTCGACAATAACGGCCAACCTTTCGAAATAACGACCGCCCCAACACTTGCCCAAGCCGACCCCGCCAGTGATGTTGCTTATGGTAACGTTATCGATCAGGTCAATAATCCAGTTGAAGGAGCGATTGTTTATCTTTCCTTAAACGGCGCCACTCCTTTGTCGACAATCACTAAATCTTCCGGCAATTGGGTCATTCCCTTGAACACCGCCCGATCAGAAGACTTAACCGATTTTGCGACTTACGACAAAGACGCTTCCATCGAAGACATTTTTGTTCAAGCCGCTAGCAAAGGTTTCGCCACCGCCATTGCCACCACCAGCAACGACAATCCTTTACCAACCATTAAATTAGGAACCAACCATGACTTCCGCACGACCGGGGAGAACCCAATTCCTGCTGGAAACAATCAAGGCCAGAACGAGGAAAATCCACCTCTGCTTCCAACGCCTGAAGACGAGATTATTAATGGTGATCAAACACAATTAATCATTATCAATCCAAGCCAAGGGGAAGAATTGAACGCTCAAAGACCAGAATTTTTGGGAACCGCTCCCACCAATCAAACTCTAACAATAACGATCGAATCGGATCCCATTTACAGCGGCACCATCCAAGTTGACGAAAGCGGCAATTGGTCCTGGGAACCGCCAGGAGATTTAGAGCCCGGAGAACACACTATCACCGTCTCTTTAACTGACGGAACTACTCAAAGTAAAACTTTCACCGTCTTGGCTCAAGGCGCGAGTTCCTTGCCCGCCTTAACCTCGACTCCATCAGCAGAAACCAGTCCTTCTGCCACTCCAACTCCAACTCTAACCCCAACTCCAACTCCTACCACGATTGCCACTCGTTCCAGTATGCCCTCAACCGCCAGTGGCGTTCCCGAGGGCGGAGTCTTCGCTCCCACTTTAATTCTAATTAGCCTCGGCTTAAGTTTAATTACTGTTTCCTGGGCCGGGAGAAAATTGTTTTTAATTTAAATGAAGGATCTGCCCGAAACGGAAGAAAGAATTGAAATCGGTAGCTTGGAAAAACCACAATCGACTGAACCCGTCAATCAAGCCGTCGCTCAAGAACCGGTAATTAAAAAAAGCCGTTTGCCCAATTTTGCTCCCAAATTAATAATGGGTTTTCTGGGAATCTTTTTTCTGAGCCTCAGTTTTTTAGCTGGCCAACAGTTTCTCGGTCCCCGATTAAATCCTTCTATTATTACCGACACCGATCAAGAAAAAATGAAAGTTGCCCCTCAATCCAAAAACAGCTCTCTTGAAAAAGGCGTCGTTCCGGAAATCTACTCGACTGAAGGAGACGGTCAAGAACCATGCAGTCTAGAATTTACCGTCGTTGGAGCCCCTGTTTGTTTAGTGGTTAAAATAACTGATTCAGAGGGACAAGAAATCACTGATTTTTCCCAACTCAAAATTGACGATCAAATCCGATTGCTGGTCAACGGTAGTTACAGTGAACAAATCAGCAAAGCTCGCTTCCAGGTTAATCAAACCGCCAATAACAGTTGGTGCCAGGGGACTAACCTAACTTTGGCTGACAATTGGTGCGAGACTACCAATAAAGAAGGCGATTATTATTATGTCGACTATTCTCTCCCCCAAACAGGAGAGTTTTCCATTGGAGCAATGATCTTTGATTCTAATAGTCTAACCTGGTACTAAAAAAATGAAACTAAAAGAAAACTGGACGCTAATTTTATTAGGATTTAGCACCCTGGTTCTCATCAGCCTGGGAGCAATCATCATTTTAAGGCCGGCTTTTTTGACCAGCAAACCGGAAGCCCCTTCAATCCAAACAGGAATCAATCAAGACCAAGAAACCAGCCCCACTCCCAAAGAAGAAATAAAAGAAATAGCTAAACAACCAGAGGTTTTCGAAAGCGAACCGGTTACCAGTTGTCAGCTCAGTTTCAATATCCCCAGCGTTTCTCCAACTCCTACTCCCACACCTACCCTCACTCCTACTCCCACCCCAACTCAAACCCCAGAATGTTGGGAGGCTTGTGAAACCAATGATGATTGCC
>CAYPPS010000015.1:0-2016 GCA_964412685.1 uncultured Gammaproteobacteria bacterium | reverse complement strand
ACCCCAACTCAAACCCCAGAATGTTGGGAGGCTTGTGAAACCAATGATGATTGCCCCAGCAACTTAACTTGCCAGTTCATCGAGACAGAAGACAAAAACTTGTGTGTTAATAATGACTGTCCTCAAGAAAGTGATTGTGTTTGTCCCCAACCAAGCAATACTCCCGCTCCAACCAGTTCTCCTACGCCCACACCCACTTTAACTAACAGTCCCACACCCACTCCTACTCTCCCTCCAGGAGTAACTTCAACCCCAACACCCGAAGGGCCTACTCCAACACCGATAACTCTTGAACAAGCCGGGATGGCTCTGCCAACCCTTGGCGCTGCCGGAGGCGGGCTTTTGTTAATTTTCACTTCTCTCCTACTTTTACTGCTCTAGATTAACCCGCAGATGTTAGAATTGAGAAATGAAAAAGAAAATCGCTGTCATCGGCGGAGGAATTACCGGATTAACTAGCGCTTATTACTTAACCCAAAAAGGCCTCTCGGTAACCATCTTCGAAAAAGAAGCTTTTTTGGGCGGCTTATCAGCTTCGTTTAAATCTAAAGGCTGGCGATGGCCCCTGGAGTTCTTTTTTCACCATCTTTTTACCTCTGACTTTGACGCCCAAAAACTAATAAAAGAGGTGGGGCTGGAAGAAAAACTTTTTTTCAAAAAGCCAAGGTCTTCAATTTTTTACCAAGGAAGAATCTTTCAATTTGACTCGCCCGTTTCGGTTTTAAAATTTTCACCTCTCAATATTTTTGATCGCTTGAGAGTCGGCTTGGCCACTGTTTATACAAAAATCTTTTTAAGCTGGCAAAGTTTAAAAAACCAGAAGGCGACTACTTTTTCAAAAACTCTTTTCGGTCAAAAAGCCGACCAAGTTTTGTGGCAACCACTCTTGAAAGGCAAATTTGGTTCCTTTTACAACCAGATCTCCGCCGCTTGGTTTTGGGCCAGGATTAAAAAAAGAAGTTCTCGCCTCGGCTATCTCGAAGGCGGTTTTCAATCCCTAATTAACACTCTGGTTCAAAAAATTAAACAACAAGGTGGTCAAATTTATCTGAAAAAGGAAATAAAATCATTCGATCAATTAAAAAAATTCGACACGGTTTTGGTTACCACCCCAGGACAAATTTTCTCCAAAGACAAAGCTTGGCCGGAGATGTTGGGAGCAATTAATTTAATCCTTACTTTAAAAAAGCCCTTCTTTGAAGACCAAACTTACTGGTTGAATATCAATGAAAAACAGTTTCCTTTTATTGCCGTCGTCGAACAAACCAATTTCATCAACAAGAAAAATTACAACCAAGAAAACGTTCTTTATTTAGGCGGCTATTATCCCAAGACCCATCCCTTCTTTAAAAAAACAAAAGAGCAACTTTGGAAAGAATTCCTTCCTTTTGTCAAAAAGATAAATCCTAAGTTTAATTTTGAAAAAAACCTGATTGACAGTTTCCTTTTCAAAAACCTCAACGCTCAACCAATCATTACTCCTGTTTACTATCAAAACTTAAAGAAACTCGAAAAACAAAAAGGGAAAGTGGTTGTCGCCAACATGCAGTTGATTTATCCTTATGATCGGGGGATTAATTATGCCATTCAAATGGGTAAAAGAGCAGCGGAAAAAATTAGCCAAAACTAGATTTAAAAAACTATTTTTCTTTAGCTTTCCTTTCGTCTTTTCTTATTGGCTAATGAGTCACACTTTTAGCTACTCAAAAGGGCAATTCATTATTAGTGATAAAGTTTGGAGTGATTTTGCCGCCCACATTCCCCTGATCCGTTCTTTTTCTCTCGGCAATAATTTTCCCTCTCCGGAATACCCCATCTTTGCCGGGGAACCGATTCGTTATCACTATCTCTTCTACGCTTTAACCGGTTTTCTGGAGAAGTCAGGACTCCCTATCGACCTGGCTCTTAATTTGCCGAGTGCTTTGGGGTTAGCCGGTTTAATCTTAATCATCTACTTCTTGGGCAAAGAGCTTTTTGAGAAAACTGCTGTTGGTCTCCTGGGAGTTCTTTTTTTCC
>CAYPPS010000014.1:3856-14457 GCA_964412685.1 uncultured Gammaproteobacteria bacterium | reverse complement strand
AAGGCATAGAAGTTCTTGTTCTTTTTGCTTCCCAATACTCCCAATCTTCTCATTAAATTCATCGGTTAAATTCTGAACTTTTTTTTCCAGCTCAAACTTCTCGTCCTCATTTAATTCTTTCGCTTCGGCTGATCGTTTGATTTGAGCCATCAATTCACCTCTTTCTTGGCGAACCATTACTCGAGTAATTTCTAACTTTTGACTAATCACTTTGGTCAGCTCTTGCCTTCTTTCTTCTGTTAAAGGGGGAATGATGATACGAATCATTTCTCCATCAACATTCGCCGATAAACCCAGCTCTTGCCGAGATCCGATCGCTCGTTGGATCTCACCAACAATACTCTTATCAAAAGGAGAAACAAGCAATTGGTTAGGATCAGGAGAGGTGATAGAAGCTAGTTCCACCAGAGGCATCTGAGTATCATATGCCTCAACCATAATCTTTTCTACCAAAGAAGGACTAGCTCGACCGGCTTTAATTTGAGAAAGCTCTTCCTGCAAAAGATCAACCGCCCTTTGCATTCTAACCCGAAGTTCATTTAGATCAACCATTGATGTCATCTTAACAAAAGTTACTCTCCTAAAACAAACCTTGCTATCTTCTTCACTTCCACCTTTTCCCCTGTTTTACCAGAAGTTTCTTTAACCAATTCTTCAATTGTTTTCTTGGTGTCCCTGATCCAAGTTTGAACCAATAACTCTTTGGCATCTTTGGGAGACATTGCCGCTACTTGCATTGCCAACTCTTTCGCTAAATTTTTAAATTCTTTTGTCCGAGCGACAAAGTCGGTTTCGCAATTTAATTCCACCACTCCTAAAATTTGACCTTGATTGTGAGAATAAGCGAAGACAATTCCCTGCTTCGCTTCTCGATCGGCTCTTTTTTCCGATGATTTAATCCCTTTCTGTCGCAACCATTCGGCCGCTTTCTTCATGTCACCTTTGGTTTCTTCCAAGGCTTTCCGACAATCAGTTACTCCTGCTTTGGTTTTTTCTCGTAGCTGTTTAATTGTTTTAACGTCAATTTTTGCCATCTTATGCTTTCTTTGCCTTAACTTTCGCTTGGGCTTTGGCTTTTTGAGCTTTCTCTTTCCCCTCCAAGATAGCGTCAGTGAGATAACTAATAATGAACTTGACTGAACCAACCGCGTCGTCATTAGCAGGAATCGGATAATCAACCAAGCTTGGATTGGCGTTAGAATCAGTCATCGCGATTATCGGAATCTTGGCTTGAGTCGCTTCGCGAACAGATACTTCTTCCCGAACAATATCAACCACTAAAAGAGCATCAGGTAAATCTTCCAGGTTTTGCAAACCACCAATGATTCTTTCCAGTTTGGCAATTTCTCGATCAAATAACAGTCGCTCTTTCTTGGTATATTTCTTCAGTTCGTCTTTTTCTTTTTGTTCTCTCAATTGTTTCAAACGTCTGACCATTTTGCCGATCTGTTGCCAGTTGGTGATTGTTCCTCCTAACCAACGATGAGTCACATAAGGCATTCCGGCTCTTTTCGCCTCTTCTTTGACCACTGCTTGAGCCTGTCTCTTGCAGCCAACAAAAACAATCACTTTGTCTTCTTTAGCTAAGTCAGAAACGAATTGGGCTGCTTTTTCCAGTTGCTCTTTGGTTTTAGCTAAATCAAAAATGTGAACGCCGTCTTTTTTGTCAAAAAGAAAAATTTTGGCTTTCGGATGCCAGCGCTTCGCTTGATGACCAAAATGACAACCAGCCTCAAGTAAGTCGTTTAAGTTAATTTTTTTCATTATCAATGTCAAGCGATTTTAACACAAGCTGCTATTTCTTTTCAACGAGCTCGATCTTCAGTTCCTGCCGGTTGAGCCAAAGCCACCCTGCCCTCGATGGCTTAGCGGTAATTTCTTAACTTCTTTGATTTCAACTTGAGGGAGACTCAAAAGTAAACCTTGAGCAATTTTGTCACCTTTTTTAAACTGATAGGCCTCTTCACCTAAATTAATCAAAAGTACTCCCCATTCACCTCGATAACCACTATCAATCACTCCCGCCAAAACATCAATCCCCGCCTTCACCGCTAAGCCCGATTTGGGTTTGACGATGACACAAAAACCGGCTGGGATCTGCGAAGCTAGACCAATCTTAAAAAGATACTTTTCTCCTGGCTGAAGTAAATAGTCCTCTAATGAAAAGAGGTCAAAAGCTACATCTCCTTCTAAGGCATATCTAGGCAAAACCGCTTCTTGTTTAAGTTTTTTAAATTGTAACTCCGTTTTCATCTTCGAATTTAATTAAAACAAACGGGCTCACTTTTAGCAAGAACCATTATAGGTTAACGATTCGAAATACTATAAGGCTTATTCTTCGAAAATCCAGATAAATAGACAAAAATTATATGTGGATAACTGAGCGTGGATAAATTAGACTGCTTGGGGATAAGGGTAATTACTTTTCAATTTTGGGTTTTTTCCAAGAAGCCCACTTACACTTGGGCCATTTGGAACAGCCAAAAAATTGTTTCCCTTTTTTGGTCCTTCGAATGACAATTTCGCCACCGCATTCGGAACATTTTACTCCTTCAATTTTCTGAATGAAAGGAGCCGTATAATCGCAATCCGGGAATCGATCGCAAGATAAAAACTTGCCAAAACGGCCAATCCGAATTACTAAATTAGCTTTTTTACATTTAGGGCACTTTTCTTTTGTTTTTTCAGTTGGAATCGCCTTTCTTTTGCCCTTCTTGGTTACTTGCTCCAGCTTCTTGTCAAACGGACCGTAGAACTCACCTAATAGGGCCTGCCACTTCTGCTCTCCATGAGCAACATTGTCCAAGCCTTCTTCCATTCGAGCCGTGAATTCAAAATCCATCACTTTGGGGAAATATTCAACCAAGAAGTCATTAACCGTTGTCCCCAGAGGAGTCGGCTTGAATCGACCTTCGTCTTTTTCAACATATTGTCTCGCTTGAATCGTCGAGACAATCGGCGCGTAGGTTGAAGGTCGGCCAATTCCCCTTTTCTCTAGTTCCTTAATCAGACTGGCTTCACTGTAACGAGCTGGTGGCTGGGTAAATTTTTGCTTAGGATCTAATTTCTTAAGATTCATTTCTTCGTTCTGTTCAAATTTGGGAAGCAAATTCTCCTGTTTAGCCAAAGTATCTTTGTAAAGCTCGAGCCAGCCGGCAAAATTAAGTGACTTGCCTTCAACTCGAAAATCATAAACCTGCTCGCTGGCAGAACCTGCTCGTTTCTTCACCGTTCCGGAAACCAAGATCACCAATTTATCCCAAACAGCCGGTTTCATTTGTGATCCAATCGCCCGTTTCCAAACCAAGCTATAAAGTCGTTTTTCGTCACTGCCGCTCAATTTCGCCTTTTCTGGAAGCAAATTGGCTCGAGTTGGCCTAATCGCTTCATGAGCTTCTTGGGCACTCTTAGATTTAGTCTTATAAAAATTGGCTTTTTCGGGCAAAAACTGCTTCCCGAATTCCTTTTCAATCAGTTTTCTAATTGTCTCAACTGCTTTGCCGCTTAAAGAAAGAGAGTCTGTCCGGTGATAAGTGATCAAGCCTTTTTCGTATAAACCTTGGGCCGCTCGCATCGTTCTTTTCGAAGTAAAATTAAACTTCCTTGCCGCTGATTGCTGTAAGGTTGAAGTGGTAAAAGGAGGTACCGGCCGCTGTTCAGTCGCTTTTTCTTGAACCGAACCGATCTTATAATCAGCTGACCTTAACAGGGTTAAGGTCTCCTTGGCTAATTTTTCCTTATCAATCGCTAAGTTCTTGCCATTTTCTTTGACCAATTTGGCCAACAGTTCTCGTTTCTTCCCTTCTTGGCTAAGAAAAGTACCCCAAATCTCCCAATACTCTTCCGACTTAAAAGCTTCTATCTCTTTTTCTTTTTCGACAATCAATCTCACTACCACTGATTGAACTCTCCCAGCCGAAAGACCTCGACGAATTTTTCTCCAAAGCAAAGGAGATAACTTGTAGCCGACCAGCCGATCCAAAGTCCTTCTCGCCACTTGAGCATCAACCAATTTCAAATCAATTTTGCCGCCCTTTTTCAAAGCCGCTTTGATAGCTGAACCAGTAATTTCATGAAAAGTCGAGCGAATAAATTTATCTTTTTTCTTCTCGTCTAAAAGAAAAACGTGATAGGCAATCGCTTCACCTTCTCGGTCCGGGTCAGTAGAAAGATAAACTTTTTTAGCCTGTTTTATTTCCTTTCTTAAAGCCTTGATTGTTTCTTCTTTTTTTTCCATCCAAACATATTGAGGGTCAAACCTTAAACCGTTCTTTTGTTTTTTTACCTCCACTCCAATCTTCTTTTTAGGTAAATCCCGAATGTGACCAGTGGTGGAAAGAACCTTAAAATCGTTCCCCAAAAAACGGGAAATCGTTCTTGCTTTGGTTGGTGATTCAACTACTAATAAATCCATATCTTTAAAAACGTTAAACTACTATTATAGTTAAAGTCAAGCTAGTTCTTCTAATATATCTTCTGCTGTCTCGGTTAATTTCGCTCCCTGCTTAATCAATAAGTGGGGCACAAATGACCCTGAATCGGTGACCTGGCCGGGCAAAGTGAAAACTTCTCGTCCCTGATAAGCGGCTAATCTGGCAGTGATCAAAGTCCCCGATCTTTCTTTCCCTTCAATCACTAAGACCCCTTTGCTTATTCCGGAAACCAGCCGATTGCGCCAAGGAAAATTTTCTTTTTTTAAAGGAAATTCGAGAGGAAACTCTGACAACACCAAACCACCTTCTTTGATTATTCTTTTCGCCAATCCTAAATTTTCCGACGGATAAATTTTGTCAAACCCGGTTCCCATAATAGCAATGGTTTTGCCGCCAAATCTTAAAGCGGCTGAATGAGCCGCCGCGTCAACTCCTAATGCTAAACCGGAAACAATCACTATTTTCTTCCCCACTAACTCTTTAATTAATTTATGAGTCATCTGTTTTCCATACGAACTCATTCGTCTGGAGCCAACCACCGCCAAACAAGGCTTCTTGAGAAGACTCAGATCTCCTTTCCCATATAAAATAAAGGGCGAGTCATCAATATTTTTTAGAAGTAAAGGATACTTTTTGTCCTGGTGAAATAAGCACTCGACCTTGTTTTCACGCAACCGAAAGAAATACGAAGCGAGATCAAATTTACGCCTGAACTCAACCAAATCAAAGGCTTTTTTGGGAGTTAAACCGGCTTCCACCAATTCTCCCTTTCCCGCTAACCAAGCCAACTCTAAATTGAGAAACTTATCTTTCAGAAGAAAAAATTCTTGAGGCATTAAACCGAAGACGGAAAACCCCAAAACAACCAATCGCTCCTTATCCAATCCTCTAGGCATTAAATTGATTGTAGCAAAAAACGACGATTAGTTGCTGTTTTCAAACCAATACTCAAATATCTCCTTGGCGATTGGACGGGTCAGTTTGTCAAGTCCCAAAAAGTCCTTGACAAGTCCTGCAATTGGTACTAAGCTTAGTTTATGATTACTAAACAATCTCAAATCAAAATTAACCTTTCTGCCTCGCTTAAAGATTATCTCGCCAGTAAGGCTAACAAGTTTGAGATGCCAATTGCCGGCTATGTGAGATACCTCATTTTAAAAGATGTCGCTGATCTGGACTTCCCTGTTTTCCAAATGTCTAAAGAGGCGGAAAAAGAGGGCCGAAAAGCTTTAAAAGAAAGAGAGTCAGCCAAAAAGGTTACCAATGTATCCGGGTTTTTAAAAAAACTGTAATTACAACATGGACTTTGAGGTATCGCCCGAACTTTACAAAAAGCTAAAGAAAATCAAAACCAAAGATAAACAATTAATTCAAAAAGTTGAAAAGCAGTTGCTTTTGTTCCAGAAAAACCACCTTCATCCGTCGCTTAGAGTTCACAAGCTTTCAGGAAACCTAAACAACATATGGAGCATCTCCATCGGCAAAGATCACCGAATGCTCTTTTTTCTTGACGATAAAGGGGCTTACTTTTTCAAAATCGGCACACACAATGAGGTCTACAAAAACAATTAACTAATTCTCAAACCAATACTCAAATATCTCTTTGGCAATTGGAGCGGCATCGTAAGAACCTTCTCCTCCGGCTTCCAAAAGAACCGTCACCACTATTTCCGGCTTATCAGCGGGAGCAAAGGCGGTGAACCAGGCGTGAGTTCGATCTTCAGGATCACCAAATTCAGCCGTTCCCGTTTTGCCGGCAACTTGAGGTTGAAAATCAAAGAAAGGAAAAGCTGTCCCCTTGGGAAGACAAACTTCTTTCAAGCCTTCTTTAATCAAATCGAGAGTTTCTCGTTTCAAGGACAGATCTCGACAATCAACTGTCTGATCTAGGTTTATCTTTGGTAAACAAAGTTTGCCCTGATTGGCAATCACACTGGTCATGGTGTTTACTTGTAAAGGCGTCGTGAGAAGAAAGCCCTGACCAATGGCTAAATGATAAGTATTCCCCAGAAACCAACTTTCCCCTCTCGACTCTTTTTTTGTTTTTGGATCCAGAACCAGCCCGGTTATTTCTCCCGGGAGATCGATTTCGTTTTTACTCCCGAGATTAAACTCTCTCGCCCAATTGGCCAATTTGGGCGCTCCTACCCACTCACCTACTTTGTAAAAGAAAGTGTCGGTTGATCTTTTTAGAGCGGTAATCAAATCAATCTCCCCTTCCACCTGACCATATTGAGTAAAGTACCAATTGTTGTAAACAAAATCGCCAATCTTGATCTGACCGGTATCTTCGTATATTGTCTCCCGGTCAATTTTCTCTTCTTCCAAGCCGGCAACCAAGGAAACGATTTTGAAAGTTGATCCGGGTGGATAGTGGGCTCCAATGGCTCGATTGAGCATCAACATTCGAGAATCCTCCAGAACCTCTTGAGCTTGAGCAGCTTTTTCCTGATTAAAGCTCAATTGAGAAAACAAATTAGCGTCAAAAGCAGGTGAAGAAACTAAAACCAAGATCCGGCCGGTCTCCGCTTCACTGGCAACAATCGCTCCTTTTTTTTCTTCAAGCAATTCAAGTGCTTTTTGAGACAGTTTCGCATCCAAAGAAAGCTTTATCTCTCCTCCCGGTTGAGGTTCGACTTCACCCAATACTTTAACCTGATTCCCGTTGGCATCAACTTCGATTAATTTTCCTCCATCCTGGCCTCGTAAAAATAAATCATATTTCTGTTCGATTCCCCCTCGACCAATCAAATCCCCCAAACGAAAACTCTCTGTCTTCAATTCTTTTAAATTGATTTCTCCTAAATAACCCAAGACATGACTCAAGCTTCGAGGATAAAGATACTTACGGCCTACATCTTCCCGAATGGAATCAATCTTCCCTTGAGCTTCTAAATCAAGAGCTTCCTCTCTGGAAACTGGCTCCCAGGAAGTAATCTCTCCCGTTTCATCCCTAACGGCTTTTCTGAAAACCGGCTGATTTTGAACTAGAGGTAAATCATGGCGATCCAAAATCACTCCCCTCGGAGCCGGAATGATCACTCGCCTGATCCGATTTCCTTCCGCCAGAGTCCGATATTTCTTCCCCCAAAGCACTTGAAGCTCGAAGAGTCGACCCAGAAGAAGAAAAAAAACGATCCCTAAAACGGTAAAAAAAACAAAGGTTCGACTATTTTCTTTCATCTATTTGCTTTTCAGGCCTATCTTCAAACCTTTTCGTCCCACAAAAAAGTAATTTAAACCAAAGCGAACCGAGAGAAGCAGAAGCACCAGAACAAAACTAGCCATCAAAGACAAGCGGCCTAAAATTAGATAATCGTAAAACAAACTGCTGAAGAAAGTAAACAAACCCAAAAACCATAAACTCTGAGAAAAGAAGCGACGTTGATACAAAAAGAAGAACAAAACCAATAATAGGAGAAAAAGAGAAGAAAGTCCCCACCAATCACCTCGAGTTAAATCAAGAAACAGGCCCAATAAAAAAGCCACTCCCAAAGACCAGTCCTCCGTCGGACTCAAGCTTAAAAATAGAATCAAGGCTCCCAGGCTTAAATTGGGCAAGGAAAAACTAATTTGGAAAGTAACTAATAATAAAAGCAGAATTAAAAAAAGAATCTTTTTCATTTTCTTTTACTCTTCATAGACAACAAAAACTTGCCGTAATCTTTGATAATCAACTAAAGGCAAAACTGTCGCCGATTGATAAACGGCCGTCTTGTCATTACTAACTTCATCAATTCGACCCACCAACAAATCCGGCAACACGCCTCCTTGGCCTAAACTAAAAACTAAATCCCCTTTGGTTAATTTCTCTTCTTGCAGCACCTTCTCCAATTGCAAATGATTCTTTCCTAGCCCGACCAGCAAGCCCTTTGCCTTTACTTCTTTCGAAGAATCTTTTCCTTTTACTCCGACCGGAATTTTAACCCCTCTTTTATCAATCAGTTCCACCAAACTATCAAATCGATTGGCTTTAATCACTCGGCCAACTAGAATATCGTTAAAAAGAACCGTCATTCCTTCTTCAATCAAAGAGGCTTTTCCTCGACTGATTTGTAAATTTTCCCCCCAATTAATCACTTGAGCTTCAACAAATTTCCACGAAGGCGGCAAAGGAGAAGAGAGCAAGTCCTTCAATCGTTGGTTTTCAGATTGGCAAGTAGTTAATTCTCCTTGATCAACCGATAAGCCGGCTAATTGCTCCCGTAAAGACAACATTTCCTTTTCCCGACCCGGCCAAGAAATGACAAAAGAAACAAAACCATCGACTTTAAAAGCCCAAGTATTAAAAGGCGCCGCTAGGGCTACAAAAGGCCGAGACAAAAAACCTTTCAAGCCAATCAAAAAACCAGCCCTTTCTCCCCAATACAGAAAGAAGGAAAAGATAAAAAGGAAAACAAAGATAAAAAGGAAATTCTTCTTTTCGAACAAAGCCATAACTCCATTCTACCATTTGGCAGAATCTTCAACGCTCGGCGTTGAACTTCTATCACTTGACAAAAAGAGATAATTATTTTAAATTAATTAGCAGGACGCCTCACTGGACGTAAAGTGGATAGCCGGATCTAATCAAACACAGTGAGGACACACCGGGAGAGGGGGAAAAAAGCGTCCTGTCGGATGCAACACGTACCATCCTCTCCCGGCCTCTTTTTTCTTAAAAACCTTCATCATCTTAATCCTCCGGTTACTTTCACTTGTTGAAGTAGTTTTTCATCTTCAAGAAGTCTACCGCAGCCTTTTACAACCGCAGTCATTGGTTCATCGGCCATCCAAACCGGCATTTTTGTTTCCTCAGCAATCAATTTATCTAAGTTTTTTATTTTTGCTCCCCCACCACAAAGAACGATTCCTCGATTAACGACGTCATTAGTTAATTCTGGCGGAGTTTCTTTAACCAGATCAGAAATGGCTTCCATAATTTGAGTTACTATCGGAGCAATTGCTTCCCTGATTTCACTCTCAGTCACCTTGATCGATTTGGGCAATCCCGATTCTAAATCTCTCCCTCGAAAAACCTGTTGTTTCTCTTGTTTCTCTTTTGGATCCCTCGTCGCCGAACCAAGTTGAATTTTCATTTCCTCGGCACTAGTTTTGCCAAAAAGAATCGAATGTTTCATTCTCATATAATTAATAATCGCCTCGTCCATTTTGTTGCCGGCAACTCGCAAACAACGTTCAACGATAATCCCCCCCAAAGAGATTGTCGCAATTTCCGTTGTCCCTCCACCAATATCAATCAATAAATTTCCCCCCGGTTTGGTAACGGTAATCTTCAGACCAATCGCTGCCGCCATTGGTTCCTCGATAATGAAAGCTTTTCTTGCTCCTGCAGAGAGACAAGCATCTTGAACCGCTCTTCTCTCCACTTCTGTTACTCCAGAAGGGATCCCAATTACCACTCTCGGCCGAGGGATCTTTGGGATTAACCCACCTCCTTCGTGAGCTTGTTTAATAAAATATTCCAACAAACTTTGAGTAGCATCAAAGTCCGCAATTACCCCACCCTGGAGAGGAGAAACCACTTCGATCATGGGCGGAGTTTTTCCCAACATCTTCCTCGCCCGATTCCCGATCGCCAAGACCTCTTTGGTTTTCTTTTGTCGAGCGACAACCGAAGGCTCATTAATGATCACTCCTTTCCCTTTCACTAAAACCAAAGTATTGGTTGTTCCCAAATCGATTCCCAAATCGTGAGAAAAAAAGGAAAAAATTTTATCTAACATAAAGTTTCTTTCAGAATTGATTTTAACACAACGAGAGGCTTATACTTTTAAAAGTAATGATTAAGTATGTTGTTTTTTTAGATAGAATCATCGAGTTTGGTTTCGCTCTTATCTTTCTCCTTGTCCCTTTAATCTTTTTGCCTTTCACTTTTGAATTGTTCGAGTTTAATAAAATCATGCTTCTTTGGACATTAACTATCTTTATCCTTAGTGGTTGGGCCATCAAAAGCATTCTCCTGAAAAAGATTGTTTTCCGACGAACTTTTTGGGATATTCCTTTGGCTCTTTTTCTTTTTTCTCAGTTAGCAAGCCTGATCTTTTCTATCGACCCTCACACCTCCTTTTGGGGTTACTATTCCCGCTTTAACGGCGGTTTTCTTTCTTTATTCACTTACGCTCTCCTTTATTGGACCTTTGTCAGCAACCTGAACCAAAAACAAGC
>CAYPPS010000014.1:0-3756 GCA_964412685.1 uncultured Gammaproteobacteria bacterium | reverse complement strand
TCACTTACGCTCTCCTTTATTGGACCTTTGTCAGCAACCTGAACCAAAAACAAGCCAAAAGGGTTTTAAGCTTGGCTTTCTTGAGCGCTCTTTTGATCTCTTTCTACGCCATCATGGAGCATTTCGGTCGGAGTATCAGTTGTCTTATTGTCAGCTCTCAATTCAATACCGACTGTTGGGTTCAAGATGTTCAAGCAAGAGTCTTTGCTACTCTAGGTCAACCCAATTGGTTGGCCGCCTTTTTAATTAGTCTTATCCCCTTCACTTGGTTGGGAATGAATCAAAAACATCTCTCTAAAAAAATCATCTTTACTCTTCTTTTTGCTCTTTTTTACCTCGCCCTTCTTTTTACCAACTCACGTTCCGGTTTGATGGGCTTCAGCTTGAGTCTGGTCATTTTCTGGCTCATTTTCTTTTTCGACAACCGCAAGAAGATTAAAGAAAAATTCCTCCCCTCCTTCGGCTTCATGGCTATACCCTTGGTCTTAATCACTCTCCTTGTTGGTACTCCTTGGACACCTTCTTTGAGGAAATTATCAACGACTGATTATCAATTGCCAATTGAACCGGAAGAAAATTCAATCACTCAATCACAACTAATTTCCCTCCAAGGAGGAACCGAATCCGGCGAAATAAGAAAAATTGTCTGGCGAGGAGCGACTGATCTCTGGCAGAAATATCCTCTTTTGGGCACCGGGCCGGAAACTTTTGCTTACTCTTATTACTGGACTCGTCTTCGAGAACACAACGATACTTCCGAGTGGGATTTTCTTTATAACAAAGCTCACAACGAATTTTTGAATTACGCCGCCACAACTGGAACCGTTGGCCTCGTCGCCTACTTGGGGCTAATCGTTACTTTCATTTATTTGGGGCTCAAAGAAAGGAAAAATCTCATCTGCCTTGCTGGATTGAGCGGTTTTACTGCTCTTAATGTCAGTCATTTTTTCGGCTTTTCCGTTGTTGTTTCCAATCTTTTCTTTTTTCTTATTCCTGCTTTCTGTCTGACCATGACCTTAAAAGAAAAGAAATCGATCAAGATCTCTTCCGCTAAACCGAACGGAGGGCAAATTGCTCTCCTGGGAATAGTAGTCGCTTTTTTTATCTACGGTCTCGTCTCTCTCGTTGCTTTTTGGCAAGCAGATATTTTGTTTGCTTCCGGCAACAATCTTCATAATGAAGGCCGACACCAAGAAGCCAGGCAAGTTTTAGAACAAGCTCTTATCCTCAGAAAGGAACCGGTTTACTTGGATTCTCTTTCTCAAACTTTAGCCAACCTCGCTTTAGAAACAATTGGCCAAGACGAGGAAAAAGCCCAAGAATTGGCCGCCCAAGCAGTCTCTCTTTCTGATCAAGCAATTGCCGTCAGCCCTTTTCAACTCAACTTCTGGAAAAACCGAATTAGAATCCTTTACAGTTTTGCCAAATTGAATCCCCAATTCACTCAAAACACGATTGATACTCTAAAACAAGCGCAAAAGTTGGCTCCAACCGACTCCAAAATCAGTTACAATCTCGGCCTCATTTATCTCCAAACTCAACAATTTGACCTGGCTATCCAAACTCTAGAAGAAACAACTCAATTAAAACCAGATTACGTTTTGGCTCATTATGCTTTAAGCTTAGCTTTGGAAGAAGACGGTCAAAAAGAAGAAGCGAGAGAACAACTTGAGTTTATCATTAATAAAATCGACCCCAACTACGAACCCGCTCAATTGAAATTAAAAGCGCTTTAAATCTTTATCTGGATCGACCGGACCCGAAAAAACAAAAAAATGAGTAAAAGCATCTTCTTTGAGATTACCGGCCAGATAAACACCCAAGGGACTGTAAATTGTCTTGAAAGCTTGAATTTCAAGTCGACGACTGACATCACCGATAATATTATTGGGGGGCGCCTGAAAACCGACCTTCCTTCTTTCTCGATCCAGAAAAATTTCCGGAGAAAAAGAATCATAAATTTCCTTATCTCTGAACCTGGCAGGCAAAATTAAAGCCGAAGAACCAAACTGAGGAGTGCGCACTGCCTTCATGTATCTAAATAGGGCCGTTATTATCCCGTGATCTCGCTGGTCAATATTTTGAGGAAGAAGCAGATAAGGAATCGGTTCATTAAGTCCGAGAAAATCTGTAAAGTCAGGCCAATAAGGTCGCCAGTCTTCTTTCCAAGAAAGAATTTCCGCCGCTGTCTGCGAAGGCATAATCGCACCGGGAATGTCTCCTCCCATCGCAAGACCGAATTCTCCCCGCCGCTGACACCTTTCCAAAATACTTCTTGCCAGTAAATCTTCCGGCAAAAGCGGTTCCATATATCCTCTAAACTTCTCAGTTGACATAAAACCGTAAAGATAATGTTAAGATAACTACAAATAGTATAAATGACAAAAGCAAGGCTTTGGCAAAAAGAAGGTAAGGAAATCAAGTGCTTGGCCTGTCAGCGATATTGTTTAATTTCGGAAAGCAAAACTGGTTTTTGTCAAACCAGACTTAATCGAAACGGAGCTCTTTATTCTCTCACTCACGGAATGATTACTGGCATTCAAGTTGATCCGATTGAAAAGAAACCCCTTTATCATTTCAAGCCTGGTGAACTAGTCGCTTCCATCGGCTCCTTGGGCTGCAATTTTCGTTGCAAACAATGTCTCAACTTCGCTCATTCTTACGGAGCGAGAGAAACCCTTCAGACTCTCATCCAAAAACCAATCAAACCTCTCTCCCCTCAAACAATCATCGACCAAGTTTTAAAGCAAGGTTTGAAAGGAATTGCCTTTACCTTTAACGAGCCGATTATTAATCCCGAATTTATTCATGACACCGCCAAACTAGCCAAAAAAAAAGGTCTTTTTACCGCCATTGTCAGTAATGGTAGTTGGACTAAAGAAGCCTTAGATTATTATGGAAAATTCATCGACGCGGCCAACATTGATTTCAAGGGATTTAGCCAAAAAACTTATCGAAAACAGGGCGCTTCTTTAGGAATAATTCCAGAAATGCTTGTTCTGGTTAAAAAGCAAAAGATTCACCTTGAATTGACTACTTTAATCATCCTCACCATCAACGACAACCTCACCGAATTAAGTAAAATGGCTCGCTGGATAAGAAAGAACTTGGGAGCGGATACTCCTTGGCATTTGTCTCGTTTCGATCCTCGATTAGCTCCTGACCCTGATTTTCAAAAACTACCCCCCACCCCTCCGGCTCTACTCGAAAAAATTGCCCAAATTGGCCGAGAAAAAGGGCTAAGATTTATTCATACTTGGCCGCCTAGAAATGCTAGAATAAGGTGGCATGATTAAATTTGCTTGTCTGGCCCCTCATCCCCCCATTTTGTTACCCAACGTTGGCAGTTCCCAAGACAAAGAGAAGCTTTCTCCCACTTTGAAAGCACTAGAGATTCTTAAAAAAAAAATCGAAGAGGTTGAGCCTCAAATAATTATTATCTCTTCTCCCCACCCAGAATGGGGCTTGGAGGTCCCGCTCCATTTCTTGAAACCCGATCAGGATTATTTGGAAAAAATCCGTCCCATCATCACCACGACCGATTCCCCCCAAGAACACTTTGATCGGGGCAAGCGGCTGGGCGAGCAGTTACCCAAAGGAAAAACGGTGGCTCTAATTGCTTCTGGGGATATGTCCCACCGTCTCAAAGAAAACGGACCCTATGGTTTCCACCCTGACGGACCTAAATTTGATCAACAACTAATTGATCTTCTCAAGCAAGGCAAAATAAAAGCAATCTTGAATCTTGACAAGAAC
>CAYPPS010000013.1:9647-14743 GCA_964412685.1 uncultured Gammaproteobacteria bacterium | reverse complement strand
CTTATCCAGCTTTCATTGTCCTTCGGAATTGGCTCTTTTGCTTCTTCTTCACTCGGACGTAATTGCTCCTTCATTTTTATCCTATATTATATCGCAATGATACAATAATTTTGTGCTTACTATTTTTACCAATCGAGTTTTGAGGAAGATGGAGGAACGAAATTTGTCCGAGAAGGATATTCGTTATGTTTTGCAAGCTGGTAGTAGAGAGAAGGCTAGTTTTGGAGGAGAGTGGAATGCGATTAAGAAATATCGAGGAAAAGAGATTGGGGTTAATTTTGACGAGAAGGATGGTAAGATAATAGTTGTTTCGGCTTGGAAAAGAAAAAGGCGCTAAAACGTGTTTCGTGAATACTTCAAGTTAGATTAACGTTTTTTGTCTGCATCCAAGCTTAGAACAAAAAGAAAATCTGACAAGCGGTTTAGATAAATTAAAATTTGGGGATTTATTTTTTCCTTTTGGGATAGAGTGACCACTCTTCTTTCTGCTCTTCTGCAAACGGCTCGGTTTAGATGAAGTAAGGCCGTTGTTTTTTTACCTCCGGGAATAACAAATTCTTTCAGAGGTGGTAGTTTGTTTGTTTTTTTGTCGATTATTTTTTCCAGAAATTCGATTTTTTGTTTTAGATAGTTGTTTTCTCGAGCTGTTTTGGGATTGGCCAAAAGAGAGGAAATTTTAATTAGATCTGCTTGGATACTTTTAAGAAGTTTTGTTTCTTGGCTTTTTTTTTGACGGAAACTGATTGTCACTCCTAAAAGACTGTTGAGTTCATCGATTGTTCCCAAGGTTTCTATGTGAGGGTTGTCTTTGTTGACTTTTTTGTTTCCTATCAAGTTCGTTTTACCTTTATCTCCTTGTTTGGTGTATGGGCTCTTCATGGTAATTTCGATTCTTTATTCCATGCTAGCACAAAGAATCTTGGTGGTCGGTTGCTTTCTCGGTTTACAATAGGGACTATGGAAAATAGATTGCCAATGGGAGTAATGAAGGATCAATCGCCCGTTGACGTTCTTAGGAGCACCAGAATTGAGATCATAGAGAAGGCTCATGACAGAGGATTAAAATCTGAGGATTTAGGAGATCAACCAGCTTTTTGGATGCTGGAAGGACTAAGGGAGAAGGAACGAGGTGGGAAGATTGATAAGGAATGGTTGAAGAGGATTGATGAAAGTGGTGGAACCGATCATCCGGACCCCTATGTTTGATTATGGTTGGTGATTTCAAAAAGAATCATTTCTTCTGTTTTAAAAATGGGTTTTAGGAAAGAATAGTCAAGAGCCTGTTTTTGAGCAATCTGTTTTTCTTCTCGACCAAAGAAGACGTAATCTATTTGGGCTTCTCTTAAAAACTCTCTTGCTTCCTTTAAGTTATATTTTTGCTGATAAAAGGCATATATTTTGCTTAGTTTTTCTTGGGCTTGAGGAGTTTGGATTAGATGGCCGAAATAGACTTTTGCTTGGCTGTGGGAGGGGAGTTGATTACCAAAATGGTAAGCGGCCAGAACATTTTTGTTGGCCCCGTTTTCTTGATTAAAATAGTCAAAAACTTGCTGGCTGTTGGCCGGTAGGTAGTACCAAGAATTGTTGTTTTTAACTTCTTCGATTCTTTTAAAAAAGATAAAAAAGGAAGAAATTGGCAAGAGGATAATAAGGGTAATTAAAAAGACTTCTTTTCTTAATCTTATTTTTGCCAGCTCTTTTTTATTGGCGGCTAATTTTAAAACCAAAATCACTCCGGGAAAAAAGAGACCTCTCAAAAAGAAACGGGCAAAACCGAAAGGGGCGAAACTTAAAAATAAGGAAATCCAAAACCACAAGTTGAGGAAAATAAAACAACTGTCTTTTTTTGTATTCTTGAGCTGATAGATAAGCAAGGGAAGCAAAATTCCATAGCCGACAATTAGTTCAATAGGACTAATTGTCCTTAATTTTTGAAAAAGTTGGCCCTGAAAGCCGATTGAGTTTTTGAAGTGGAGAAAGTAGATCAAGAATAAAATTACTAGGGGAACAAAAAACAAAAACAGTTTACGGAAATGTTCTTGACCCTTTTTGAGATAAATAAAAACAGCGAAACTAAAAGAAATTAAACCAAGGCTCAAATAGTAATAAGGGTAAAGACAGACCAGGGGAAGAGAGAACAAGAAAGCTTTCAAGATCTCTTTATTGTTATTTTTTTCTAATCCGAGATAAAGAAAAATTAAACCTCCAAAGTAAAAGATTATCCCCAATGCTTCATGGGGTCTTTGCCAACTGCTAAAAAAAGTAAAACTGGTGACATTGAGGTCAGCTCCCAGGGGGCGGGGAAAAAAGAGCCAGCCGATTCCGCCCCCTAAAGAAATTAGAAAAAGGGCCAACAGTTGATTGAGGGTCTTTTTCAGGAAAATCTTTATGAAAAAGTAGAGAGAACCAACTAAGAGAAGTGTGGTTAGAAAGCTATAGAAATAGAAAATTGAGAAAACGGGACTGGCTTTGAAAATTTGTCCGATCAGGGTATAGATTGGATAAACTAAAATACTTTGATGAGAGATGGTGGTGAAAGTATTTTGGAGCAAGATTCCGTGTTCTTGACCAGAACGGATGGCGGCGACATAAACATTGATGTCCCAGGGATCAAACCAAGATGCCTGGCCGGAAAAAATGAAGCCCGGAGGAGAATTCTTGAAAGCGTAAAAATGGGGGAACAGATTTAAAAAAACTAAGAGAAGAAAAAGCAAAGTTGCAAAGCCTCCTTTTTTCATTGGTTTTAAGTTTAAGCCAATTGGTTTTAATTTGACAAGAGACATCTTTATTGATTAAAATGGGTTTTAATGAAGCGCTTTTTAGTTCTTATTTTCGCGATTTTTGTTTTCCTTACTTTACCTGCTTTGGTTTTGGCTGAAGAGAATCAGACTTTTCCTTGGGGTGAAAACGACGAACTGCTTGTAGTCGAAGAAGATGAAGTGGTCGATCGTGATTTTTATGGCGGTGCCGGCAGAGTAGAAATCTATGGGACAGTTAATGGTGATGTTTACACCGCTGGAGGTCAAGTGGTAGTCGAAGGTAAGGTTAATGGTGATGTTTTGGCTGCTGGAGGAATGATTGATATTGGTGGTGTGGTTTCCCAAGACGTTAGAATTATTGGTGGCCAGTTGACAGTTAGCGGGGAAGTGGGCAAGAACGTCACTTTTGCTGGTGGGAATATTAATTTGACTGACTCGGCTCGAATTGGTGGAAGTGTCTTAGGCGGTGGAGGCAACGTTAATATCGCTTCGCCGGTGGCTAAAAACGTGACGGTTGGAGCAGGGGCTTTGGTTTTATCTAGTCAAGTTGGTGGTGACGTTGAAGTTAGAATAGAAAATTTACGTCTAGCTCCAGGAGCAGAGATTTTGGGCGATCTAACTTATTGGAGCAACAACGAAGCGGTTGTATCTGACAGTAGTGTTGTCAGCGGGGGGATTCTTCGTAAGGAGCCTAAAGCCAATTTGCAAACTGATTTTGATGGTGAAACTGCCGCTCAAGGTTTAGAAAAAGCTTGGGGTGGAGTTCGAGCCTTTTTTCGTGTAACCAGCTTAGTTTCCAGTTTGATTGTTGGTTTGCTTTTAATTTGGCTCTTTCCTAAGTTCACTCAAAAGGCAAGTGAATTAATTGGCGAGAAGCCACTTTCTGTCTTTGGTTTAGGTTTGATTGGTTTGATAGTGGTTCCAGTGATAATGGTTGCTTTATTGATTACCCTCATTGGGTTCCCTTTGTCTTTAATGCTTATGATTTTTTACTTAATGAGCATTTATCTGAGCAAGGTTTTTGTTTCCGTCTTTGTCGGTGGGATGATTTTTTCTTGGCTCAAAGTAAAAGCTAAGCTGGGCTGGGTTTTCATTGTTGGTTTAATGGTTTACTTTCTCATCAGAAGCGTACCTTTGGTTGGCGGACTAGCCATCTTCTTCTCTCTAATTTTTGGCCTCGGTGCTTTCTGGCTTACCTTAAGAGAATTCTGGCAGATTGGTAATAGGAAGAAATGAATTTCTGCGGGCTTAAAGTCCGCGACATCTTCTTTTCTCGCAAAATTCTTCTCATTTTGGTTTGAAAGTCGGGGATTTGCTCGAAAATAAAACCCTCTTTTTCTGGTAAGATTACTTTATGTTTAAGAGAAAGTTTTTCTGGCTTCTCGTTCTCTTTTTACTTCTGGCACTAGCTCTATTTTTTTCTCGGCTTGACGAAATCAAAGACAATCCTCTCAAGGATTTTCCGGCGATTTCTTTAGGGCGGTTGAAAAACAAGGTTGTTCGTCGAGTTGAGGAAGTTTTGCCTCCAGCAGAAAAAATTCCCCTGAAAATTGACTTGAGTGACATTTTGATCGCGATTAATGAAAAGAGAGAAACAAAAGACATAGTTTTGTTGGTGGAAAATGAAGCTTTAAAGAAAGCGGCTATTTTGAAAGCAGAGGAAATTATCGAAGAGAGAAATTGGCTGGAAGAAGAGGATCGGACAAAAACCTTAATTGAGGCCCAAGGTTATTCGTATCAGGTTGTTGGCGAGTCAAATTTATTCTTGCCTTTATTTGGCGAAGAAGAGATGATTGGTGATTGGCTAATCGATCAAGCTGATCTTTTCTTGGAGAAAAAGTACCAGCAAATCGGCTTAGCTAGTGCCTCGGGGGAATTTAGGGATTTTCAAGGAACTCTTCTGGTGGCCGTTTTGGCTAGTCCTTGGCAACCTACTCCAACTCCCACTCTGGTGGTCATCAGCGAGGATGAGCTTTGGCAAGCTTTAATCATTTACCGCCAAACTCATCAAAAGCCAGATTTGCAAAGGAATCAGAAACTTTGTGATTACGCCCGTTTTCGAGCCCAGGAACTTTTAGAACGCTTAAAAAACTTATCGGAAGATGAGAGCCCGTTGGATAATCACGCTGGTTTTACTAGAGATACTGAGTCAGGAAAAGCTTTCGAAGAAACTGGCTTTCGAGTTTTGGCTGAGAATCTTTCTTTCGATCCCCCGGCAACGAATGCGACTCAAATAATCGAATGGGGTTGGGATACCAGTACTCCTCATCGAGAGAGCCTATTAGATAAAGAGATGACTTATGGCTGTATCGCTGGCCAACAGCCGATTTATGTAGC
>CAYPPS010000013.1:0-9547 GCA_964412685.1 uncultured Gammaproteobacteria bacterium | reverse complement strand
TTTTTAACAAAGTTTCCTTTTTGAGCTTGAAAGTAAGCACAGACTCCGACCATAGCCGCATTATCGGAAATTAATTTTTTGTCAAAAGGAATAAACACCTTGGTGTTGTGGAGCTTAGCGGTTTTTCTGATTTCCTGTCTGATTGTGGTGTTATTAATCACTCCTCCGCCTAGGAATAATTGTTTGACTGGATATTTTTTCAAGGCTTGGTTTAATTTTAAAGTTAGAGCTTTGGCGACGGTTAGTTCGAAAGAAGCGGCAAAATGAAGGATAAATTTTTTGTCTTTAATTTGGGTTTGATCGATTTTTCTGAGGCAAGCCGTTTTCAAACCGGAAAAACTGTAATCTAAGCTTGAGGATTGTTGCATGGGAATAGGGAGACTAATTTTCGGTTCACCCTTTTTTGCCAGTTGGCTGATGATTGGTCCACCAGGATAGCCCAGGTCAAGCATTCTGGCTACTTTATCAAAGGCCTCTCCGGCGGCATCGTCTAAGGTTTGGCCCAAGATTTGGTAATCGCCGATTGTTTTAACTAAAACCAATTGAGTATGGCCTCCGGAAACAAGTAATCCCAACAAAGGGAATTTTATTTTTTCATTTTTAAAAGAACCATTTCCTTTTGAATTTTTGGCTAATGGACTGAGAAGATGGGCTTCCATGTGATTGACGGCGATTAAGGGTTTCTGGTGTTTCTTGGCCATTTCTTTGGCGTAGGCGATACCGGTTTCTAAAGCGGGAGCTAATCCAGGGCCAAAAGTAACGGCAATTGCTTTTATTTGTTGCCAATTTACTCGGGCTGTTTTAAGAGCCTGCTGAACCGTTGGTTCCAGGAGTTTTTGGTGCATTCTTTTGGCGATATTGGGGACTATGCCGCCATATTCTTGGTGAAATTTTGCTTGAGAGGCAATAACATTGCTTAAAACTTGATCATTTAAAGTAACGGCGGCGCTGGTATCGTCGCAAGAAGTGTCCAGGCTTAGGATGAGCCAATCTTTTTTACTCATAAATTAAAATTTTTCTTTTGTCTTCCGTTAAAGGTTCGATTTTGATCCAAATGATTTTTGCCTTTTTTTCTCTAGCGATTTTTTCTAAAATCGGTTTTACTTTTTCTAGCCACTCAATTGCGATCAGGTTTCCTTTTTGAAGCATTTTATTGAAACCTAAATTGAGAATTTCCCGGCCTTCTTCTAAGCGCCAAGTGTCTAGGTGGTAAAGAGTGTTCTGATTAAAAGGATATTCCTTAATCAAAGTGAAAGTTGGTGAGGTGATTGGTTCTTTTATCTTCAAACTTGAGGCGATTCCTTTGACGAATTGAGTTTTTCCTGCTCCCAATTCTCCTTGAAGAGCAAAAATAACGGGTAAGTTTCTTGCTCGTACGGTTTCAGTTATCTTTTGGGCTATCTTTCTGGTTTCTCCTTCCGAATTGGAAACAAATTTTTGAGTCTCTTTTTGGGAAAAAGAGATCTGTCCTTGTCTTAAAATTAGAGTTTCATTTAAAGTGGTATCAACCACGGTCGAACTTTCTCTTTTTGGCAGAGACCCCGGATCGATAAAAAGATTAACTAAGTTTTGTCTTTTTTGGCTGGTATATTTTTGAAAATCTTTTAAGCTGAAAGGCGGTTTGGCATTACTGACGTTAGCCGAAGTTGTGGTGATCGGTCTTCCAAAAGCCTTGATCAGTTTCAGGGTGAAAGGTAAATCGGGAATTCTTACTCCTAAGGTTTTTCGATTTGATTCCAATTTTTTAACTACTTTACCTTGGGAGAAAGAAATCACCGTTAGAGGTCCGGGGAGGAAGTTTTGGTAAAGATTGAGGGCGGTTCGGTTTAGTCTGACATATTTTTCTGCCATTTCTTGATCAGCCGCAGCAATAGAAACGGGTTTGTTCCGTTCGCCCTTGAACTGAAAGATTTTCTCAACTGCCTTTTCATTGGTGGCATCGGCCCCCAGACCGAAACAGGTCTCGGTTGGGTAAACGATCAGCCCTTGGTTTCTTAAAATTTTCAAGGCTGTTTTTGTCGCCTGGGCTTGATTGCTTGATTTTAATTTAAAGATATCCATTTTAAGTGATAGAATAAAACTAGCCTTAAATTATATCATTTATTATTCATAAAGAATGTGGGGAGAAAGAGTTACACGCTGGATTTTGCTTTTCGTTGGAGGGATAGTTTTATTTATTTTAATCCGGTTTTTTTTAAGTTGGGGTAAAAGTGATTTTCTCTTGGATCAACTAACGGGATTTTTTAGTCAAACGGCCGAACAAGCAATCGAAGATGGAGGTGGGGTTTTGGGCGAAGTGATTGAGCAGGCCCCCATTGATGAAGGGATTAAAGAGGCGGTGGTTAAAGGAGGGAGGATTCTTTCTACTAGCGAAAAAGAAGGACTTAAGGAGCTGGGGCCAGAGAAGATTGGTGAAGCGGTTAAAAATTTACCAGCCGAACAGGCGAAGGAAATTAAGAAAGAGCTTTTTGGTGATTTTTGCCGAGAAATTTTAGAGGAATAATAAAAACATGTCTGATTTAAATAGTCGATTAGAAGCGATTAAGAAAAAATTGAACTTAGTTCAGTTAAAAGAAAAGATGGCTGTTCTTCAAAAAGAGTCAGAAAATCCTTCTTTTTGGCAAAACCATGAACAGGCGAGTGAAAAAATGAAACAGCTTTCTTTTTGGCAAAAAGAAATTAGTCAGGTGGAAGATTTGGAAGCATTAATCAAGGCGGGTAAAGATCAAGAAGCCGGATCTGAGTTGGACAAGTTGGAGTTGAAGACATTTTTAAGTGGCCAACATGATCAAGCAGCAGCAATTCTTTCTATCCATTCTGGCCAAGGAGGAGTAGAGGCGATGGATTGGACGGCGATGTTGAAACGAATGTACTTGAAGTATTTTGATTCCCAAAAATGGCCTTATGAAGTGGTTGAAGAAACAGCGGGTGAAGAAGCGGGTTTGAAGAGCACTACTTTCAAGGTCAATGCCCCGATTGCCTATGGATTTTTAAAGCACGAGGCGGGCACTCATCGCTTGGTGCGCCAATCTCCTTTTAACGCTGATGCTTTGAGACAAACCTCTTTTGCTTTAGTTGAGGTTTTGCCTCAGATCGAAGAGAAAGGGGAAATGGAGATAAAAGATGATGATTTGGAGTGGCAATTTTTTCGTTCTTCAAGTCAAGGAGGACAAAATGTTCAAAAAGTTTCAACGGCGGTTCGCTTGATTCACAAACCGTCTGGGCTTGTGGTTACTTGCCAAACCCAACGTTATCAAGAACAAAATCGCAAGATTGCTTTAGAATTGCTTCGTTCTAAATTATGGCAGCAACAGGAGAAGAAGAGGCTGGAAGAAAAGAAAGTTTTGAAACAAGGTCGGACTCAAGCGGGTTGGGGAAGCCAGATTCGTTCTTATGTTTTACATCCTTATAAATTAGTTAAAGATTTACGGACCGATCAGGAAACCAGCAATGCCGAGGCTGTTTTGGATGGAAAATTAGAGGAGTTTATTGAGGCGGAGACTCGCCAGTTAAATTAAAAAATGAAGAGGCTTGAGCAAGAAAACCAAATTGTGCTATCATCAAAAAAGCTTTTAAAGACATGGAGGAACAGACAATTGATTCATCACCGGTTAAAGATTTTTCTGAGTCTGAGGGTAGTTTTTTGAAGTCTGTTTTAGCCCCGGCACTAATGATTGTTGCTTTGATTTTGGGAGGCGGAGTGACTGGTTTCTTTCTTTCTGGCCAAACCCAGTTGACTGACTCGGTTACGGGAACAAAGATTAACAGCCAAGAAACTAAAGGCGGTGTTCCTAAAGAAGCGGGGGTTAATAACCCCAGTGTTTACAAGGATCAAGCTCAGGGTCGGCTAGAAGAAAATGTCAACAAAGATATTCCTGAAGGAAGCCATCGATTGATTCGTCCTGGAGGCGAAGACCAGACTGCTTACTTAACTAGCTCGGTTTTAGATTTAAATTTATTTGTGGGTGAGTGTATTGAGATTTGGGGTGAAACTCACGCCGCCCAGAAAGCGGGTTGGTTAATGGATGTTGGTCGAGTTAAACTTTTAGATTCTTGCCCCGAAGGGCTTTAAAGTAGAACTGCCTTTTAATGATATCTTTTGAGCAAGTTGATAAGACTTTTGGGCAACTAGTGGCCTTGGATCAGGTTAGTTTTGAGATGGAAAAAGGAGAACTTGTTTTTCTGGTTGGACAAACCGGAGCGGGCAAATCCACTCTTTTTAAACTTCTACTTAAGTGTTATTCCCCTTCAGGTGGCCGGATCGTAGTTGATGAAGTCGATTTGAATGAGATTAAATCCAACAAAGTTCATTTGTATCGGCGTAAAATTGGCGTTGTTTTTCAAGACTTCCGGCTTCTCCCCAATCAAAATGTTTTAGAAAATGTTTCTCTTCCTTTGAGGATTGCCAAAACCGATCCTGAATTGATTGAAAAAGAAGCCGAAGAGGCTTTGGAATTAGTCGGATTGAGAGATCGTTTGCAGGCTTTTCCAGCTCAACTGTCTGGAGGAGAGATTCAGCGAGTCGCTTTGGCTCGTTCAGTGGTTGCCAATCCAGAAATAATTTTAGCCGATGAGCCAACCGGTAATTTGGACATCGAAGCGGCCAGAGATCTAGTCGGACTGCTCAAGAAAGTGAATCAATTGGGGAAGACGATAATTATTGCCACTCATAATTTTGATGTTGTCAATGAATTTAAAGAGAGAGTTTTATGTCTCAAAAATGGTAAATTAGTTAGTGACGAGAAAAACGGAAAGTATCGATTAAAATGAAAAATCATCTTCTCACTGCTTGGATTTATATTCGGCGTTCTCCTTATCAGGCCTTAGCAGCCGTTTTGGTGATGTTTTTGACTTTTTGGGTGATCAGCACTTTTGTTTTGTTAGCCAGTGGTTCGCAGATAATTCTGCGTTATTTCGAAACCCGACCACAAATTAGCGCTTTTTTAAAGGACGAGACTTCTCTTGAGCAAGTAGAAGGCTTGCGAACTCAACTTGAGGAAACCGGCAAGGTTCAGGAAGTGAAATACATCGATAAAAAAGAGGCTTTGAAAATTTACAAGAGCCTTTTTGCTCAAGAACCATTGCTTCTAGAACTAGTAACCGCTGATATCCTACCTGCCTCTCTAGAAGTTTCTACTAAAGAAATTGATTATTTGGATGAAGTGGTGGTTATTTTACAGGGATCTTCTTCGGTTGAAGACGTTGTTTTTCAGGAGGATGTAGCTGATTCTCTGCAACAATGGACGATCACTTTGAGAAAAGTCGGCTTAGGTTTAATTGCCGTTTTTAGCCTGGTTTCTGTTTTGGTGGTTTTGATTATTATTGGAATCAAAGCCGTTAATCATAAAAAGGAGATCGAAACCCAACGCTTGCTTGGGGCTAGTGGTTGGTATGTCCGTATGCCTTTCTTGCTGGAGGGAATGTTTTACGGAGGACTGGGAGCTTTTCTGGGCTGGAGCGTTTCTTATTTAATTTTGCTTTACTCTTCTCCTTTCTTGGTTGAATTTCTGAAAGAAATCCCAATCTTGCCTGTTTCCGTTTGGTTTATGCTCTCCCTCTTGGGAGCAGAACTTCTCATTGGGCTAATAGTTGGTTTTTTGGCCAGCTTTGTCGCCACCAAGCGCTATTTAAGCCAGCCTTAAGCCCTTGATTTTTAGAAACTGCAAAATGAAAAAAGTTGGTAAAATTTTTCTTCTCTTGCTTTTTTGTCTTTCGTTTCCTTTGTTTCTTGGTTCTAATTTTGCCGAGGCAATTGAATTAAGAGATTGCGAAGAGAAATTGGGTAAAGGTGAGCTCGGATTGGGAGAGGCTCAACAGTGTGAAAAGCTTTTAGACCAACTCTATAAAGAAGCCAATGCTAAAAAAAGGAGCTTGCAATCAGAAGTGGCTAAATTCGATGCCGCCATTGGCTTAACAACGACTAAAATTTATTCTACTGGCAAAGAAATTGAAACTTTAGTTAAAGAGGTTGAAAGTCTGTCGGGTAAAATCATTAAGCTTGATCTTTCTTTGGACAAAATCTCGGCGATTTTAGTGAAGAGGATAGTCCAGACTTATAAAACCGGTAATCCAGATGCGTTTTTGGTTCTTTTTTCGTCTCAAGACTTAGGTGAGCTTTTTTCTCGATTGCGATATCTTCGTTCGGCTCAACTTCATGATCGAGAATTGATGATTGAATTGGAGTCGGTCAGAACTGATTTTGAAGACCGAAAGACGTTGAAAGAAGAAAAACAAACGGAATTGGAAGAGGCAAAGAGAAAATTGGAAAGCCAGAAGGCTTTGTTGGCAACTCAAAAAGCGGACAAAGAGCGCCTATTTAGAGAAACCAAAAACAGCGAAGTTCATTATCAAAACTTGTTGGCCACTTCTCGAGCGGAAATTGAAGCGATTCAAGGTATTATTGCTGGAAGAGGAGAAGAAACTGAGGTCGGGGAAGTGGGAGAAGGAGAGAGAATCGCTGGTATTATTCCCGGAGCCTCGGCTTGTTCTTCTGGAACTCATTTGCACTTTGAAATCCGCGAAGGGAATAGTGTGAAAAATCCGTTTCAGTTTTTAAGAAATGTTGGTTTGGATGATGATTCTGGTGGTGATCCTTTCCAAGGAACTGGAGATTGGAACTGGCCTTTGAATGAACCGATTAAGTTTAATCAGGGTTTTGGAAGCAATACTAGCGCCATTCGTTCTGGAGTAGTTTGGTATTCCTTTCACACCGGAATTGATATTTCTTCTTCTGACTTGATTGTCAAAGCGGTTAAAAAGGGTAAACTTTATCGAGGAGCAATCGGTTGTGGTGGTGGAACCTTGCGCTATGTTCGAGTTGACCACGCTGATTCTAACATCGACACTTATTATTTACATGTTAACTATTAAGAAGATGAACTAAAAAGGAATTCTGGCCATGCCTGCCTTGAATAAAAAGAAGTTTGTTGTTGGTTTTTTGACCGCTTTGGCGGTCTTTTTCTTTTCCGGGAGTCAAGTTAAAGCACAAGTGGTAATCAACGAATTATTACCTAATCCTTCTGGGGAAGAAAAAACCGGTGAGTGGGTGGAAATTTTTAATCTGGGTGACTCTTCTTTGGATTTAGCTGGTTTTATCTTGGAAGACGCCGCTGATCATCAATTAATGATTGGTCTTGAGTTATAGTCAATCGGGAACAGTAATTGAATCCAAAGGATGGCTGGTGATTGAGAGGAACAACCACTCGACTTTTTCCTTGAACAACAGTGGTGGTGATACGGTCCGTCTTTTAGATGAACAAGCAAATTTCGTTGACGAATTTACTTACGAGAGTGATCCGGGTGAAGACAAATCTTTTGGCCGTGTCCCAGATGGGGCTGGCGACTGGTTTGTTTCGGAAAACCCAACCAAAGGCGAAGCGAATTTTCAACCAACGGTGGCCCAAAATCCGACGTCTAGTCCCACATCAACAAATTCTCCTACGCCAACGGTTGAAACGATAGAAGAAGCAAACTGCTTGATTAACTCGCCGACTGATTCGTCTGGGAATACCTTGACCAATGTAAAAATTTATATTGATGGGACTTATATTCATCATTACACTCCCGAGGAATTGATTTTCGGCCCGGGCTGTTTTTGTGATCAGGAAAACAAAGTGCCCTGTGATTTTGGCCAGCATAAAATTACTTTAGAAAAGTCAGGTTTTGAGAGTGAAAGTATCGAGCAGGAGTTTTATTCAGGGATGAAAACGGAAATAAGTTTGGTTTTAGAGGAAACGAAGGTGAGTTTGGAGTCCACTTCCACTCCAACACTTACATCTACATCAACGATTGTCTTAGCAACAACTTCTGCTCGTTTTACTTCAACCGAAGCGGGAAAAGTTTTGGGGGAAGAAGCTTCTGAAAGTGCCTTCTACCCTTTAGGGAATGGTCAAGCGACTCCTTCGTCTTCGGCTAGCGAGGTGGATGGAGGAGGGCAAAAACCCTTTTGGCCTTGGTTGATTTTGGGAGTAGGGGCTGTTTTTCTTTTCTCCAGTGCCTTTTTGGTTTACAATCGATTGAAGTGAAGCGCTTTTCTACCTATCTCAAGCTTTGGCTGCCGCCGTTTTTGTGGATGACGGTCTTATTTTACCTTTCTTCTATTTCCAATTTGAGAGCTGTTCCCGATCCTGGAAGGGATGAATTGATTAGAAGCGGAGCTCATTTTTTCTTTTATGCTCTCGGCTATTTATTGTTTTTTCGGGCTTTTTCCGGAAAGAGAAAAAACTTTCTTTTACCCCTATTGGTGGTTTTAATTTATGCTTTTTTGGACGAACTTCATCAACATTTTGTTCCGATTAGAACTTTTCAAATTCAAGACTTACTTGTTGATGGAGCTGGTGCGTTTTTAGGACTACTTCTTTTGCAAGAGAAACGTTTGGTTGGCCTGGTTACCCGACGATAGTAATAACAGGGTTACTTCTTGACAGTCCTCTTTGAAAAAGTTATTGTTAGTTAATGCCCATTTAGAAGGTGGGTTTTTTGCGTTTTATGAAGACTAAAAAGGCTTTAAAAATCGGTCAGAAATTAATCAACGATCTGGATCAAATTTTCCGTGAGTTGGGAGGTTGGGGAAGTGTGGAGATTTTTGTTCAAAACAATAAAATTACTCAAATCACTTCTCGGAAAATCAAGAAAACCAACCACTCCATAAAATAATTGTAAATCCCAATAAACAGGCCTTTTATCGAGCTTGACACCGGGTAAAAAATACTATAATGTAGATGTTGAGCTATTGCTTAGTGTCTTATAGTCAAATTACTATGAGACTGCTGACCGCAAACGGAGGCACCTGATTTTATCGGTGCCTTTTTTGTTTTTAAAACTGATGTTTATGCCAACAAAACACACATCTCTCTATCGATTTGTTATTTCTGATCACCAGTCTCAAATCAACGGCTGGTTTTTTCATGGTTTGAAAATGGATTTTACGAGAAGCTTTCTAAAAGAAGGGAGGTGAATAAAACTAAATGAAAAAATTAATTGCTTTTTTGAGTGCTGGTTTAATGTTGGTCGCAATTGCTGCTCCTGCTATGGCAAAACGTGGTGGTGGGCAAGACGGTTGCGGTCCGTGTGGTAATGATCACCATGGTCATAAGGATGACTGCTGTCCGGAAATTGAAATTGAAAACGACAATTGGGCAGATGTCGTGACGACGGCTGATTCCAATAGCAATACCGGTGGTAATGCACAGATGGGTGGGGGTATGTTCTCAGGAGGGAATAACAACATCATTACCGGGGCGGCTTATTCAGGCTCTTGGGCTGGAAGCTGGGTTAATAGCAATGTGAACACCGTCAGGGTTGGGCGTTTGATGGGACCGATTGAGGTTGAGAATGACAATGGGGCTTGGGTGAGAACCGGAGCTTCCGCCGATTCTAATACCGGCAGGAATCATCAAATGGGTTGCGGTTTTGGTTGCGGCGTAGACACAATCAGAACTGGTCCGGCGACTTCTTTCTCTGATGCAGAAAGTCACGTTAACGCTAACGAGACCGTGGTCAGAAGTTGGGGAACTTGGAGTTTTGGCTGGTAAACAAGTTTCCTTTT
>CAYPPS010000012.1:0-15476 GCA_964412685.1 uncultured Gammaproteobacteria bacterium | reverse complement strand
GGTCGAAAAAGACAGCCAAATCTTACAGCAAAAAACCTTCTACTCCAACTATCATCCCTGGCAAGCCATCTTCCTCAAAGGCACCAAAGAAAACTGAAGCTAGGCCTCGGTTGTCTCTGCTTTGCAGTAAAAGTGTTAAAATAGCTTGGAGATGGACAAGACTTATCAACCACAAAAAAGTGAGAGTAAGATTTACAAAGCCTGGGAAAGCGGCAATTGTTTCATTCCCAAAATAAATCAAAAGAAAAAACCTTTCTCCATTCTCCTTCCTTTACCTAACGCCAACGATCCGATGCATATGGGCCATGCTCTTTTTGCTGTTCAAGATATTTTGACCCGCTACCATCGCATGTTGGGTGATCCTACTCTTTGGCTGCCCGGTGGAGATCATGCCGGGATTGAAACTCAATATGTCTTTGAGAAAAAACTAGCCAAAGAAGGCAAAAGCCGTTTTGATTTTGACCGAGAAACTCTCTATCAAAAAATCACCGACTTCGTTGAAGAAAACAAAGACATCAATAAAAGCCAAATGAAGAAACTGGGCTTCTCTCTTGATTGGAGCCGATACCATTACAGTTTAGAGCCGGAGATTTTAAAAACCGTTTTTGAAACCTTCGAAAAACTTCACCAAGACAATTTGGTTTACCGAGCTGAAAAACTGGTTAATTTTTGCCCCCATTGCGGCACTGCTTTTTCGGAGTTGGAAGTCAACTGTCAGGAAGAAAAAGGTAAACTCTACTACCTAAATTACGGCTCAATCCAAATTGCCACTACCAGGCCAGAAACTATCTTTGCCGACGTAGCGGTCGCCGTTAGTCCCAAGAGCAAGAAATATAAACCGCTGATTGGCAAGGAAGCCATTATTCCTCTAATTGATAAATCTATTCCGATCATTAAAGACAAGCGGATTGACCCTCAATTTGGAACCGGAGCCTTGAAAGTCACTCCCGCCCATGACCAAACTGACTTTGAGATTGGCCAAGACCATCAATTGCCTGTAATTAAGATCATTGATCGTTTTGGAAAAATGATTAACGTCCCTCAAGAATACCAAGGCCTTAAAGTAATCCCGGCGAGAGAAAAAATCGTCAAAGATTTAAAAGAAAAAGACTTTCTGGTAAAAGAAAAAGACTTAACCCACAACGTGGCTCATTGTTATCGTTGTAACCGAACAATCGAACCCACTTTGATGCCTCAGTGGTTCGTCAAAACCAAATCGTTGGCCCAAAAAGCAATTGAAGCAGTTAAGCAAAAAGAAACCAAAATTGTGCCTAAGAAAAGATTTGAAAAAATGTACTTTGACTGGATGGAAAATATTCTCGACTGGAACATCAGCCGCCAGATTGCTTGGGGACCAAGAATCCCAGCTTGGTATTGTCTCGACTGTCACTCCGACATTTCCCTCACTTTTATTAACAAGAAAAAGTCCAGGGTGACTGATACCTGGAAAAACTTAAAGGATAACTATTCTTTAAAGGAAATTAACCAGGGATTACAGAGCTTAACCGCCCCAGTTGCAAGCTCTTACCAGTTCAAGCCAGGAAAATGTCAAAAGTGTAAAAACAGCAACCTGATTCAAGAAACCGACACTTTTGATACCTGGTTTCTATCCGGCCAATGGCCACTAACCACTTTAGGCTTTCCCGATTCAAAAGATTTCCAATACTTCTACCCCACCACCGTCTTGGACACCATGTGGGACATTCTCTTCTTTTGGGTGGCCAGAATGATGATGTTGGGAATCTATCGAACCGGAAAAGCTCCTTTTAAAGTAATCCACTTGCACTGTCGAGTCGTTGACAAACACGGACAAAAAATGAGCAAGAGTAAAAATAACGTTATCAATCCGCTCGAGATGACCGAAAAATATGGCGCCGACGCCTTGAGAATGGCGCTCATCTTTGGCGCTTCGCCAGGTTCAGACATTGCCCTTTCCGAGGATAAGGTCCGAGCAATGCGCAATTTTGCCAACAAGATTTGGAACATCGGCCGATTCCTCAATCTTAATCTCCCCCACAAAAACTTTGACTCCCAAAGCAGCCTAAAAAAGAACCGATTAGACACCTTGGACAAAGAATTAATTCAAGAAACAGAAAAAACAATTACCCAAACAACTCAGCTGCTAGAAAAATATCGCTTCGATCTCGCTTTAGAGGGAATCTATCACTTTGCCTGGCATAGACTGGCTGACCATTATCTAGAAAAAAGCAAGCAGAAACTAAAAGAAAAAAACCAAACTACTCTAGCGAGCCTCTTCTACTCTTACACGACAGTTTTAAAATTACTCCATCCTTTTGCTCCTTTTGTGACCGAAGAGATTTGGGATAAAATCCCCCATCAAGAAAAGGATTTATTGATCGTTAGCCCATGGCCAAAAAACAAAGAAAAAACCCGCCCCGCCAAACGCGAGGGAAAAAAGAATTAAAGAAAAAAAATAACGTTGGTTCAAATTTTTCTCGACTACCATCTCTGGTGGTTGGAACTATTTTTTTAATCACCTTTGCCCTCCTGGCTTTTAAGCCAGCCTCTCAAGCCCGGCAACTAAAGAAAAAATTGATCGAAAATCCAAACAACCAAGGCCTCCATCTGGAATTGATTCAAAGCCTGATTAATCAAGGAGAAGTAGAAACAGCCGAACAAGCCCTGTTAATTACTCAAAAAAAATTCACCCTCAATGGTGAACTGGAAAAATTTTGGCAAGAAAAAACTCTCAACGATCCCCAAGAACTCAGAAGCCTCATTTCTGCCTGGGAAAACTTTGTTAAACAAAAACCAGATTATCGAGACGGCTATCTTAAATTGGCCTTCTTTTACCATCAACTAGGAGAAAAACAAAAGGCTTTAGGAAACCTTAAGAAAGCCAAGATACTAGACCCCAACTATCCGGGAGTCAAAAAAATGGAAACCTTAATCCAGTAGTTTTAGACTTCAGCAACAAAAGATTTTACCTATTTTACTTTTTGGGGTTTTGTTCTCGAGGTTTCTCTTCTTTTTTTCCACCTTCAGCCTGGCCTTTTTGATCTTCTCCGGCCGGTTTCTGCTCACCTTCTGCTGGCGCCTCACCTTCAACTGCTTCGCTCTCTACTCCCTCAGAAGCTTCACTCTCTACTGGCGCAGGGGCTTCTTCCTCTTCTGTCTTAGGCGGCTCTATCTTGGCAACAATCTCACTTTTCTCAACTAATAAAGTCACTCCAGTGGGAACTTTAAAATCAGCCACCGTTAATTGATCTTCCAGGGTTTTGAGCCCGTCAAGACTTAGGGTTAGCTTGTCAGGTAATTCGGTTGGCAAAGCCTCAACTTCAACTTCATTCAAAAGCATCAAGAGAATCCCAATTTTCTCTTTCACCGCCGGAGCCTCGCCGACAAATTCAACCGGCACCGTCGCGGTAACTTTTTCTTTCAAATCAACCTGGTGAAAATCAACATGAAGAAAGTCATCACTTAAAGGGTGGGTTTGAAGATTACTGATCAAAACTGGCCTGGTTTTTGATTCACCTTTAACCTGAAGATCAATCACTTTTGTTTCTCCGGCCTGCTTAAAAGATTCTTTCAAATCTTTGTCGCTTAACTGAATTGCCAAAGACTTTACTTTCTTGCCAAAGATATTGGCCGGCAAATTGCCTTCTTGGCGAAGTTTTTTAACCTTACGGCCCAAAACTTTTCTTTTCTCTGCTTTTAAACTAAGCTTCTTTTTATCTGCCATGGTGAGCCGTATAATAACATACAAACCGTAGCCAAAACAAGATTACAATGAAATTCAAAATCATTAAGAGCCGAAGGCGGCTCAGAACAGCCAGCACTCGACAAAAAAAAGATCACTTTGTCTTGACTGTCCCCTATTTTTTAAAAAAAGACCAAATTGAAGAGATCAAAAATAGATTTAGAAAAAAAATAGAAAAAATAGAAAAAAGAAAAAACAATTTAGAAAAGATGGCCGATCAATTAAACCAACAATACTTTAAAGGTAAATTGAAATATGGTTCAGCTGATTGGTCCGATCAACAAAAAGCCATTTTTGGTAGTTGCTCAATGAGAAACAAAAGAATCCGCCTTTCAAGCTGCTTGAAAAAAGCGCCCGTTTGGGTGATCAAAGCCGTTCTCCTCCACGAACTCACCCACTTAGTCTATCCTGATCATGGTCGGAAATTTAATCGCAAAATGGATGAATATCCTCGACTTGAACGAGCCAAGGGCTATCTTCATGCCCTAAAGCAATTCGAAAAAGAGTTAGAAAACTAACGTTTCAAGAGAATCGAAAAGAAGAGATCTTGATCAAAAGTAGGATCAAAGACGACTCGGCTCCCTCGGGTCAAATCAATTGGCGGCGAGGTTTCTTCAATTTCTAATGACGAATTTGAGGTAAAAGAAAACTTAAAACTCTCGTCCTCTATTCCTGATTGTTTTTGAATTAATAATACATAACGATTAACTCCTCGACTTAGCTTAATCGGCAAACGATAATCTATCTCCACAATCCGACTACTTTGAATTGGCACCTCCACCAAGAAACCAACCGAAAGCAAGTCATGATTAACAATCAAATTTAAATCCTCTTTTTCCAAGGTCTTCAAAAGTTTTTCTTGTTCATTTTTGATTCGCACTTCTTCGACTTCTACTTGAAGCGGAAGAAGCAATCTTAAATAATTCCGATAAACACCAGCGGGAAACTTTTCACTTAAGCTCTCGTTGCTATAGACCAACCGCGTGGTCATCTGAGGTTTGTCTGCCCGATCCAGGCTTACTTGATGAAATAAATTCCTTTTGACAAAATAATTGGCTTTGTTCACCCCAACGTTGGCCTCAACAATCATGAGGTAATCAGTGATACATTTGATTTCTTCGTTGCTGTCACAAATCGGTTTCCTGATTTGGCCACCCCAATTAAGACCTAAAAACTTTTTCTCCAATTGAGAATCATTGAAATAAAAAAGCAAGTTTTTTTGTCTCGCTGATTCAAAAAGCGAGAGCGCCGTTTTAGCCAAAAGATCCGGGTTGGCTTTTTTAAGCTCTTCAAATAAGACAAACACTAGCTCTCCTAGAAAATCTTGTTTTTGGGTTGAACCGGGGAAAAAATTAACCTCGGAATAATATTCCGCTTTTTCAAATAGATTTTGAGCGGTAATCTTTTCTCTAAAGTCGGGCAAGTTTATTTCCCCCATTTGAGATAAGACATCCTTGACGACGTTTAAGTTTAGAGCGATTACTCCATCAACCTTCCGTCCCGTTTCTTTTTCCAAAAACCAAATCGCCCGTTGAGCTGAGGTGGGAAAGTCTGGATCCCAATTAGAATCTCTCAAGTACCAACCGCCTTCACCCAAGTAATCTTTTAACGCCCCCGGTGGCTCAACGTGACCTTTGAGTTGTCCGTCAGCCCAATAAACATCTTGGACGTCGAAATCAATTAGCTCTCCTTGGTTTAAAGTGACCAAAGCAAAAGAACCAATGAAACCACCGGTCGGTCGAAGTTCGGCGTTGTTTTGCAATAAAACCAAATAGGTTTTTCTTTCTTCTAAAGCCAGCAGTTTAGACAAAACCGGCCAAAAAAGATCCACTTTTTCGAGAGCTTCGATTGTTGGCGGCAACATCGACATCTCTTCTTCAAAACGAGTTTCTTTAACTAGTGCTTGAGTCAAGCTTAGGTGGCGACCAGTATCGGTCACCAAGAATTGGCTTTGATTAATCAAGTCAGCCACTTCTAAAGGAGTTAAGGTTCTTTCGGTCAAAAAAAAGTTTTTGAAAATTTGCCAACCGCTGTCTCCCAACAAACTTCCTGAAGACAAAGATTGACTGGAAGTAATCCCCAAGTCAATTAACTTTTCTCCCCTTTTGATCAGATCTCTTTGGGGAAAAAAATTAATTAATGGCCGGAAAAAATTGAGCGAGCTCTTTGAATAAGTAAAACTTTTTTTGGCCAAATCGGCTTCTCTTTGAGCCGGCAAAAACTTCCCAACGAGCAAATTATTTTTCGAACGATCTAGGAAAACTTTTCCTAAAAATAAAGAGCCACCAATGGAAGTAATTGGCAAAGTAATTAGGCCCAAGAAAATAAGAAAGATAAACAGAAACGGGATTCGATTTAAAAATCTTTTCTTCATTTTCTTTTCTTCATTTTCTTCGATCTTTTCTTCTGGCTTCTCTCGAATGGGGAGATCAGACACTTCGTTCACCGTTGGGGATGTCTTTTCCGCCAGAGAAATCTTTTTCAAGAAACTTTCTTCCTCTTTTTCCTTTTCCTTTTCCGAAAAGTTTTCTTTTAGCAAAGGTGGTGGGGACGAAGAAAAAAAATCTTTTGTTTTTTCTAATCCTTCTTCGAAACTAACGATTGGTTGCCAGCCAATTAATCTCTCTTCTTTTCTGGCTAAAACTTCCTGTTTTTTTTCAGAAAGCAGATAAAAAGTTTTCTCATTTGTTCCGTGAGTGAACATCGCCTTGGAAAGACCGTAAACAAGATCACTAATAAAAACATAATCATTTTTTTCATAAACTCCGGCGCTGACTAGTTGACGAAAATCTTGTGGGTCCATTTTTGGTCCGAAAACTTTCTCCAAAAAAACAATCCGAAAATTAACTTTCAAAGTGTGGCCTAGTTGAAAAAGGTAATCACTGTTTTGAGAGATTCGAGTTGAGAAAGCCAATAAAAGCTTGGCATTATTTTTTTGGGCTAGATCAAAAATTTCTTTTAAATCTTGATTTCCATTTTTTGACAAATAAAAAAGGTAATCAATTTTTTGGGAAGGCGATGGTTCAAAAATAACTTGACAGTTTTGTTGAGTCAAAAACTGACCCAAAAAAAAGCCGATAAATTTGCGATCGCCCATGATTTGGACGACGGGTTTTTCAGCTCCAGTTTCGGGGATGTAAAAAATTCTACTCATCATGTGAAACGATTACAATCGATATCATAATGATAAAAAAAGATCGCAAAAGGATCAAGTGAGAAGAGGGCAAAAAAAAATTAAATCATCATCTCGCTATCCAAGGCTTGGTTGACCAATTGATCGGCAATTTTATTTTTTTCTCGCGGGACGAAATGATAATTAAAAATAAGAGCGAGATCTTTTTCGAGGGAACGAATTTCTATTACCAGAGTGGCGAGATTTTTATTCTTAATTCGATAGAGGCCCTTGAGTTGATTAACCACCAAGAGTGAGTCAAGAAAAAAATCTACTTTAATTTCCGTCTTCTTTTTTGCTTGTTGAACGGGCGAGGCAAATAAATCTATCTTTAAAAATTTCATCGCTTCTATGACCGCTTGGTATTCGGCAATGTTGTTGGTGGCTTGGCCGATAAACTTTTTTCCTCTCTTTATCTCCTTCCCTTCTTCGTTAAAAACAACGAAGCCGATTGCCGCTTTACCGGGATTGCCACGAGCTCCGCCGTCAGTAAAAATTTTAAAAAATTCTTTGGTCATCGAAATAGTATTATAAACTTCTCCGGACTAAAAGTCTGGAGTTTTCTTTCTTCTAAGATTATAGCAGCAGGCCGAGAGGCCTCTCAATCCGAAACCTCCGAAGAAGTTTGCTTTTTTGCCCTTCGTTTCCGAGCCGTTAGCTCAGAATTTTCGGCCTGCAAATATAACTTCTTGTTCCATTCTCTTAAAGATGAAAATTGATTTTTCAAAAAACTAACCAGCTCTTTGGGTTTGCTTTTCGGGTAAAGATTCAACTGTTGTTTGAGCAACAAAAAAGTTAAGACAAAAACGATTGCTTCGGTGATAACGGTTACCCAAGCGGCGCCAAGAAAAGAATAAGAATTGATCGCCCACAAATTGGCAACAACATTGAAAACCAAAGCAAGTCCTGCCACTAATAAATACGCGCGTTGTTTACCAAAGGCAACCAAGGTGTAACCAGTCAGATGATTAAAATAAGCAAAAAAGAGACTGAGGGAAAAAATTCTCAAAACCAAGACTGAAGAACTAAACTCTGAAAAATTCGACCGGGTCAGAATCTTAATCATCAAGGGCGAAAAAACAAAAACCAAGACCCCGGCCAAAAGGCCCATCGAAAACATTAACCAAAAAACATGGCCGAAAATTTTCTGAACTTTTTCCCTTTCATCTTTCACTCGAGACAAAATCGGTAAAAGGGTATTCATTAAGAAAGCGGCTCCCAGAAGAACAACTCCATTTATCCTGCCAGACAAAGCATAGATACCAACAGCCCCACTGCCCTTGATTGCTCCTAACAAAATCGTATCCACTTGGCGGTCCAAGGTAAAGAAAAGCAAAATCAGTCCCATGGGCAAAGATTCAATCAAAAGTTTTTTGATGATTTTCTTATCCAACCTTAAAATTATCTTTTCTTGTTTAAAGAAAATAAAGGCGGCCAAAAAGACGGTCGAGACAGACGCCAAAACTAAAGTAAAAATTAACCAGAGAAAACTAAACTCTAAGTGAATAAAAATAAGAGTAAAAACAAAAACCAAAAAAGTGGTGACCGTTTGAATCAGGGCTTGTTTCTGCATTTTCAAGCTTGATTGGAAGGCAATCCCAAAAGAGCTTTTTAAGTTGTTGGTTAATAGGAACAATGAAGAAATGAGCAATCCCAAACGAACCAAATTCAAACTCTCGGTTTTAAAAGGAAACAAGAAAGCAAAGGCAATGAAAAACAAAACAGAAAAAAGAGCCAAGAGAAATCTTAAGATAATCAAGTTGCCCAGAAGAAGAGAACGATCTTTGGTCTCTTGAGCCGCTTCACGAACTCCAATGGTCACCGTTCCCCAATCAGCCAAGCCGCCAAAAATCACCACCGCCGAAGTAATAAACATGTAATCGCCGTAACCTTCAAGGCCCAGATAATCAGTCAACAAGGCAACAGTGATTAAGCCAAAACCGACTCCAATCGCCTTGGCCAAAAGTTGCCAAAAAGTATTTAAAGCCACTACTCTTCTTAAGCTCATTTTTTAAATTCTACCACTTTTAAGATCATTGAAACTTAGACCCAAGATTAAAGCAAACAAAAGTTGGTTTTGCCACAGGGTCAACCAATAGTGATCAAAAAGGCCGGTCAATAAAATTGCCAACAAAGAGAGTAAAACAAAAATCCTTTTTTCTTGGAAAAGCTTTTTAATTGAACCAGCAAGAACCGTCAATAAAAACAGCCCGCCAATGATACCAGTTTCCACTAAAGCAAGTAAATAAACATTATGAACCGGCTGAATAATGAAAGTTTTCTCTCCTTGCCAAAAACGGGGAACAATCTTCAGAAAATTATTTAGACCCACACCCAAAAATAAATTATTCCGCCAAACAACCAAGGCAATTTTGGCTAGGTCCCATCTTTGGATCAAGGCCTCTGAGGTTGAGAAGGGAAGTGTTTTTAAAAAATAAAAGGCGGTTAAGGGAAAAAATATCGAGAGAGCGAAGATAACAAATTTTTTGCTTTTCGAAAACCAAAAAAGAGCCAAGGGAAAAAGAAGAAGAAAAACCAACCAGACGGTTCGAGAGAAGGTCAAAAAAATAGTCATCAAACTAAGACTAAGAACCAAACGATACCACTCTTTCCTGCGATTATCTTTCTCTTCCCGTAAACCTTTTAAAATCAGAAAGAAACTGGCCAACAAAAAACCGGCCAGGGAATTAGGGTGAGAAAAACTAGCGTAGGGACGTAAAAAAAGTTGAGAATTCAAAACAGCTTTGGCCACTCCCAAACTGCCTAAACCAAAATCTCTTTCTCCTAAAAACCAGAAAGGGAATCCCAATGAACCTTGATGAATTGTTTGAGCCAAAGCGAGCAAGCAAGAGTAAAATGACCCCAAGGATAAAACAAAAACAATCTTTGATAAAGAAAACTTATTGTTTTTTAGAATCAAGGCCAAGATAAAGAGAAATAAAAACCTGACTGCTTTTAAAAGAGCCAGCCAAGGAAAGAGAGCTCCGGTAGTCGTCAAAGCCAAAACTAAAATGAAGGTCAAGAAAAGAACTTTGTCACCAAAAGAGGCAAAAATCTTTTGAGGGTTTTTAAAAACTTTTTTCTCGATCCCGAAAACGATTAAAAAAGACAAAAGAACAAGATCGGTCAAAAAGATAATGGGAGAAAGATAATCAATCTTGAGACCATAGACAAAACTAACTTCAGGCCAAAAGTGGCGTCCGAGCTGAAAGGGAAGTAAAAAAATAAGCAAAAGTAAAAATCGACAAGAAAACTTCACTGACTCCTTTTTATCAGGATTTGGGGCGAACTACCACTCGTCTTTCTGAGTCTCCTTCAGAAACAGTTTCCACTTGAGCATCTTCACTTAAAACCAAGTGAACTAAACGTCTTTCGAAAGCGGACATTGGCGGTAATGCTTGAGGTTGGCCAGAAAATTTCACTTTCTGAGCCACGTTTTGAGCCATCTTCTCGAGTGAGTCTTTTCTTTTATCCCGATAACCATCAATATCCACTACCACACTGGTCCATTCGTCCATTTTTCGCCAGAGCATCAAATTAGTCAACGATTGAAGAGCGTTCAAGGTCTCACCGTGATAACCAATTAAATTGGCTGTTTCCGAACTACCCAAATCAACTAAAATTACCCCTTCGCTCGATTTAACTTCGACCTCGGCTTTAACTTCCAAAAGCTTGACCAGCTTCTCAATTATCTTCTTGGTTTCTTTAACCGCCGACTCCGGCTTTTTTGCTTTGGTCATTATTTAACCATCTTCTTGTTTAAATAAAATTGTTGCGCCAACATCGTCAAAGAAAAAATGAGCCAATATAAAACTAGACCGGAAGGGAAGGAGAAGCCGATCAATAAAGTTATCAAAGGAAAAAGATAAATCATCTGGGTTTGCATGGCAGCCATCATGTCATCGCTTTTCCCTTCTGTCTTCTTGGCTAATTTCTCTTGCTTCTTCGCCATCGGAGAAGCAAACTTACTAGACAAGAACTGAGTGACAACCGCCCCGGCCAACAAAAGCCCAGGAAGAGGAAAAGGTATTCCGGGTAAATTAATAACATCTGGTTTGCTCAAATCGATAAAAAGAAACTGAGTATTAAGAACGGTTGTTTCTTCTAATTTCAGAAAGGGATAAAGTAATTTGTTAAGCTCGCTAAGTTCACCCCCGTTTAAAATAGTTAAAAAGACTCTATAGAGGGTAATCAAAACGACCATTTGGACGATTTGAGGCAAACAACCGGCAGCAGGATTGGCGCCATTCTTTTTGTAAAGCTCAAGCTGGGCTTTAGAAAGTGCTTGTTTGTCACCGGCAAATTTCTTCTTTAATTTAGCCAGTTCCGGCGCCAACTCTCTCATTTTAGCCGCCGCTTTCAAAGAAGGAATTGTTAAAGGCAACAGGACGAGGCGAAGAGTAACCGTCAAACCAATAATCGCCACGCCTAAATTCTGAAAGCCAATCTGATAGAAAAAAATCAGAAAGTTAACCAGAGGTTGAAATAGAAAAGTATTCCAGAGTGCAACCATATTTTTTTATTTTATGTTTTTATTTTAAATTATTTAACTGGATCCCAACCACCGGAGTTTCCCGGATGACAACGAGCGATTCTCTTTAAAGCCCTGAAGCCTCCTCGAATTATACCATGCTTATTTATCGCTTGGTAAGCATAAGTTGAACAAGTTGGTTCAAACCGACAAGCAGTGGGAACAATTCCGAGAAAAGTGAAAAAACCTTGACGAGCTTGCTGATAAAATGAAACCAATCTTAAGAAAATCCGCTTCATTTTTCTTTAAGGACTTGAGCTTTTAAAAAAGTATCGTCTATCGCTTGGGCCAATTGAGCCGAGTTCGCTTCCAAAGCTTTGCCTTTAAGAAGAAAAACCGCTTCTGTTCCTGAACAAACCCGAGAAAGCTTTTTCTCGACCACACCACTCAATTTTCTTTTTAATTTATTTCTCGAAACTGCTTTTTTAGAAACCTTGGTGGAAATCAAAAAAGCAAATTGGGGTTCAGAATTCTTTTTTGTCCTCAAACAAAGGAGGCCAAAAAAGGGATGGGGGACTAATTCACCTTTCTCTTTTAGGTTTAAAAATTCTCTCCTTAAATCTAATCGATTCTTTCGAGAAAGCATAGGAAGTTTAAAGCGAAACTCTTTTTCGGCCCTTTTTCCTTCTTCTTTTAATAATCGTCCGACCCGCTTTAGTGGCCATCCGACTCAAGAAACCGTGTTTCCTCTTTCTTTTTATTTTACTAGGTTGCCAAGTTCTTTTAGGCATAGGGGGATTATAACGAGAAAGAAGGAACAAAACAAGATTAAAACTGACAAATTAGATTCAACAAATAACAACCACGCTTTCCGTTTCCAAGAAAAAACTCCTGGCTGGAGATGAAAAAAACAACCTCCAAACCAGGAGTAACAACTTATTGGAGGCGCAGTTCCCCGAAACACCAGTCCCCGTAGACCGCGGAGCAATTTTGGTTTGTGCAATAAGCACAAGTAGTTCCTTGGCCACTTTTTGGAACCACGTAGTTATCGCATGTAATTATCCAAACCCCTCCTTTTTGGCAAACCGAAAGCCCAGTCCTCTTAACAACGGACTCTAAAACCTCTAGTTTTTGCTTCTCCATCATCCGGGCTCGTCTAAGCACCCTTAAAAAACTAAGGAATAAGCTTTGTTGTTGCCCCAAATCAAACTGCATCCTCATCTCAATCCCCCTCTCAACCTCTAATCACGGATTCAATAAGATGAAATTATTATACACCACACAAGGAGAGCTTCTTGTTTCTTATCTTGACAACTTGTGGATAAGTTGTTTAAATGAAATTCGAAAAGAAAACTGCTCTAATGTTAAAAATCTATTTTCATGGACCAAGAAAGAATCTGGAAACTAACTCTCGATAATTTAAAATTGAGCCTTTCAACGGCTAATTTCTCCACTTGGTTCAGCCAAACTTTCATTACTCAAATAAAACCAGTCGACGAAGGCAGACAAATTTGCGAAATTGGCTGTCCTTCTTCTTTTGTTGCCAATGCCGTTGAAAATCGCTACTACGCTTTGATCAAAGACACGCTCGACTCTTTGACCGGCAAAAAAAACGATCTGGTTTTTATCATTAAACAGCTGCCCAAAAAAGAAAAGGATGCTCAAAGTGATTCTCCTTTGTTTGATCAACCAAGACCGAAAAAAGACGGTCAAAAAAAAGAAATCCAGGAAGCAATCATCAAAGTTAGGTTGAGACCAGATTTTACTTTTGACAATTTTGCCGTCTCTTCAAGCAACCAAATGGCTCACGCAGCTGCCCAAGCAGTGGCTGATTCTTTGGGAAAAGCTTACAACCCTCTTTTTCTGTACGGGGGAGTAGGGGTCGGCAAAACCCACTTAATGCAAGCCATTGCTCATCAGGTCATCAAGAAAAAACCAAAAACAAAAATCATTTATTGCACCAGTGAAGAATTTACCAACGACATTATTAATGCCATTAGAAGAAAAAACACTGAAAACTTCAAAAAACAATATCGAAGCGCTAAATTATTAATGGTTGACGACATTCAATTCATCGCCGGCAAAGAAACCGCTCAAGAGGAATTCTTCCACACCTTTAACTCTCTTTGGAGCCTGGGAGGGCAAATTGTTTTGACTTCCGATCGATCACCAGAAGAAATTAAAAAACTAGAAGACCGCTTAAGATCTCGTTTTGAAGGCGGGTTAATTATTGACATCCAGAATCCAAACTTCGAACTAAGAACCGCCATCTTGCAAATAAAAGCTCAACAAACGGGCGTGAACTTACCCATGGACGTAGCCCAAATTATCGCTAGTAATATCACTTCGACCAGAAAACTAGTAGGCTTCTTGACTCGACTAATCAGCGAAGCTAAAACTCAACAAATTCCCATTAATCCTCAACTAGCGCAAAATTTACTGGGAACAGATTTGGAACTTAATCCTAAAAAGAAAGACATCCAGCCGAAAGTCATCAAAAAAGCAATTCTTAACCACTACAGCGTTAAGGCCACGGACTTGGTCAGCAGCAAAAGAAACAAAACCATTGTCGTCCCTCGCCAAGTATTAATGTACCTTCTCCGAAACGACCTTAAACTACCTTACGTTAACATCGGTCAGTTCTTGGGTGGCCGAGATCACACCACAATTATGCACGGTGTGGAAAAAATCACCCGCTTACTCCCAGAAGATGAGGATATCCGGGTTGATATCGACCGGATAAGAAAGGAACTTTATGGATAAGTGGTTTTATTTTTACACTTATCCACAAATCGAAAAATCTTATCCACATAGTTTTCGACAAAAATAAAAACCGAAAGTTCAATTTAAAAATGAAACTTTTACACTTATCCACAAAGCCTACTACTAATACTAATTAATAAACAAGAAAAACACTTTGGGGATTGAAAGCCTGTTTCTTAAAAAATATAATCATTAACTAAACAAACAGAATAAAAAATGAAAATTTCCGTTCTTCAAGAAAACCTTCAGAAAGCCTTAAGTATTACCGGTCGCTTTGCCGCTTCTCGAGCCCAACTACCAGCTTTAAACAATGTTTGTTTAACCACAGAAAAGAGCCGTTTAAAATTAACCAGTACTAATCTTGAAACAGGGATTCATTATTGGTTGGGAGCTAAGGTTGAAAAAGCGGGGAGTTTAACCATTCCGGTGAAAACCTTTTTCGAACTAATTTCTTCGCTTTCCGCCGGCAGAGTTGAACTGGAAACAGACAAGCATACCTTGAAAATCAAGAGTGAAGGAGGTCGGGCTAGTTTGGTGGGGATTCCGGCGGCTGACTTTCCGTCGGTGCCTTCCTTTGAGGGTAAAGAAAAAATTGACTTACCGATCAAGAATTTAAATCAAGCTGTCAGTCAAGTTGCTTTTGCCGCTTCTTTAGATGAGAGTCGACCGGTCTTGAGTGGGGTTTTACTCAAGAAGCGGGGTGATTCCCTGGTGATGGTAGCCACCGACGGTTATCGTTTAAGTTTGAAGAAAATAAATTTGGAATTAAAAAAGAATCAGGAGGAACTTTTTGACAAAGGAATTCTTCTGCCGGCTAAGACTTTAATAGAAGTAACTAAATTGTTAACCGAGGAACAAGAAAGTGATTCTTTTAGTCTTTCTTTGACCCCTCAAGCTAGTCAGGCAATTTTCTCCTTACCTCAAGCAGAAATTGTTTCTCGTTTGATCGAAGGCGACTTCCCTGATTATGAAAAGATTATTCCCGGCAAAAGCACCACTCAAGTAACGATTGAAAAAGAAGATTTATTAAGAGGAATTAGAACGGCGAGTATCTTTGCCCGAGAGTCAGCCAACATAGTCAGACTGGAAGTCACCAAGGACCAGGTTAAGATCAGCGCTAACGCACCTCAAATGGGGGATAATCTATCAACCGTCAACGCTCAAATCCAAGGGAAGAGTTTAAAGATTGCTTTCAATGTTCGTTTTTTGCTTGATTTTCTGAGCGCCGTAAAAGACAAAGAAGTTAAGTTGGAATTTTCCGGTAATCTAAATCCCGGGATTTTCAAAACCGGCAAAGACAAGTCCTTCTTTCATATTATTATGCCGGTCAGAGTCCAGGACTGAGATAT
>CAYPPS010000011.1:0-16742 GCA_964412685.1 uncultured Gammaproteobacteria bacterium | reverse complement strand
TCTTATATTTTATTCTTTTTGTTTTTTGGTTAAAACTTTTCCCAGAGGCAATCAATTGGTGGAGATTAGATGTTTTTGGTGGAATAAAAATTGCTTCGGTTCCCTTGGGAGAATTTCTGTTTGGCTTTCTTTATGGTGGATTTTATGGTCCTCTTTATGAGTTCCTCTTTGGTTATCGACTAATTGAGAAAAAAGGCTGAAGAGATTCAAAAATCGTCTCCCGCCAAGAGTTTTGCATTCAGCCACATTTTCTCCCAATAAATACTCCTTCAACCACTCTTCAGTTCGAGTAGTGACCTTACGGGGGAGCACGGGTTTGGTAAAATTAAAGTGATGAAGAAAAGTTTTACGGTTAATGTTTCAATAGATCAAGAGTTAGTCAAGAAAATACTTGATTTTTTATCATCTGGTGGATCTGAGGAAGATTGGCAAGAAGAAACCACTCTTCTGGGTCTTGCTAAAGGATTAGGAATTGATTTGAACAAAAAGGGCAGCTGGAAAAAACTAAGGCGCCATCTTTTTTATATGACAGAAGAGGATTTAATAGAAGAGCGTCATTTTCAAAATGGTTTAGTTGACTACGACATTGAGAATCCTGGAATAGCGTTGTTAGAAAAACTGAAAGGGAAGCGAAAAACCTCTTAGTAAAAAACTGTTCGAAAATCCCCCCCATTCGGCAAGCAGAATTTCATTAATCAGCCACAAACGAGGTTCTGACTTGGTCCAATGCGGAGAGCTAGATATTTTAGCTTTAAGCCTCCATGACACCAAGCGGAACAATAAGACTTTTGGTAAACTATATTGATGAAAGGTATAGTAATTGGTGCTTCATTGTCAGGGAAAACTACAGTTGCCAGATATTTGCGTTCAAACACAAACACTTTAGTATCAGAGATGGATGAGGAGTTAACGAGACTAAATAATGGCAAGTACCCGACTGATGTAGAACACAAGCACAAAAGCTTAGCTCCTAAGATAATCAAAGGCTTGCTTAACGAGAGAGATATTTTGTTTTTTACCAACACCGATTACTTTTCACTGGACGACTTGCGAAAGGCAAAAGACAAAGGGTTTAAAATTATCCAGCTTGAGATAGAACTTGATGAGCTAAATAAGAGAAACAAAAACAGAGTAAAAAATGAAGGGTATGATGATTTGAGTAAGTGGCTTGAGGGAATGATTCTTTATCAAAAAAAGATTCGGAATGCAGGAGTAGTTGACATAGTTATTGATGCTAGTCTCTCTGTTGAGAGAATATCGGAAGAAATTCAGGGGGTATTTGTTAAATAATAGGTTCTGACCTTGCCCATCAGGCGAGGCTAGTAAAGTTAAAATTATTTCTCTCTTGAAGCTTTAGGTTTGCGTAGAGTAATTTAATGTCATCCAGGTTGTAATCAAGCTCAATCTTTTGGTTGCGGAACGTGTCCAATAGGGGGAGCATAAAGCCCTATAACATTGACAATCAGCACTTTTTGTGCTAAACTGCTAATAATTGAAAACCAGGTTTTAGAAAGGATTTTTGCCCGATTCTTTTTAGGGCCTGGTTTTTTAAGTAAACCAAAGAAGGCTTTTGAAGGTAGCCCATAAGGCATAAGAATAATTTAAAAAGTCTGGCACTTTAAAATTTTGGTTGATGTGCTTTTGTGAAGTGAACCACAAAGGAATAAAGAGATTATGTAGTAGTTATAAAAACTTTTATAACCAACATAAACAATATGAAACACTAAGGAGAAGATCCCAATGATCAAGGTAAGCCTAGAGGTTGAGAAAAAGACGGTAATTGGATTAGCCTATGTGATTCTTTGTGTAAACATTATTGCCGACTTGCTTCTAAACCTAGCGTGGGGATTAACAGTAACACGATATGTGGAAGCATCACTCGCGATAATAACCATTCAAGAGAAACTCTTTTGGCTTCCTTGGTTCTACTTCATACCAGGAGAATACCTATCAATACAATGGCTCGGCATATGGATTAACATACTCTAAGCCTAAGTTTCACTTTCAAGCCAAACCAAAATTCAAAATACCCTGTGGTCTTGTGACTATTCCTGTAATAGAATTTCAATAATAAGTGAAAAGGGTGTTTTTTCAAATTCATGGCCCCATGTTGTTACTTGTGTATCTTACAAGTGATCAACCTCTGGGGCCGTTCTTTTGCTCCTTTTCCCTTCATAAATTTTACAGTTGTAGGCACAAGCGAATTGAAATCCATTTATGACTTTCCCAATAAATATTCCCTCAACCACTCTTCTCAATCTTTTTGTTGCGGAACGTGTCCGATAGGGGGAGCAAACCTTGGAATGTCACTTTTTTTGAGGCTGCTTTCTTAGGGCGAGGTACGAAGAATAGGCCCCACTAGCCCAAGAGGCTACGAGGAGAAACATCCCTGCATTTCCTTCCTTAAGGGAATGGACTTTATAAAAAGCCTTAACTTGAGTTAAAATAAAATAAATGAAAAACAAAACAGTAGTTATATTAACTTTTTCTGCACTTTTGTTAGTTGGGATATTCTGGGTATTGAAACCTACCCCAGAGAAAAATCAAAACATTCAAGAAGCTGTAGAAATTGAAACAGAAGAAGTAGAAAAAATAATTGTTGGTGGAGACAGAGATGAACATGGATGCCTTGGCTCGGCAGGATATAGGTTTGATGAAGATATTAAGGCGTGCATAAGAGATTGGGAGTTGGATGAAAACCAAAAGAAGGGAGCAAAAATAGGAGTGGAAGCACTAGGTCTAGAAAATCCGACGATAATCGAAGTTTTGACAGCGCGTTGTCCGGGATGTTTTACAGTTACTTTGGAGGCAGGAAAGAATCGACTCAAGGTAACCATAGAAGATTGGTTGGTAGTGGAGCAATCAATGACACCAGAAGAATGTACTAGTCAGGGTGGGAGAACTGTAAATATTGTGGGAGGAAGTGGGTGCGAGGCAGAGGAAGAGCAAATTGGCGAGGTTACTGGATTTATCTCACCGAATATATGTTGCAAAGCAAGTAAGTAGGACAGATAATAGATATTATGAAAAAGCAAAAAAGGAAATTTCCTTATCAAGTTCATTTAATTCTTGGTATGATTTGGATTATTGTTGGAATAACTCTTTTTTCGGGGATTGGATTAGTAGCCTGGGTAAGCGGAGGGTTGTTGATGGTAATTATTGGTCTCCTTAATAGAAAAGATAGTTAAAGTTTTATTAACAATGTAGTATTGCTAATTTTTAGAGGTTGGGTTGTTTATTGTTTTTCTACTACAATGATTTTAGGAGAAGAAACTTTGGAGCGAATTATCGAGTCGTTTAGGTTTACCCGTTAAAAAGTGAAACTGACTGCCCTTTTGACTAATTTGAGAAAAGAAAAGCTTTTTTCCTCTTTGCTTTGGTTGGGAGGGATCGCCGTCATTTCCTTGGCCTCTTTTTACTTTTGGAAAAATTATTATTCTTCTTCTGCTTATTTACTCCCCGACAGTGTTTATGCGGTTGAATTACCCAAGGAAATAAAAAAAGAGGATTTAGCTAACTTAACACCCGAGCTGAAAGAAAGACTCGATCAGCAAATTTTTCAAGTGGTTGGAACAGGACCAGAAGAGAGGTCGGCGGCAAGGGAGACCATCGAAATGCAAACTATTGTGGTGGTTTTAACTGAAGGGGGCCGGCCAATTTTACCGGATTTGACCCCCGCGCCTCAAGAACAATTACCGTCCGTGCCGCCGCCCACAGCGACAACGGCGCTACCAACAGAGGAGCCGGGGCAACCGACGGCAACAATTACTCCGGTAGCCCAAGCGACAGCGACAAACGTACCTGTTTCGCCTACTCTTACACCGACCCTTACACCGGTACCGACCAATGTGCCTTGTTTTGATAGCGACGGCGGTAAAAACATTAATGTTAAAGGTTTTGTGACTGCTTGGGGAGAGACTCTCGAAGATGAATGTTATTCTATTTCAACCAACGAAACATTACCGGAGTGCTCTGATCAGTGGTGTCGGATTTTAGAAAAATCATGTCAGCCCGAAGGCTGGGAAAGTGAGGCTTTTGAGTGTGAGTTTGGTTGTCAAAATGGAGCTTGTGTTCGGACAAGCGAAGGCTGCGGCAATGGCATTGCGGAGGAAGGAGAGGAGTGTGACGATGGGAATAGCGACAATCGAGACGGTTGTAATTCTGATTGCGAGATATGTGCGAAGCAAGGGATGAAGGTAAATATTTATGGGGGAGAAAAGGAACAGTGTTGTGAGGGCTTAGTTAAACAGGAAATCTATTGCAATGTTCCTTATGAAGATCGGGAGATTCCCGGGGGCGATATTGAGTTTTTAGTTTCCGAAGAAGTTAAAAATTACTATCAAGATGAAAAAGGAAGGGATATGGGGGAAGATCTGGAAAAAATTTACCAAGAGGCTAAGAAGATCTATGGACAACCTTTTCGAGGTCATCAGGTGGTGGTTAAGGGGAGTGAAGAAAGTTTAAGTTTCTACAACGCCAGCTTAAATGAGATTGTGTTGATGATTGATGAAAGGGGCACGGACTTTTCAGAAATAAAAATTATTTCCCTAATCCTTTCTGCTTTTCATGATGATTTAATCGCTTTTATGCCGGAAAATTGGGAAACGGGCATGAATCAAGTGGCGACAATTGAACTCATAAGACGAATTTATGTTCCCGGTTATTCCTATATCGATAATCAGGCGGCGACTTATGAATTGATCAACTCACCTGTTTTGGCCAACAAAGACGGGCGTCTGTCTGATGGCGAGCCTTTGTCAAGAATTAATTACCAATCTTTAGCACGCAGCGCTCTTTACAAACCCTATCTTGAGGATGATCAATTTTTTGCTAAATTAAATCAAGCCATTTATCAACAAGCAATTAATGTTGATTTTAAGAATCGGTTGCTTAGCGTGACGGGGAGTGTTTGTGCGACAGTCGAGGGCTTGCCTTCAAGCGACTGGCTAGCGAGACAGTACGTTTTACAAACCAGTCATTTGCCGGGAAAGTATCTCTTTCTCGAGATAACCAGCGGAGTGACTTCGGCCGGCGAGGTTTTGGCACCCGTCAGAGCCGTTAAAGTGCAAAGCGATGGCGAGGAAAAGCCCACCAATAATATTGGGGTTGATTTTAAAGGTTATAACTCTGACGGAGAAGAAGTTTTTTCTTACCAGGCCCAAACAAAAAATCTTGATAATTTTTCCAGTGCGCCTGGTTATGTTGATTGGAAATTGCCATTATTATCGGGCTATACTGGTTCGATTAAATTTGAAATTAAAGCTAGTGGTTTCCAAACCCTTATTTTTTATTATCCCTATCAAACCGGTCAGCCGATTCCCCCCAATAGAGGAGCAGTTCCTAAAGTTTTTGGGAGCATTGTTAATCGTCAGGAAGGAACGCTTTTAGTAAAAACGCCTCAAAATCCCACCGAAACCGAATACTCGGTCACCAACGGGATGTTTTCTTTTCCAACTGTTCCGGGAGAAAGAGGCTCGATCCAGTTAAGTTATAAAAATCCGGATGGGGAGACAGAGATGACCAAAAGCATTACTAAATACGAGCAGGATTATTATACGACGGTTCTTTTAGCGCCTGAGGCGGGCATGAGTCGGGGATCAGGACAAGCGCCGGTCTCTTCTCCTGCTCAAGAGTGTGATTTTGATTCTTGGCACAATTACTATAGTGACAATTTTGAATTTGAAGCTCAATATCCTCCCGGTTGGGATACTCAAGAGGGTTATACTTATGACCTGATCGATCAGACCAGGCTTGCCTTGGTTTCCACCACTGACTCGGCAAGTCTTTTAGATCAGTCGGCGAAACATTCATTTTTTGATGTCATTGCTTCCAAGACGGATTTGAAAACCGATGAGAACTACGGCCGTTGGTTTGAAAATAATACCGGAACACAAACAACCAGCCAGGGGGAAATTTTAGGAAGGCAGGCAGAAAAATATCTTGATGAGGCGGACATGCCCGGCGGCAAGCACCGGAATGTCCTTTATTATTTCAAAGAAGGAAATAATTATTATCTGATTTCACTCGCCTACTACATTACTCCTGATGTTAAACAAGCCAACGAACAGATTGCGGATTGTTTCTTGACGACAATCAAGCTGAGAAAGCCTGAACCAACACCTGAGGGTGGAATATATAAGTGTTCACAAGGTATGTATTTAACTTTTGAAGAATTTGAACAATCTAGAGGAGAAATACCTGAAGGAAGATGTGATTATTGGAATGACAAGCAAGCCGTTTGTGGCAAGACTCGTTTGAGATATGATAATGGGAAAATGAGTGATTATTGGGAAGATTATGATGATGCTTGTGTTTTTTGTGCCTCTTTTGATCAAAGCGGTTCAAAAACACTTCGCGGCACAAAAATCTACAATTTGGGTTATAAAAAAGGGACTTGTCCTAATTAATTATTAAACATAGTATCAAGTACAAGGAATGAAAAATAAAAAAGTTCTCGTTGGTATCGGTATTACTCTAATAGTAATTGTTAACGTTTTCTTTTTTTTGTTTCTAAAACCGAAAAATAAAAAGACACCTTCGTCTTTGCCAGTTCCTTCCGGGGTGACAACCGGTAGCCAAAAATCTCCTCAAGATGCTGGCAACGTGGAGCAAGATTTGCCTTCTTCATCAGACCAAGCAGGAGAGGATATGGTTAGTGGTGTTTTAATAGGTGATGGAAACCCTTGGAAATTAATTTTTGATGATGCAGAAACTGGATCACCTGCGGCAACTGTAGAGCTAGTTTTTACTGATGAAAGCCGTTGCGATTTTGGACAAGGTGAAACTTCTTGTGATCCTATGTATTTTGAAGTGGGTACCGGTATTGAGGTTGCCGGTCAAAAAGATGGCTCCAAGTTAATAGTTTCTCAAATTAAAAGGACCAGGATTCTGGCGCCCCAATAACGATGAGAACTGAACAAGACATTAATACTAGGATCGAAGAATTGGAGGCTGAGGTTGAAGAGTTGGAAGAAGAGCTTGAAGAGCATCTGGAAGATGAAGGTTGGGAAGAAGACTCTCCCCAGGCTGAGAAACTTCAGGAGGAATTAGACTGGCAAAAAGAAATTATCGAAAAACAAATCAAAATTCTCAATTGGGCCTTGGGGAAATTTAAATAAGCCAGCTTCTTTTGCAATTTGTTTGCCGATTGATGATTTTGATAAATCCTTTTTAACCTTTCCCTCGCCTGTTCAACAATCACCAAAGTTTGATATCGTTTTTATTTTTGCTTAAGTAGCTCTTGAAGTTTAGGTTTAACTTTTTGTTCTAAGCTTTCGTCGAAATCATATTCGTATTTCTTTTGAACTTCTGAGATTACACGAGTGAATATTTCTGTAACTTTTGTAAGTGATTTATAAATTGCACCCTTTTCGTATGCAGGAGTAATTTCTTTTATGTTAACAAGTTGTTCAGGGGATAAAAATTGCTCAATTCTTTTATTTGTTTCAAGTAATAATATTTTGGGGTTGTTAATTAGCCCAAACATCCATATTAGAGTTGATGCGTGAATACCCATTACTGCTCTGGTGTTGTAAAACTCTCCTTTTTTGAAGTATTGAACAGCTATAATTTGCCAAAACCAAAAATTGGTAACCTTGTCATCAAATTCTTTTGCATAATCAATCTCATCAGGTCTGCTGTCAAGTATTTTTTCAAGTTTACCTTCTGTTTTATCAATCAGCACCCTTACCACTTGAGCCTTCGGTCTGTTGAAAAGCTCTTCCATTCCTGACTCCTTAATAACGGGAAGTTCTAATCTGAACAGGTCTTCATAAACTGCTACAAAACCAATAGCGTGCTTAAAAGAAAAAAGGACTGTTCCCGTCTCTTGCAAAATATCTGGCAGTTGTTTTTCTAAGGTGTCAGCGTTTTCATTCTTTGTTATGATATATGCTTCCATATCAGAGTATTTGGTAGCTTTATAAATATCTTCTCTTGCTTGGGAACCAACCAAAACAAACGCCTCTACTAGAGGATTTTGGTTAAATTCTTTTTGTAATTGAGAAATGAGTTTTTTAGGGTTTGTCATGGGCTAATTCTAGCATACAAAATTTATACTTCGAAGGCTTCCGATAACAATGTTTATGTTTCCAAACGCAATATCAAACTCCAATTTATGATTGCAGAATAAGTCCTTTAAGGAGAGCCAGATTTATTTTAGCCTAACCCAGAGATCAAACAAATGAATTTGATATAATTTCTTAATGGAAATAACAAACAATAAAATCCATCAACGGTTATTGTTTTGACTCACTATCGTAAAGGGGGTGTGAATTTCTTTCGATTAGATCAATTTGCTTTAGTAAATAGTCATAAGTATTCTCAGGCTTGGGTAAATTATTTGCATCTTTTCAGAGCCCAACTTGCTATTTATACCAATAACGCCTATACTGCGGATTGTTGTATTAAGATTTAGTCGAAATATTTATGAGAAACTTTAATCCAGGTAGTAACAGGTCGAGAGACCGAAATGATTCTCCTCGAAGGAGTTTTGGAGGAGGCCGAGATTCGGAGAGACCTTCGTTGCACGATGCCGTGTGCGATGAATGTGGTAAAGATTGCCAAGTACCCTTTAGACCAAGCGGGGATAAGCCGATTTATTGCAGTGATTGTTTTGAGACAAAAGGTGGTCGAGACAACAATCGGTCAAGCTGGAGAGGTTCTCGTGATCGCAGTTTTGACAATCGAGATTCCCGAAGGCCTTCAAGAAATGACGCCGGTGATCGTGGCACAGCTCAACTGGCAGAAAAAATTGGAGTCTTAAATACTAAGCTTGACACGATTATTCGTTTGTTATCAGCCGTAGGAGAGAAGAAAGCAAGCTCGGTAGAAACTAAACCAGAAAAGAATAAGAGTAAAAAGACAAAAAGTCCAGAAACTAAACCAGAGAAAAAGAGTCGGAAATCAAAGACAAAGTCTTAAATGACAAGAGTCGCTCTTTTCGGTAGGAAAAAGAACTAATCGCCCAACAAGCTCGGGCAACTTTTTAACACTTCTATTTTATCTATTTTTACTTTTTCGGTTATTTTGCAAGCCGAAGGTCAAAAAACAAACTTCTTCGGACTTTTAGTTTAGAGAAGTTTATAATCGAGGACATGAAAACGAAAACCTCAAGGAAACTACTGGTTTTTGTTATTATAATCGCTTGGTTTTTGTCCGGTTGGCCGCAGGTTTGGAATTTTCCACCGGAAATTCGACAGGTAAGAGCGGCAGAATATCTAAGCAATCCTAGTTTTACCGGGGGAGAGACCGATTGGACACTTTCAACCGCTGTCTATAACGGGACAACTTATCAAGATACGGCCGGATCGATAGAGACAACTTCAGGGGTAGGAAGGAACAAATCAGCGATAGGCACAGGGACTCAAACTATCTCCACTTCTATAAATTCATCAGATACCGTTAATCTTAGTTTGTATTGGCAGAAAACCTGGGTGGCAATAGCTTCTGCCCGGCAAAATTTAGAGGTTCAAATCAAAAAACCGAGCATGGGAGATTGGACGACACCGACAACAATATATAGTGAAACCACGGTTTATCAGGGTAGTGGTTGGACATCGGTAGGCCCAACCAATGTTTCTTCCTATTTTGATGAAACCGGCACATACGAGATTCGTTTTATGATGGATGTAAGAAATGGCAACAACGGTTCAGCGGAAACCCATATTTGGGTTGATAACGCTCAGCTTGATGTGACTGGCCCGGCTTTTTCTATCAGTCTGATTACCGACGGGTCTGTTTCTTTTCCAACTTTAGCTCTCGAAGCAATTGAGGACACGACCATTAGCGGTATTGATGATGTTGAGACAGTCAGTGTGGATTCCGGACCAGCCGATTTAGATGTTAGAAGTACGGCTTTTACAGAAGGGGGCAACACTTGGACTCTTGGCACTTCGAACGGAGCCACTCAAGTTAAATGGGAATCCTCTGAAGACGGTTCTGCCTGGACAACTTTTGAAGTGTTTGACACCTTATATGCTTTAGACACCAACGTTGGTGTTGGTCAAACCAGAGACGTGTATTTAAGAATAACGATGCCCACCAGCACCAATTCCTACAGTCAGTACAGTTCGACCGTAACGGTAGTTGCTTCTACGCCTTGATCGGCGCAAGTTATGTTGGAGACTTGACAAGCCTTTAAAGCCCAAAGCCATGTGGGTAAAATTATCAAGATGATAGAAGAAGATAAATATTGTGTTGATATCATGCAGTAAAACCTGGCCGTGATTGGACTTTTAAGATCTGCCCATCAAACCTTAATGGAAAATCATCTCGATACTTGTTTTAAAAAAGCAATGGGAACCCAAAATCCTTTTAGAGAACCCTGTCCTCAGTGTAAAAATGGTCTTTGCGAGACTGACGCGGAAGGGACTTGCAAAGTGAATGAAACGTAAAATGAAAGACAGTAATCAACAAATAACCGTAACTGCATGAGCTTGGTCTTTTTTACCCACCTTGCCCCGTGGTTGTATAATTTTACTATGAGTCACGTTTTGTGTTTATCAACAGCCCTGTTATTTTTTGTCCTCAAGATCTTTAAATGACGGAGCTTTGTCTGCCAACATCTGTTGAGAGAGAAGAACATCTGGCTCCAAGAATAAACAACGAGACGTTGAATAAATATCTACTTCAAGTTCCCGGATATACTGATGTGTCAATCGGCGATTTTGCCCCAACTCTGGATTTAGGTTTTTTTACGCCAGCATTTCGAGCGCTATACCAGACTGAAGTGGAAGTTAATGTTCTTGATGAGGAGGAAAGAGAAGAGGTTGGTAAGATTGCGACTGGATACGAAGAGACATTTGGTCGACCCTCATTGGCCTGGGAGGCTTTACTTGCTCAAAAAGGATTGGCAGAAAGAGGTTGTGTTGTCTATTTTGATACCACTAAAGAAAATCGAGGATTTTGGTGCTCAGAAATAGAAGTTGGAAATCGCCGCTCGGTCGAATTAAATATATTAGACTCGCAAGAGGAAGGGAACTTTTCGATGATAACAATCCATACTCACCCCAAAAAAGTCTTGCCATCACCGGAGGATTATTGGATGCTCATGGATGATGGTAAAGGAGATCAGTTGGTACCGGGAATTGTGGTTTTACTACCAGACTTTCAGATTCTTGCATTGGCAACTGCCGGGACTCCTTTGTTGGACAGACGGGCGTTTGATGATTATGTTTCTTTTTGGAACAAAGAGGATTCTGTTTCGCAGAAAAAGAGAATCATTTTTACCAACAGAAAGAACAATCTGATAAGAATGATATTGGAAACTGGAACAAGATCTCATGATGAGATGTTGCAAGCAGCTGAGGAAGTAGGGGGAGAATTAACCGTTGAGGTCGAAGAGAGATTGGAAAGGATCAATTCGAAAATAATGGGTAAATATCAAGAATATATTAAAAGAGTGCACGAGGTACATAACAGGAGTGAAGAAAATTGGTTTAAATATTTACACCAATCCTCTAACGCTACCTTAAATGCATGTGCTCGATCAATCCAAGTTAAATTGTATATTTCGAAGGACATGAAAAATTTTAGCGAGTTTTCTGCTTGACCGTTGAAGTGAGCCGGATTTTAGCCTATGTTTGGGAAGACTGTTCGACTCAGTTGGGCTGCGAGAACAATAAGAGAATGATTAATTGGGTAATGCTCAAAAAAGGTTACGCTGATTTTGTTACTTATCAAGATCGCTGGGCTTTAAAATATAAGGATTTTTTGTCCGAAGCGGTGCGGGTGTTACAATGAGAAAAATGAAAAAGAAGGTTCTTGTTACCGGTGGAAATAAAGGGGTTGGCTTGGCGGCAACGAAAAAGTTTCTTGGGAATGGTTTTGAAGTGGTTGTTGTTGCCAGAGACTTTTCCTCTTTCAAACTTAAAGACAATCATCTTGAAACGATTGAGTTCAATCTCGTTAATTACGAGAAGATTGATCAATTAGCTAAAAAAGTGGGCAGGATTGATATTTTAATAAACAATGCGGGTATTATGCACGCCCTGCCTTTTGATAACTATCCCGAGAAGAAGATGGAAGAAATTTTGGCGATCAACATTAAATCTCCTGTGGCTTTAATTAGAGAGTTTTCTAAAGGAATGATTGAAAAGAAAGAGGGGAGAATTGTCAATGTAGCTTCAGTTGCTGGCCATATTGGCCACCCGGATATCTGGTATGGCGTGACTAAAGCAGGGATGATTAATATGACCAAGAGTTTTGCCAAACTTTTGGGCAACAAGGGCATAGTTGTCAATGCGGTTGCTTCTGGTCCGGTGGAAACAGGTATGCTTAAGATTATTCCCGAGGCAAGAAAAAAAGAATTAAAGAGGGCTACTTTTACTGGTCGATTTGCCAAGCCTGAAGAAGTGACGGACGCGATTTATTGGCTCGCCACAGAAAACCCGAGCTACATTAATGGGATTTGTATCGACATCAACAACGGAGCCTTTCTAAGATGAAATAGAAATTGGGATTTGATGGTATTGCTGGGTGCAATTCTTAAAAAAGGTTGTTATGATGGGGACAAAAGGATGACAAAAGTTTTAATTGGTTTATTAATAGGGGTTTTACTTGGCGGAGCAGGAGTTTCCACTTACTTCTCCGGTGATCAAACAAAACCAACTGATGAGTACACGGTCGCTTTTTCTAAAGAAACCCTGGATCAATATAAAATAGTTTCCACTCAAAGCATTGATTTGTCTTCCGATTCGGGAGAAGGAGAAGCTTTGATTATTGGTTTTATGGCTAAAGACAGAAGCACGACTCCGGAATCTTATCTGGCTGTTTATCGAGCTCAATCAGTTGGTGCTTTTGAATTGGCCTACCGTTATTCTCCCGTGGTTCCCGATGAGGTTGATTACCCTGCCCCCTTAAGGCTTGAAAAAATTTGGCTGCTTCAAAAAGAAGAAGACAAGGGAAAATCATTAATGATTGTTAGTTCTTGGGGAGAAACTGGGGCTGATTATTTTGGAACCCATCCGATCGCGATCGCCTTCAGGGACGGGGAGTTTAAAACAACCGCTTTTTACCAAGAAAATTTAGCCGATAATCCAGAGATAAAGGATTCTTCTTGGACCCGAAAAGATTTTGAAGTAGGCAATTATTTTAACCCCGATGACAAAGTAAAGACAATTCTTACTCAAGGAGTTAATGTTCAGCTTGGCAAGATAAACCTGAATTTTTTCTCTGACAGCAATTGCCACGCTTGTGAACATCAAGAGGTGACTCTAACTTTTTGACTTTTTGCTTTTACTATTGACAAATTTTATTGGAAGTTTTAGTCTTAATTTGAAAACAAAGAGATGAAAGATTTAAAGATTATTGGGATTGTTCTAGGCATTTTAATCTTAGGCGCAGTTTTTTTCTTCAAAAGTAAATCTTTCACCGATCAAGGGAAACAAGAAACGTTCGTTAAAGCGATTGTTTCCGGTACCGTTGGTTTGAATGGGAAGGTTGAAACGGGGATGACGGTAGCTATCGGTGAACGAGAAGAAGGTCAAACTGATTTTACGGTTGTTGTTTCCGGAATCGAATCCAAAGATGGAGTGGCTTGGAAATGGAGTGACGCCCAAAAAGATAGCAATTATGATCTCCAAGCTTATCTTCAAAAAGACGGGAAGAATGTTGCCAGTTCAGAAGTTTTGCGAGTAACCGCTCCGGCCAATAATGAAGAATTGCATCTCAGTGTTCAATCCTCTTCTCCCAGCAAGGAGACAGCCACAATTGCTGGCAGTTTAGACCTTAATGGCCATATCCCTCCTCAGAGCGAAGTGGTGATTGAAGAGAGAAGCGGAGACGGTTCAACTGATAAGGTGATTGCGGCCGGAATCAAGCCGGTTGACGGAGCCAGTTGGAAATGGACCTCGGCTCAACAGGGTAAAACCTACAAAATTCAAGCCTATTTGAAGTCAGGCGGTAAAATAATTGGTCGATCAAGGGAAATTACCGTCACCGCTCCGGCCAAGGGTGAAGTTTTGAGGATTAATTCGCAAGAAAAACCAGCTCCAGAAAAGAGCGGCATTAGTGGGACAATTAATCTTAATGGTTCCGTTCCTGACCACGCTAAATTGGTTGTTTTTCAGAGAAAAACGGGTGAAGGTCAATTTGCGATTGCCGTCAACGAAATCAATCCAACCGACGGGGCCAGTTGGGATTGGCAAGAAGCCGAGAAAGGGGTTACCTACGACATTCAAGCGGTTCTTAAGATCAAAGAAGATGGAGGATCGGAAAAAGATGTGGCTCATTCCAATTATCTTAAGGCGGCCGCGCCGGCAAAAGATGAAGTCTTAACTATTAATACCAATGTTTCTATTCCTCAACCGCCTTCTCCTGAGGTGCGTTGTCAGAGCAAATCGGGCGGTAATCAGTGGAATATTTTGGTTGTTTTTAATTCGGTTAATGACGCGAATCAATATTGGGTGGAAGTGGGAACTGAGCCGGGGAGAAATGATGTCTATGATGAAAAAATGAATCGGTCTGATTCTCCTCAAATAGCGACGACAGTCAACAACAACACTTTTTATTATGCCCGCTACGCTTATGCTTACTGTCAACCTTGTGCGGAGAGAAACTTCTCTTCTTTCTCTGGGACGACGACCTTTAGTTGTCCGCCACAACCGGCGACACCGACTCCGACGCCAAAATACACCGGTTACGTTTGCGATCTGGCGGTTGGCTGCCAATTAACGACCGATCCGGATGCTCCGTACCAACCCAACAACGAAGGTTTGAGGTTGTGTCAATTAGCTTGTAAACCAACCCCAACCTTGACTCCGTCGCCGACACCGACGCCAACGCCTGTTTGCGAAGAATCGCTTCAAGGTGATGCTTGCACCAAGGCCGGAGGAACAATTCGTTGCTTAAACGGTCCCTGCTTTTGTGTTTGCCCGGAATAATCCCGATTGTCTTTTTAAAATTAACCAGTCATAATATTTCTAATGATGAAAAAGAAGAATCTCCTTCTGGTTTTAGGTTTGGGAATACTGATTGCGGTTGTTGGTTTGTTTTTTCTCTCCAAAAGAGGAAATCAGTCAGAAATTCAAAATGAGGAAGAGTTGTCTTTAGTTGAGGAAAAAACCACAGAAGAACAAGATAACGAGTTGATTGGCGGCAACCGAGATGAACACGGTTGCCTGGGGCCAGCCGGTTACTCTTACGACGAAGAAATAGGAGCTTGTGTTCGCAGTTGGGAATTGAATCCGGAACAGCGCCAGATGGTTCAATCAGCGGTTGATTATTTGGGAAAAGATAATGGCCTGACGGTGATTAAAGTGGAAAAAAAAGGTGATGACAATCGTGATTTTGTTTTTTTCCAAAAAGCCGATTTGTCTCAAGTGAAAGTGGAAATGAACGGCAATAATATTGTTAGGGTTTATCCGATTGAAGCCGACCAATTGGAAGCTTCTGAAAGTGCTACCAATGGATCCGGCCAATGAGCTTTCTTGTTTGCTGAAAGAAGAGCAAATGTTGGTGGCGATGCTGGCTCCCTCTTTCCCGGTTGAATTTGAATACCCAACCATAATTAGTCAATTAAAGGAGCTAGGCTTTGACAAAGTGGTTGAAGTGGCTCTTGGAGCAGCGGAAACTAATCGTCAGCTTTTAAAACTGGTTAAGGCCAATCCCAAAAAGAAATTCATCACCGCCCCTTGTCCTAGTTTGGTTAGGGTGGTTAGAAGCAAGTATCCTCACTTGGCGAAATATTTAGCTTCGGTTGAATCACCAATGATTCAAACTGCCAGAATTGTTAAAAAGAAATTCCCCGAGGCAAAATTGGTTTTTATTGGCCCTTGTCCGGTTAAAAGACTGGAAGCTAACGAAGACTATCCCGAACGGGAAATTTTGGTTTTGACTTACAAAGAGATTAAAAAGATTTTTCAGGAAAGAAACGTTAAAGGGGATCCTCAAGCTACCCTCGGCTTTGATTTAAGCTCTTCAGCGACTCGACTTTATCCCATTTCCGGTGGGTTGGCTCAATCTTGTGGGATTAATCGATTATTGACCGATGAAGAATACGATGTTGTCTCCGGGCCAGAATTGTGCCAAAAAGTTTTGACAAGCTTTGAAAAATCAAGACTAAAAGTCCTGGATATTCTTTTTTGCAAAGAGGGCTGCATTATGGGCAAGGGGATTGATAACGATCTTTCCGTTAAAGAAAGAAGAGAAAGAGTCATTACTCATTGGAGTAAAGGTGAGTTCTAACTTCACTTCTTCATTTTCGTCAACTCATTTTAATTGTGAGTTATAATAGAGAACAAACAAAGGATGAATCTTAAAAACACTCCCTTAAGACGAATTATTTTTTTTGTTGCCCTCATTGGTGTGGGGATGATTTTTCTTTCCTTCTTGGCTGTCAGTATTCAAATAGGCTTTTCTATTAAAGAAAAGTGCCAATTAGCCCAAGAAGCTTATAAGAACAATGACTGTGTTGAAGCTCTAATCGATTTAATTAAAGATGAGCAAAAAACCTTAAAAGAGAGAAATGGAGCTGTCTGGGCTCTAGGTCAACTGCAAGACAAAAAAGCCTTGCCAGTCTTGGAGAAATACTATACCGGAGAAGAATGTGACCACGAAAAATATCTTTGCCAACACGAACTGAAAAAGGCAATTAATTTGATTAACGGTTTTAATGTTTCAGCTCTCGTTTGGCGGAAGACGATTACAGGAATGCCGAAATAATCGTCATCAATCCGAAAAAAATTACCAAAAGGCCGAAATTAAGTCTTCGGGCGACTTTTAATAAAAGGTGAATTGTTAGT
>CAYPPS010000010.1:0-16926 GCA_964412685.1 uncultured Gammaproteobacteria bacterium | reverse complement strand
TGCATTTCTTCAGTTCTGATTTGAACCTCTATCACTCTTTTTAAGGCAAAGACCTTGGCATGAATCGATTGGTAACCATTAGGTTTAGGTTGAGCCACAAAATCACTCACTCCCAACGAAGGCACAGGTTTAAAAAGCTGATGGACAATTCCCAAGGTGGCATAGCAATCTTCAATGTTTTCAACAATCACTCTCAAGGCCACTAAATCATGAACTTTTTCCAAATCCCAATTTACTTCTTCCCGAGAAAGTTTGTTAAAAAGCGAATAAACCCCTTTGGTTCGAGCGCTGATTTGAGCCGAAACAGACTTCTTTGCCAAAGCAGAGAGAAGTTGTCTTTTGGTTTGTTTTAAATCAACTTCCGCCTTCTTTAAAAACTTAATCGCCAAATCAACCGTCTTCTGATACTCTTCCGGTTGCAAATAAATAAAACTCAAATCCTCCAAGAAACTCTTGATTTCTGTCATTCCCAAACGATCGGCCAAGGGAGCATAAACCTCTAAGGTTTCCTTTGCCTTTCTAGCCTGTTTCTCTGGCGAATGAACGTAGAGCGTTTGCAAGTTGTCCCAACGGTCGGCCAGTCTAACCAAAACCACTCTTAAATCTTTGGCCATTGTGATAATCAATTTTCTCAAATTTTCCACAAAAACTTCTTGATTACTCCCTCGAAATTTCAGACCTCTCACCTTGGTCACCCCCATAACCAACCGAGTTACTGTTTTGCCAAACTTTTTTTCCAATTGTTGACTGGTTACTTGACCATCTTCAACCGCATCATGGAGAAGGCCGGCAATCAACAAATCCTCATCAATTAGCCAATCACTTAAAATTAAAGCCGTGTTCAAACCGTGGTCGATAAAATCAGCTCCGGAGAGTCTCTTTTGACCCAAGTGGGCCTTTTGGGCAAACAAAAAAGCTTCCTTAAGTTTCGCTAAATCAACTTGATTATCGATTCGTTTTACTTTTAAAACTAATTGATTAAACTTCGCTTCGCTCATTTGTTTTTCTCCTCACTTAATCTCAAATCTTTCACTTTCAATTGCAACGATTCTCTTCCTTGATAAGAATTGAGCAGAATCCCAAAAGCCAAATCAATCTTTACTCCCGGTGCCAATTGGGGATAGAAGGAACCGCAGTTAAAACCAATCGCTTTAACTGGTTCGCCATCTTCTTGGCTGACGTTAATTGGAGGTGTTTTTTATTTTTGCCAACCAAATTCGCTCCAACAACACTCAGGCCAAAACTGGCAAAAACCGGTTCCGGGTTCCCTTCACCAAAAGGGGATAACTTCACCAACCCACGATAAAAATAAAAATTAACATCTTTCAAAAAAAGCGAGAAATCAATTTTTAAAACCGGTTTTAATTTTTTTCCTTCAAGTCTCTGTCGAGCCAGCTCAACAATTTTCTTTTTAAAAAGATCTATTTTTGCTGTTTCAATCGAAAATCCAGCCGCTTTTGGATGTCCACCGTAACCCTCCAACAGAGAAGCATGTTTCCTGATCGCCTCAACAATATTAAAACCTTCAACCGAACGAGCTGAAGCCTTAGAAATAGACTCGCCTTTAGAAATTACAATCGCTGGACGCGAAAACTCTTCCATTAATTTACCGGCCGTCAAGCCAATTATGCCTTCATGAAATTCTTCGCTGGCAATAAAAATAAGCTCGTCTGTTCCTCCACTGGCCAACCAAAGACTGCGAGCTTTCAATGTCATTTGTCCCAAAATCTTTTGTCTTTCTTGATTCATGGTGTTAATTTGAAAAGCTAATCTAGCTGCTCTTGCTTGATCTCGAGTGCAAAGTAATCTCAACGAATCCATTGGATCTTCCAAACGACCACTCGCATTAAGTCGAGGAGCAACAATAAAAGCAATTTGCCAAGTGGCGAGATTATCCAACGAAAGACCACTGAGAGAAAAAAGTTCTTTAATTCCCAGTCGGGAAGTCTTCGAAAAAGTTTCCAAGCCCGCTTTTACTAAAGCCCGATTGGCTCCCAACAAAGGAACGACATCAGCAATCGAACCAATGGTAACTAAGTCTAAATCTTTTTTAAAATTGGTTTTACCGGCGATAGTCTTTTCTAAATGACGAGCCAGAAACCAAGCCACGCCACAACCAGCGAGCTTGGTGGTATGAATAATGCTTAAAGCTTTCGGCTTTTTTTTACCCAAAAGGTGATGATCAGTAATGATTAAGTCCAATCCTAATTCTCGGGCTTTTTTGGCCTGAGAATAATGAACAATGCCGTTATCAACAGTAATCACCAAGGCAACTCCTTCTTTTTTCAAGATCTTAAGTCGGTCTATCTTTAAACCATAACCTTCTTTCCTTTCCGGAATAAAAGGCATTACTTGAACTCCAAGACCATTTAAAGCTTCCCACAAAATGGCGGTAGCACAAATCCCATCGGCATCGTAATCTCCGTAGATAACAACTTTTTCTTTCTTTTTAATGGCTTTCTTTACCCTCGAAACGGCTTTTTTTAATTCTTCCTTCTTCAAGCCCAAATCTCGCTCACTAAATTTACTCAAATCTTTGACGTCCAGAAACTCTTCTCTGGCTTTTTGAGTCTTCAATCCTCGATTGGATAACAAAAGCACCAAAACTTTTTCTAAGCTAAACTGACCTTTAACTTTATTTAGAATTCTCCATTTTTTCATTTTTTCAAAAGCTTTATCCAAAAACTTGTAGTATAATCATTTCCAAGAATGTTTATTGTTTATATTATAAATGGTTGAAGTCGAAATTCCTTTACCAGTTAGAAAAATTTTAACCACCGTTACCAAAAACAATCACGAAATTTACATTGTGGGCGGAATTGTCCGAGATTTACTTCTTAAAAAGAAAGGGCTTGATTGGGATTTTACCACGTCAGCAAAACCAAAAATCATTAATGCTCTTTTTAAAGACAGTTTTTACGACAACAAATTTGGCACGGTTGGCGTTCCTGACCCCAACAATCGAAAGGGATTTCTGGGACGACCTTTGGTTTATGAAATAACCACTTTTAGAACCGAAAGTAGTTATTCTAATCAACGCCATCCTGATAAAGTTAAATGGGGCAAAACCCTAAAACAAGATTTACTCCGAAGGGATTTCACCGTCAATGCAATCGCCCTGAAACCAAAGATTCCTTCCAAACCACTCAAAACTAAAATTTGGCCAATGGAAATCTTTGATCCCCTCGAAGGGCAAAAAGACTTAAAGGCTAAATTACTTCGAGCCGTGGGCAATCCTCAGAAAAGATTCGAAGAGGACGCTCTCAGGTTAATCCGAGCTGTTCGTTTGGCCACTCAACTGGAATTTGAAATCGAAGCAAAAACTCTCCTGGCAATCAAAAAAAATGCCTCCTCGATCAAAAAGATTAGTTGGGAAAGAATCAGAGACGAGTTCTTAAAAATGCTTGCCTTTCCTCATGCCGATCAAGGCTATTCTCTTCTTCGTCAAGCAGGAATCGCTAAAATAATCCTACCGGAAGTTGAAAAAGGTTTCGGAATCGAGCAGAAAAGTCCAAACCGACATCATATTTATGACGTCGGTACTCACGCCACTTATTCCCTCAAACACTGTAAAAGTAAAGATCCAATCGTTAAGCTAGCCGCTCTTATCCACGACGTCGGCAAACCAGAAGTGGCCAGTAAAGATCCTTCCGGAACGATAACTTTCTATAATCACGAAATGGTTGGAGCAGTAGTTGCCCGAAACGTTGGAAAAAGATTCAAATTACCAAAAAAGGGACAAGAGAGGTTAATCAAGCTGGTTCGCTGGCACCAATTTAGCGTTGACGAAAGACAAACAGACAAAGCGATCAGGCGATTTATTCGCAACGTCGGCCAGGAAAACTTGAAAGACATTCTTTGTGTTCGAATCGCCGACCGGTTAGGCGGAGGAGCCAAAGAAACTTCTTGGCGGCTAGAACGATTCAAGAAAAAGTTAATCGAGGTGCAAAAACAACCCTTTTCTGTCAAAGACCTCAAAGTAAATGGTGATGACATCATGAAGGCTCTCAATCTTAAACCAGGACCTTTGATAGGCCAAGTTTTAAATAAACTTTTTGAAGAAATAGAAGAAGATCAAAAGAAAAACCAACGAACATACTTACTTAAACGAGCCCGAGAGATTAAACAAGCATTAGCTGATTCAATCAATTAGCGCTTCAATTTCCTTGTCAATCTGTCCCAAACAATCAAAAGTGGAGCGGCCGTAAAAGTACTACTGTAAGTCCCCGCAACCGTCCCAATCAATAAGGCAACCACAAACCAACGGATTGTTTCCCCGCCCAACAACAATAGAGCCACAAGCATAAAGATAATCGTTAAGGAATTATTTAAAGAACGAACCAAGGTTTCGGTGACCGCTTTGTTAACCAAAATTTCCAACTCCATTTTGGGGTAGAGTTTCTGCGACTCTCTAATCCGATCATAAACGACGACCGTGTCGTGAACCGAGAAAGAGAGAATTGTCAAAACCGCCGTCACAAAAAGAGCGTCTATTTCTACTCCGTAAAAATGACCCAGGATAGCAAAACTGCCAATCAAAATCAAAGTGTCATGAAACATCGCTAAAATGGCACAAATTCCGAATTTCGCTTGCTTAAAACGCCAAGCAATAAAAGCCAAAATAAATGTCGCGGCCAATCCGACCCCAACTAAAGTTTTTATCAATAATTCCCTCCCTAAAGTTGGACCAATTGTTTCTAGGCGAACTTCCTCCAAATCCTGACTCAAGACGGCAAACCCCGTCTTGATTGTCTCAACTTGTTCCCGTTCGAGCGGTGGCAATCTCAGTAAAAAAGTATCATTTGAGGTTTGTTGAATCGAGAAAATCTCAACCTCTCCTTCTGTCGTCGTTAAAATTTTCTCGTTATCAAGCTCGCTGACCGGTTCAATAAACTTTACCTCCAACAAAGTTCCACCGGAAAAATCAATTGAAAGCTTTAGACCCGCCGTCAGCAAAAAATAAATCCCCGGTAAAATAAAAAGAGCCGAGATAGCAAAATAGACAAATTTGAAACGCATGAAGTTCATTTTTTAACTTTCTCCCTTTTAAAAAAAGCTAGTTGACGCAATAAAGTCCGAGTAACAACAACTCCTGTAAAAAGACTCAAAATTACTCCCAAACCTAAAGTTAAAGCAAATCCTCTAACCATTCCCGAAGTATTTAAAAAAGACCAATTGAACGGGTTAAAAAGAATAAAGCAAGTAATCAGAGTGCAGACGTTAGCATCTCTAATTGAGTCCCAAGCTCGACCGAAACCAAGTTCCATCGCCAAAGACGCTGGTTTACCCGCTCGAACCTCTTCCTTCATCCGCTCAAAAACAAGAATATTGGCATCAACCGCCATTCCAATTGAAAGAACAAAACCGGCGATTCCCGGCAAAGTTAAAGTAACGGGGATGACTTTGTAAAGAGCCAGAGTAATCAAGCCGTAAATAATCAAACCCAAGTTAGCCAACACTCCCAAGTAACCGTAATAAAGAGCCATAAATAAAATCACCATTCCCAAACCGATTAGGCCGCCCTGAATACTTTTTTGGACCGACTCTTCGCCTAATGTCGCTCCAACATTTTTTTGTTCCACTAATTTAATTGGCACGGGTAAAGCACCTGCATTAAGTTGAATTGTTAATTGCTTGGCTTCATCTAAGGCAAAATTGCCACTGATAACGGCTTCCCCGTTTTCAATCGGCTCTCTGACAATCGGAGCCGTAATGGGAAAAACATCTAAGAAAATGGCTACTGGTTTGTCAACATTTTCTTCAGTAATCTGGGCAAATTTTTCTCGACCACTGTCGTTGAATTTCAAAGCCACCACCGGTTGACCACTGTTGGGATCAAATTGAACCGAAGCTCGAGCCAAATCCTTGCCAGTTAAGCCCGTCGGTAAAAAATCATCCAAAGTGGCCGATGCGGTTGCTTCTTCCGACAAGGTTCGAAAATCTAATTGGGCAGTTTGACCAATTAAGTCAATTGCCTGATTAATGTTACTTATCCCCGGCAATTCGACAATGAGACGATAATCATCTTGAAATCGAGCCGTCTGGATCATTGGTTCACTAACGCCAAATAAATTGACCCGTCTTTCAATGTTAGTTTTCACTGATTCCAAGGCCGTTTGTTTATCCTCGGCCGACAAATTTTCAACTTCAGCCTCAAAAACTAAATGGCTTCCCCCAGCTAAATCAATCCCTTTCTTTACTTCCAGGTCACGATAAAAACGAAAATTTCCCCACTGTAAATCAAAAATTGGCTTTTCTACCCCCATCGGCAAGACACGAGGCAAGTCGATATAAACAGAAACCAAGGTAATTAAAATTACCAACCAGAAGACCAATCTTGTTTTCATTTTTTTTGTTTCGTCCTTTTAAAAAGGTTTTGTGATAGAGGCAACTGACGATTGCCAAAAAACTTAAAAGCAAGCTTGCCTTTTTCTGGGTCAATCTCAGCTTCCACTTCCTGACCACACTTAACTCCTACCATTTGAACAAAAGCCGCCGGAATAGTCAAGGCTAAGCTATTGCCTGTTTTAAAAATTTTTTGCTTCGATCTCACCGTTTCAAAAAACCAAATCCATTTCACTACCAATCAACATTATTCGCGCATCAGTAATAATCCCCAATAAAAATTGGTCTCGACTTTTTTTTCGGAAATTAAACTCCTCTTTAGTCATAACGGTATAGTTAATTTCTCGTCCCAATTTTTTCTCATGTTCAGCAACCAGTTTTGTTAAAACGCCCAAGTTAACTTTACCGACCAGAAGTAAATCAACCGCCCCTTCTTTGGTCAACAATCCTCGAGCCAATCTTCCGGATAACATCGCCAATCTTATTTGTCCCAATCGTGATTTTTGACTAACGATCGCTCCGCCCAAACCAATCGTCTTACTGATCATGGAAAGTAAATCTCCGTGGAGGACATGGTTTTTGTCAAACCAATAGTAGAGCCGATTGCCTCGCGGTTCTTTTTGAACCATCCCGTGCTCTTCCATTCTAATCAGCTCTCGGCGAACGGCGTTGATCTCCTCTCCCGTCAATCGAACTAATTGGCGAACATAAAAAATTTCACCGGGGTTCCCCAAAAAAGTCTGCAACACCTTAACTCGGCAACGAGAAATAACAATACTCTGAAGCATAAATTCTTTAAGCCAATAGCTTTCTTTCTGGGCAGCTTGACTCAGTAACCAATTTCATTTCCTTTAGGAACAATCTCGATCCAAACTTGGCCCGGATTGACTTCAATTTCGCTCCCTTTAAGATCAAAAAAAATTGTTCGGTCCTCACGCTCTTTTTTCTTCCAAGTGGCCTTAATTACCTCGCCATCAAGAAAAACTAAAGCCTGACCTGTTCCTTGGGTTTGATAAAAAAGATGTTTCTTTGGATCTAGAGGACCTTCTTCTTTGGCAAACTGAATCACCACATTCTTGGCCTCCAGCTGCTGATCATTATTTAAATCTTTATGAGGCTGATTACCCGTCGATCTTAAATAGGAATTGTTTTGGGCGTTGTACTGCCAAGAAACCTGATAGTCGGGTTGATTGTCCCAAAAACTAAACTTGATTGGCCCCACACTACCCCTTTCCTCTGTTTCTGCTTCTTCTTTAAACTGCCAACTAACAAAATCTTCATCCCACTTGTCGCCCTCGTCATTGACAGCATTCAAGCCTCTCTTGGCGGCTACTTTCCAAAGTTCATCAGTCTTAGCATAAGCTGTATGTTCCCACAAAACCCCTTCTAGCCGATCCGTATCTCGATAAATCGTCGGGTAACTGACTGACATACCGTCAACATCATTGTAAAGTGTCCAGCCCAAAGCAGAAATTTCTTCAACCGCCTGAACTTTATGATGAGTATTCCCTTGATCATTGGCATTGTTCGCCCCACCAATATGGACATAAAGAGGCCAATCACCGTATTCAGACGCAAAATCCAGATAGTAAATCCGAGCTGAGCGTACTGGACCAACAATCAAATTTTCCGCTGAGGCACCACAATAAAAAACCGCCATGAAACGAGTGATCCCACCTTCGGCAATAGCCTCATAAACAACGTCGGCATTACTTAATCCTGATTGAGGCCGAGAATCAAGATGATTTTCAACCATCACTGATAAGGGTCTTCTGGCTTCCCAAATCTGACGTTCGGCTTTAGTAAAAAGACGGGCATTCAAAGGACAAGTTTCAGTTTTAGGAGCATCAAGATCAATTTGGGCTCGGCCCTCTTCTACTTCCACCGGAGCCATCGCCCGTCCTCCTTGAGACAAACCTAATTTAGAAAAAGCAAAAAAAGACACCCCGGTTGAAACGAGGTAAAGACTTAAAGCTCCTAAAATTAAAAAGACAACTCTTTTTTTAGCTGGTTCCATTGTTCGTTTTTTTATCTTAAAGGATAAGCTCCTAAAAAACAATTCTCTGATTCTAGAATTACCCTTTCTTTTTTCTTCCCAACGCCTGAGAAAGCGCTTGTTTTTCTTCGATTGATAAATCAAAACCCTGCGGCTTACCTTTAAATAAAGGTTTAGCGTAAATCCGAGTTGACTGACGTGAGTGTAAAGTGGAAACTACCAAGCCATTGCCTTGACCATCTAAGAGAGCTAGGGCAAAACTTTGATTGCCACCAGTATCGGCTAAAGAATTAAATCTAATTAAGCCTATCTTTTGTAAGTTAATTAAATGCTTTTTATCTAAAACTCCTATCTGTTTTTCAACTTCTTTTATTTCTCTTCGGTTCAATTCTGAATGATCGAGCAACTTTTCTAAAACTGCTTTTAAATCTTTAGTCTTAGCACCGCCAATCAAACGACGATAATGTCGGTTTAAACGAAAATAAAAAACACTAATGATTGCCAGCCAAAGGGCAAGCAGACTGAAAATCAAAAATAAAACTGAATCAGACTCGAATGACATTTTAAAAGTATCCAGCTTGATTTTAGGCACCTCAAGTGTTAATGTCAACTTGATTCGACCAAAACCATGGCTAAGAAAAAAAGAAAAACCAAACGAGAAAAAATTGCCCTGGCCTTGAAACAAGAACAGCAAAAAAAACAAGCCAAGAAAAAAATTCTCACCCAAAAAAAAACACCTTATCAAGAGGCCAATTCCAGCCGGGCTTTTCGGAAAACCAGTCCAAGCAAGAAAAAAGAAAAAGCTGACTATTCCGGCCTTTTTAATCAAACCAAGCTAATCCAAAAAGATTTATTGAAATCGATCGTTCTCAGTTTTTTTATTTTGGCCAGTGAGCTTGTGCTATACTGGAAGCTAAAGTAAAGCAGAAACAAGAGTATGTTTTTATTTTTAATTGAAAAGTAAAAGAAGGGAGGTGGAAAAATGGCTGATTTTTATTGCGTCAAATGCCGCGAGAAAAGAGAAGGAAAAGAAGTTAAAGCGGTTACTCTAAAAAACGGCAAGCCGGCTCGAAAAGCGGTTTGTGAGGTTTGTGGCACTACAATGTTTAGAATTGGTGCTTAAAATAAGCAACCTCGTGAATTGAAACTGCCTAACCCATCCCTTCCTAAAGAGAAGGGTGGGTTTTTTGTTGAAACCCCAAAGATTAAATCTTCTTTCTCTTTCGAAATCCTTTTTTTGAAAGTAAGCCGGATTCTGTTTCTCGCATAAATGCGAGAGCAGTCATCTATCTAATGCTCTCTTGCTTTAGTGTGCCCCCGCCAAAGGCGGAGTTGGGAAGGCATCCTTAACACACAAATCGGAGATTGCAGCCGGGAGGGTTGCCTCTTTTCACCCTCTATCCTCCGCAAAATGCAGAGGTGAGTTGTCGTCTCTGTGGCCCTATCTAGTCCCGCAAGATGCGGGATGTCCCGCTTTCGGCGGAACCACCGTGCCTTCAGCTGTCCAGACTTTCCTCCCCGCATTTATGCGGGGCAACTGCTTCAATAAAAGGACGGTTTCATTATAGCAAAAAAGGGTCGAAAAGGCCAGTTTACCTCAATTTTTCTAAGGGGAAAAGCTCAAAAATAATCGCCTTGATCATTAAGCCAAAAGGGATCGCCAAGACGGCTCCAAAAGCTCCTCCCAATTTAAAACCAATCATCAAAGCAATGATTGTCACCACCGGATTAAAACCAACCGTTCGTTTCATCACTTGAGGAACGATCAAGCTGTTTTCCAATTGTTGAATCAAAAAATAAAGCGCTCCAACGGCTATCCCTGTCAATGGAGAAATAGCAAAACCCATTAGAATCGCTGGCACAGCCGCCATTGTCGGCCCAAAATTAGGAATGATTTCCAGAAGTCCCGCTAAGATTGCTAACGGCAAAGCAAATTCAATCCCCAGAATAGTCAAACCTAAATAAACCAAAACTCCAATCAAGGACATCAAAATCAATTGAGCTCGAATCCAACCACCAAGATGATGCTCCAATCGGTGAACCAACCTTGTCGCTTTTTCGTTCTCTTTTTCATTGAAGAGAATTTTCAAATAGCGATTAAGGTTTTTTCTTTCCATCAACATATAAAAGGTTAAAATCAGAATCGCCACCAAATTGAGAATGTTGGTAAAGACCGACACTCCCACACGTAAAACTCCGGAGGGAATAGAGCCCAATTGAGCTAATTGATTGTCAATAAAACGAGCATCGACTCCGATCAAGCCTAAATTCTTGCCGTAGATAGGTAATTGATCAATTAAAACACTAGTTTGTTGAACTAAAGCTGGAATAATTCCCACTAGAGCAAAAACAACTCCTCCAATTGTAATCAGAAAAAGAATCAAAATGGCTAGAAATCGAGGGATCCCTTTCTGAGAAAGCCGATCAACAGTTGGATTTAAGGCAGACACTAAAACCAGGGAAACAAAAACTCCTAACAAAATGGAGCGAATCTGATAAAGAAAAGCCATGAAAATCAGAAAAAAAACAGTAAAAATGACGGTTCGATGGGAGATTTCAATTGTCTTGGGCATTTGTCTGATCATACCATGCTGTTACTACCCTTGCCAATTTTTTTTGCCAATTTTTTTTGCCCAAATCAAACCAATTAATTTGTTTTTGCTTCTTAAACCAGGTCATTTGTCTCCGAGCGAAAGCGTGTTCGGCAAATTGCCATTTTTCTACAACCCGAGAGCGATTAGCCTTCCGCTCAAAAAAATCCTGCCATTGACGATAACCAAGAGTGGTCCTCAAAACAGAATTTTGCCAATGATAACCTTGTTTCAAAAGGACTTTTATTTCTCTTTCCAAACCTACTTTCATTCTCTCATCCACTCTTTGGTCAATTCTCCGATAAAGCAATTCAAAATCAAGCTTTAGGCCCAACCAGAGTGAATCAACCCCCGATAGCCCCCCGATAGACCCGAGAGAATCTTTTTTCTCTTTTCCTTCAACCAAAGCAATTTCTATCGCCCTAATCAATCGACGGGGATTATGAACATCACTTTGATTCAAAGCCTCGAATTTTTCCAAGGAGAGCTTTTTTAGCCTCTTTTTAAGCCTGATAACAGGCCAATTAGACAATTCCTTCCTTAAACCCCAATCGGGCGCCACCGTCGTATCTAAACCTTCAAAAAGGGCTTTCAAATATAATCCTGTTCCTCCCACTAAAATAGGTAATTTCCCTCTTTGCCAGATATCCTCGATCACTTTTTGAGCACAAAAAATAAAGTCCGCCACATTGAAAGGATAATCCGGTTTAATTAAGTCATAAAGCCAGAGCTTTGTTTCTTTCATCTGATAGAAACCAAAGTTATACTTTTTTCCCCAATCAACTTTTTTAAACCTCGCCTCACCAATATCCTTGCCGGTACCAATATCCATCCCTCGATAAACCTGTCGGGAATCAACCGAAACCAATTCTCCCTTAAAATCTCGAGCCAGTTTCAACGCCAAGCCCGTCTTTCCTGTCGCCGTCGGACCGCAGATCACTAAAACAGGCTTCATTCAACTTCCTTTCTATTGATCAATTCATCGATCATTAACCATCGCCTTTTCTTTTCTGGCGGAGTAATCGTATCTTTAAACTTAAAAGCGACCGTTCCCGGTCGAGGAGAATAGCGATTAACGAAAGCCTTAACAAAACCAACCTTTCGACAAAATTCAACTGTATTTTCAAATTGTTTTCTTGTTTCTCCGGGAAAACCGACAATAATGTCGGTGCTAATTTTAATTTCGGGAATCTCTTTTCTTAATTTCTTAATCCGTTTCAAAAAATCCTCACTGGTGTAGCGACGATTCATTCGTTTCAAGATTTGATCATCGCCAGACTGTAAGGCCAAATGAAACTCTCGACTTATTTTAGGCAATCTCATTATTTCAATAATTTCATCAGTTAAATCCCACGGATTAGAAGTAAGAAAGGAGATCTTTTCCAAACCTTCAATCCGGTGGAGTTTTTTCAACAACTGAGCAAAATTTTTATTCCTGTCTTTAAGATCCAGACCATAAGAATTAACGTTTTGGCCTAAAAGAACAATTTCTTTATACTTTAACTCGGCTAATTTTTTCACTGAATCAATTAATTGATCAAAATCAATCGAGACTTCTTTTCCTCGAGCATAAGGAACAACACAATAAGAACAAAAATTGTTACAGCCTTGAGAAATGGGCAATAGAGCCACTTGTTTAAATTTACGAACGGCAAAAGGAGCTTTTTTCAAATAGAAACTAATCGGACGAAATTCATCTACCAAAGGTAGTTTTTTCTTCAACTCTTTCGAAGGATAACGTAGCATGCAACCAGTCAAAATGAGCTTGAACCCCCGGGATTTTTTCTTCAACTTACTCAAGTTATTGATCAAACCAAAAACTCGATTATCAGCACTCTCTCTGACTGAACAAGTATTAATCACCATCTCATCGGCTTCTTCAATTTTCTCTGCCAGTTTAAAACCTAAAGATTGATAAAATCCATCGATCCACTCTGAATCAGACTCATTCATCTGACAACCAAAAGTTTTAATAAAATATTTTTTCACCATGTTTTTATTATACCTAAAAATTGACAGACTGGTTCGAAATGATAGTATATGTTCTATAAAATGGTAGAAAATGACAACCCATTGTCTTTGGCTGAACTTGAAAAAGAATTCTCCGAAGTTATTCAATTAGATGAAAGACGTGATTCTCTTGTATTTTTAATCGAACAAGTTGGAGATCCGGCATTCAGTCAGGATTTTTATAGGCTTCTGGCTAAACTTGAAGAAAGCAAAAAACCAAGTTCAGAAGAAATCACCCTTAGAGGAATTTTTTATTTGGCAGAAGCAATCGCTTACGACAAAAGGATAACCTTGGAGAGGGCGATCGAGGACCTTGAAGCAGGCAATCACCGTGATTGGATTGCTGTCTGTGCCCAAGAAATATTAAATCGAATAAGTGATTCTCATTTTAGTCGAGATACTTCTGACAGGGAAAAACTTCCCGATATCTTGGTTTGGTGCCAAAAAAAGTTAAGAGGCGCAAAATAGCAATTACATTAAAACAATAGCTGAAAAAAGAGGCTTATTTGACCGTTTTCTTGAGTGGTTTGCCAGGACTGAATCGAGGCGCCCGGTGAGCCTTAACGATCTTGCGTTGTTTGGTCCCTGGCACTATCACTGGCTTGTCTTTAACCTGAGTGATCTTGAAAGTCCCAAATCCAGAAAGGACAACCTTTTCCCCCTTCTTTAGAGACTTCGTGATCTCGCTCAGAAAAGTATCAATCGCTTCTCTGGAAGCCCGTTTGGTTAAGTGAGCTTTGGTTGCCACCAGGGCAACAAGCTGTTTCTTTGTCATAGCTAAATAATAACGAAAACAGCGCTAAAAGTCAACCTATTAAATGTCAACTTTTACTTTGCCTTAGTCATCTCAGAAGCTTGGGTTTCCCTAATACAGGTAACTTTAATTTGACCCGCGTAAGAGACTTCTTCTTCAAGCTTTTTGCCGATCTTGTTGGCTAAAACAATTAATTCATCGTCTTTAGTTATTTTAGGATTGACCATTACCATCACTTGCCTTCCCGCCTGATAAGCATAAGTTTCTTTAACCTGATCAAACTTTTTGGCAATCTTTTCAATCTGTTCCATCCGCTGGACATATTCCTCATGCGGTTCGTAACGCGCTCCTGGACGAGAGCCAGAGGCAGCATCGGCAATCCAAACCAAACGAGATTCAACCGTAGAGATAGGCTTGTCTTCATGGTGTTCCTCAATACACTTAATCACTGGTTCGGGAACATGATATTTCCTCGCCACTTTAACACCAATCTGAACATGAGTCCCTTCCTCTTCGCCGACAACCTTACCAATATCGTGAAGCAGACACCCCAGTTTGACGACATTAACGTCAGCTTTAAGTTCATAAGCCAGTTGAACTCCAATCTTAGTCTCTTCTAAGGTGTGAACGATCAAATTTTGGCCATAAGAAAAACGAAATTTAAACCGGCCGAGAAGCCGGATTAAATCCGGATGTAACTGATAAACCTTAACTGCATGACAGAGTTTTTCTCCTTCTTCAAAAAGAATCTTGTCTATTTCTGTCTTTGTCTTTTCGACAACCTCACCAATCCGTTGAGGTTGAATCCGACGATCTCGAATCAGTTTTTCTAAAGACCGACGGGCGATCTCTCTCCTAACCGAATCGAAAGAGGAAAGGTGAATTACATTAGCCTCATCCAGTTCAATCTCCACTCCGGTCGCCCTCTCAAAAGCCCGAATGTTTCTTCCTTCTCGACCGATGATGCGACCCTTAATTTCTTCATTGGGAAGACTGACAGTAGAAACGGTGTATTCGGCGACATAATCGGTTACTCCATGAGCGAGAGCGTCAGCCAGAATTTCTTTCGCCTTGTCTTCACTATGATGTTTAATCTCTTCTTCTGCTTCTCTGATCCGACGAGCAATGTCGCTCTTCAAATCTTTCTCAACCGAATCCAATAAAAGCTGTTTTGCTTCTTGTGAATTTAAAGTGGAAACTTTCTCCAATTTTTGGACTAACTCTTGGCGGTGTTTTTTCAAAACCGCCTCCTTTGTTTCAAGTTGTTTCTCTTTGGCCACCACCAACCGCTCTCTCTCTTTAACTACTCCTTGAGTCTGTTCAATTTCAGCCACTCGATCAGCCAACTTTTTAATTAGTTGTTTCTTTTTGGAACTGTCCTGCTTTCCACCATCTTGACCCGCTGTCTTTTGTTCTTCTTCCAAAACACCGGCAAGTAAATTATCAAATAAACTCATAAATATTTTTTTCTGACGGCAAAAAGGAAGAGAGCTTTAATTTAACAAAGCCCGATTAAAAGAGAGGTGTTTTTCTAATTTAGAATTTATCCTCATTTAAACCTTATTCCCAATTGCCAATTAAACAATTTGGTCTATTTTAGCTCTTTTCTAAATATTCGTCAATCGCCCCGCGAATAATTTCATAACTAAAACCACGCCTGGCAAGTAAGCCGTAAAGCTTCTGTTTTTTCTCTTCAAGAGCCAAATTATTAAAGCGGCTTCCTTTTTTTAATAGAACTCTAATCGCTAGTCCAGATTCATCTTCCTTATTTAGAGCCTGATTCAAAACCCGGTCAATCAATTCACGACTAATTCCTTTCTGTTTTAATTCTCCGGAAAGAGCCCATTTCCCTTTAGGTCGAAATTGCTGTCTTTGCTCCAACCACCAAAGAGCAAATTTCTCATCATCAATCAATTCCAACCGTCTCAATTTTTCCACCACTTCTTCCATCAATGAGTCTTTGTTTTTTAAAGACCCGGTTTTCTTTGTTAAATAATCTTTGATCTCTTTCTCGGAACGAGGTCGAAAACCAAGCCAATTTAAAACCTTCTCTAAAAGAGAAACAACCAAATCAGCTCTTCTAATTTCTTGAGGGTCAATCTCGTCACCAACTTTTAAGTTGAGTTTCAAAAAAGTTTCCTTGCCAATAAAAAGAGGTCGAGATTTCTGATCCAAGATCAACTGAAATTTTTTTCCTAAAGGAGAGGATTTGATTTGAACAATCTTCACCGAATTGCCTAGCCTATTTTGACCTTCTTTTTGACTTCCGATTCAATTTTCTTGGCAATTTTTTTGTTCTCTATCAAATATTTCTTCGCTGCTTCTCGACCCTGACCAATTACTTTCTGGTCATACTTAAGAAAAGCACCACTCTTGTCGACAATCTCCAAATTAATCGCTTCATCCAACAAACTACCTTCTTTGGAAATGCCGCCAACATTCATTATGTCAAACTCGGCTTCCCTAAAAGGAGGCGCAACTTTGTTTTTAACCACTCTGGCCCGATGGCGAGAACCCATCGCAAGATCACCATCTTTAATGGTGGCAATTTTCCGAAGATCAATTCTGATTGAAGAATAAAACTTTAGCGCCAACCCGCCAGGAGTAGTTTCCGGATTGCCAAACATAATCCCAATCTTTTGCCTGATTTGATTGGTAAAAATAACGACTGTTTTAGACCGGGAAATGGCAGCGGTTAACTTTCTTAAAGCTTGAGACATCAATCTGGCTTGAACTCCCATTATTGAGGCACCCATCTCTCCCTCAATTTCCGCCCGCGGGGTTAAAGCGGCCACTGAATCAATCACAATTACGGCCACCGCTCCAGAACGAACCAAAGTTTCCACAATTTCTAAAGCTTGTTCACCGTTATCCGGTTGAGAAATTAAAAGATCATCCAAATTAACTCCAATTGCCTCTGCCCGAGAAGGATCCAAAGCATGCTCAGCATCAACGAAAGCGGCTGTTCCACCCCTTTTCTGAGCTTCCGCCACAATATGAAGAGCCAAAGTTGTTTTCCCTGAAGCTTCAGGTCCATAAATTTCAACTACCCGACCGCAAGGAACTCCTCCGACTCCCAAAGCCAAATCAACCGACAAAACCCCTGAAGGAATTGCCTCAACGTGTCTAATAGCGTCTCCTTTTTCACCCAAGCGCATAATCGCACCCTTGCCATATTGTTTTTCAATTTGTTCTATTGCCAGTTTAATTGCCTGACCTTTGCCATCCTT
>CAYPPS010000009.1:0-19454 GCA_964412685.1 uncultured Gammaproteobacteria bacterium | reverse complement strand
TCCTGTTCCGGATCCGGCTTTTGCTTCTGGAGCACCGAACTTAAATGAAGAGAAAAAGCTTGAACCAGATTTGAGTGGTGCTCTACCTCCACCGCCAAGCTCGCCACCGCCGGCTCCTTCGTTGAACGGGGCGACCGATAATCATGGCCCTTCTTTTTTTGCTCGGTTTAAAAAAGTTGGCCTAGCTTTAATTTTGCTTTTATTTCTGGCCGGTGCGGGCTTTGCTTTTTTGAAATTTGTTTTACCCACTCTGCGAAATGACGAGTCAGGCTCGACAGAGAAGAAGACAGTTTTAACTTACTGGGGTTTATGGGAGCCGCCGGAAATAATGAGTTCAGTTATCGCTGATTTTGAAGACCAAAATCCCGGAATTAAAATTGATTATCAACAGAGCTCTAAGCAAGATTATCGGGAGCGACTTCAATCGAGATTAGCCAAAGGAGATGGACCAGATCTTTTCCGTTTCCATATTACCTGGGTGCCAATGTTGATAGATGAATTGGAACCGGTTCCTCCGGAAGTAATGAGCGCTCAAGAGTTTGAAGCCAGTTTCTATCCGGTTGCGGTTGATAATTTACGTTCCGAAGACAGATTTATGGGTTTGCCTTTGGAGGTCGACACCTTGGCTCTTTTTTATAATGAAGAACTCTTGCAGAAAGCTTCGGAATCACCCCCTCAAGATTGGAATGAATTTTATGAAGTTGCTAAGAAATTGACGGTTGTAGATGGAGGCCAGATAAAGCAAGCTGGAGCCGCTTTGGGCTTGACCGGCAATGTTGAACACTGGTCGGACGTGCTTGGTTTGTTAATGCTTCAGAGCGGGGTTGACTTGAGTCGGCCTAATACTCCTCAAGCTCAGTCTGTTTTGGATTATTTTACCAAGTTTAAGAGTAATCGGATTTGGGATGAAACCTTGCCTTCTTCGACGATTGCTTTTGCTTCCGGCAAGCTGGCGATGTATTTTGGTTTTTCTTGGGACGTCTTTGAGATCAAAGAACTGAATCCTGAACTTTCTTTTCGAGTGATACCGGTGCCTCAGTTGACTGCAACAGAGATTAATTGGGCTTCTTTTTGGGCAGAAGGTGTTTCTTTGAAGAGCAAGAACAAGAAGGAAGCTTGGGCTTTTCTCAAATATCTTTCTCAGCCAGAAGTTTTAAGAAAACTTTATCAGCAGGAAAGCCAAGTTCGTCTTTTTGGAGAACCTTATGCTCGGAAAGAAATGGCTTCAGAAATTAGCAGTAATCCAATGGTGGCTCCGTTTGTTTCTCAAGCGCCTTATGCTCAAACCTGGTATCTTTGTTCTCGGACCTTTGACAACGGGCTTAATGATAGAATCATTCGTTATTTTGAAGATGCAATCAATGCCGTTTCTATTCAAGGTGAAGCTTCGAGTGAAGCCTTAGCCACGGTGGCTGATGGAGTGACTCAGCTGCTTGCCCGCTACCAAATTTCTGCCTCTTATTAAGATTTTTAAATGAAACCCCAACAGAAGGCGATTCTGAAAACGCTAGTTTATGCCGACCTTTTTGATTATCCGTTAACGGCTCAAGAAATTTTTCGATTGCTGATTATTGAAGATAAACGTCTAAAGCCTGGTTTTTCTTCCTTGGAAAAAGATTTGCAGGAGTTAAAAAAGACGGGGATCGTGAAGTCGTTTAAAGGCAATTTTGCTTTGAGGGAAGCGAGAAATCTGGTTAACTTAAAGAGGAAAAGATTGGGCTTAGCCAATCAGAAGAGAAAGAAAGCTAAAAAGATAAGTTCAGTTTTGATCAAGATCCCTTCAATTAAACTAGTTGGCCTGACCGGCTCGGTTGCTTTTAATAATGCTCAAACCAAAGACGACATTGATCTTTTGATTGTTACCGGTTTGAGAAGATTGTGGCTAACGCGGCTGTTGGTGATTATTATTTTGGAACTTTGGGGCCAAAGAAGGCGACCTAATGGTGGGGATACCAAGGATAAGGTTTGTCTTAACCTTCTTTTAACCCAAGGAAATTTGGCCTTGCCTTTAAAGAGGAGAAATTTATTTACCGCCCACGAATTGGGCCAGCTGGAAGTTTTAGATCAAAAGGACAACACTTACGCTCATTTTTTGAAGACCAATCTTTGGGTAAGGCGGTTTCTGCCCCATCTCTTTGCTCCCCACAAAAAGATGGTGGCTCTAAAAGACAAAACTTTTACCTCTAGTTCTCGTTTTTTGGATTATTTGGAAGAAGCGGCTTTCAAGTTGCAGTTGATTTATATGAAGAAGAGAAGGAAAAGTGAGGACGTCGGTTTTGGCTTTGCTTTTTTCCATCCCCGAGACATGAGCAAGAGAGTGCTCGAAAATTACGATCTTAAGCTAAGAAGAAACAACCTGAGACCAGATTAGACTTTTGTTCGTTTTTCGATTAGATTAAAAACAGCCAGAAAGTGTTGCTGATGGAAAAAACCGGAGAAATCTCTTCAACAAAAACAGTAAAGACAAAAGAAGCCTTGACTGAAGATTCAGTAGGTTCTAAAAAGTTTTCCAGAAGAGATTTTCTTAAACTGGCTGGCGGAGCGGTGGCTTCTTTGGCTTTAAAAAAAACTCCAGCGGAAGCAGCGGTGCAGTTAATTGGAGCCAATGAGATTAAAACTGGGTCAGAAAAAGAGCCATCTCCCTTTCAACCGGCACTTGTTGTTGATGTTCCTCCTTTTGTGGATGAGTTGAAAGAGCTTCGAGAAAAAGGACATGTTGATGAAAGGACCCAACCCCTTGACTTAGATGCCTTTTTGAAGAAACACGTCGGGACTTCTTTTGAGCAAATAATGGCTGATTATGGCTCGGAAGCAAAGAGAGACTTTCCTGGCGAGGCCAATAATTTAAGTTTAGGAAAAACTTTATTAAAGCATGGGCGAGAGAGGGAGGCGGTTGTTTTGAACCTAGCTTTTCAGTGGGCTGAACACGGATTAATGGTTGGTAATCATGCCCAGATGATTAGAAGAGAAGTAAATAAAAAGATAGCCGCTCCGGCGGTAGATTGGAATGGAAAATTGGAAGGTCTGTCAATCGCGGAATATATATTAAAATATGATTTAACTTTTCTGGAATTTACTGAAAAGTTTCCAGAACCTACTCCACCTAAAGAGAAAAGCGAGCCGAGGTTTCCAGTTCAGCCTTATGAAATTTTCCCTCTTCAAGATTACGTTGCTTCGGTTGAGAAGTCTGAAGAGGTTGACGAGTTTGGCAACCCTTATTATGAAATAGTTTTCGATCATTTACGGCTAGCTCGGGATCTCAAAGAGAAGCTTAAGCAAAATCCAACGCAAAAAGTGATCAATTTCAGCGGCAATTTTCAAGCGAGGATCCGTTTGGGCTACCGTTTGCCGGAAAATTACCTTGAAGATGCCAATCGGCCAGAAGCTTTCGTTCGTCGGGCGGAAGGGTGGACTCAGTTAGCCAATCAAAACTTCCCAGATCAAATCAAGGATGGCTGGGAAGAGCGATCCTTTCCGGCCATCGCGTTGGAAACTGGTTATACAAAACCAGAAGCACTTGTTGCTTTAAGGGAATTTTGTGATTTGTTGCCGAAAGACGTTACTTTTGTAACCGCTGCTGGTAACAGCCAAACAGATTTGAGAAAAATTACTCCGCCGGGTTTTGAGTTTCCGCAAAATTGCGTTCTGGTAGCCGCCCTGAATCCAAACAATCAGATTTATGGAGATAAAGAAGGGTTACCAATTCCGGCTCATTTGTTTTACGGCGACCCTGGTCAGGTTTATTATCTTCAGGCAATTGATTTGAACATGAGCAGTTTTGCTGCCTCGCACGTGTCTGAGTGGCTGGTGCAACAAAATGTCCAAAGTCCAAGAGAAGCAAAAAAATTACTGAATCAACACTCCAAAGTGTTCAAGAAGCGTGATATGCAAATTTTAGACTTTGGTCGAATGCCAATTGCTGAATGGGATGACCCTGAATTTTTTGAGAAGGCAAAAACTTAGTCAATTGAGGCTAGTCATTGAAGTCTGGGGCAAAACCGTACTTGCCTGATTTATATCTTGAGGGACGAAGGAAGCCAAAACCAGTGATGTCTTTTTTTTCGATTTCTTGTTTCAAGTCATCTCGCATTAAAGGAATACAAATATCTTCCAGGAGAAAGATGGGTTGTTCTTTAAATTTTTCTTTTAAGATTAAACCGTTAACTCCACGATCATCTTTGCCTGACCAATGGGATTTTTCCTTGTCCATGGCGTCGACGTAATCCAAGAGCGGGTGGAAAACATGGTATTCGAGTCCTGTTAGTTTTTTACCCTCTTTGTTGACCATTTCGACGGGGAAAGATTCAAACTTAACTTCGAATTCTTTCATGAGTTTGATTAATTTTTCCGAGTAAAGGTTGAAACCATGAGTCTCAACGTAATTGTCAAAAGCAATGTGTTTTGGGTTGACTTGGTAAACCAATTTAAGACCAGGTTGGTAGGGCTCTAGTTGCATTGGGCTTTTTAGCTCGACCAAGCTATCGCCCTCTCCGTAAGAAAAGACTTTATCTCCAAATTTAGTAGGCGTGAGCAATTTGGCCTGTATCATGGTGTTGCCGTGGTAACCAATGTTGGTCTGGTAAACCCAGTAGTCATTTGTTTTTGCCTTGCTTGCCATGCTTTCATTTTAGCAATATCGTGATAGAAAGAAAATGATTAAGCGAGGTGGGCACAAGTATTCCTATTGACAAGTAGAGGAATGACGATTAGACTAGCAACAGTTATCTCTGAGTGATAACTTTTTTTATCGGAAAATTAATTAAAAAAGAATGGCAACCGGAAAAGTAAAGATTAAACCCACCAACGGCAACGTCCTAGTTGAACCAATGGAATTGGAGAAGCAAACTGCTTCGGGAATTGTCTTGCCTGATTCTCACGACGAAAAATCTCAAAAAGGGAAAGTCATTGCTTTGGGTAAAGCTTTGAAAGACAAAGATGGTCAGATTCGGGAACCAGAGTTTAAGGTTGGTGATTTGGTGGTTTATAAAAAGTGGGGCGGAGATGAAATTAAACTTGACTCTCTAGGAAAAGAATATATTTTTGTTAAATTTGAAGATATTTTAGCGATTTTAAGTTAAAACTATGGCCAAAGATATTGTCTACGCTGAAGATGCTCGGAAGAAATTGAAACAAGGCTTGGATGCCGTGGCTAAGGCCGTGGGAACCACTTTGGGTCCCAAGGGCAGAAATGTGGCTTTGGACAAGAAGTGGGGCGCACCGACGGTAGTTCACGATGGTGTTTCTGTGGCTAAAGAAATTGAACTGGAAGACCCGCTTGAGAATATGGGCGCTCAATTGATTAAAGAAGCGGCAGAAAAAACCAACGACATTACTGGCGATGGCACCACTACGGCGACGATTCTAACCCAAGCAATTGTTGAAGAGGGGATCAAGAATATTGCTGCTGGAGCTAATCCGATGATTCTCAATCGAGGAATTGAAGAAGCCGCCAAGCAAGTGTTAGAGACAATTAACAAGCAAGCCAAGGAGATAAAACAGGATTCAGACAAAATTGTTCAAGTGGCGACCGTTTCGGCTCAAAACGAACAAATTGGCAGCAAAATTGCCGAAGCCTTGAAGCAAGTTGGGGCGGATGGAGTGGTTACGGTTGAAGAGGGTAAGGGCTTGGACTTGGTGATTGACTATCGAGAGGGAATGGAGTTCGATAAGGGCTATTCTTCGCCCTATTTTGTTACTAATCCCGACAGCATGGAGGCGATAATCGAGGATGCTCACATTTTGTTGACTGATAAGAAAATTTCTTCAATCCAAGAAATGTTGCCTTTCCTGGAAAGTCTGGTGAAAGTTTCCAAGAATTTAGTTATTATTGCTGAGGAAGTTGAGGGCGAAGCTTTAGCTACTTTGGTGGTTAATAAGTTGCGGGGGACTTTCAATGTTTTGGCTTTAGAAGCACCTGGTTTTGGTGATCAACGCAAAGAAATGCTTGAAGATATTGCTGTCTTAACCGGTGGAACGGTGATTTCTGAAGATTTAGGCCGAAAGTTGGAGGACGTTACTGTTGATGATTTGGGTCAAGTTGGTCGAATTGTGGCTGACAAAGATAAAACCGTTATCGTTGGTGGTAAAGGTGACAAGGCGGCGATTAAAGCCAGGATTAAACAAATAAGAAATGAATTAGATAAGACTGATTCTGAGTTTGATAAAGAAAAACTGGAAGAAAGATTGGCTAAATTGACGGGCGGAGTGGCGGTAATTGAAGTTGGGGCGGCTACAGAAACAGAAATGAAAGAAACTCAAGAGCGAGTCAAAGATGCGGTGGCGGCGACTAAGGCGGCGATTGAGGAAGGAATTGTTCCTGGCGGGGGGACGATTTTATTGAAAGCGGCTGACAAAATTCAAACTAAAGATTTAAAAGGTGATCAGTTGACCGGCGCCTTGCTTCTCAAGAAAGCTCTGGAAGCACCGGCGAGGCTTTTAGCTGAGAACGCTGGGGCCGACGGCAGCGTGGTTATTGCCGGAATTAGAAGTAATCCGGGTAAAAACATTGGCTTCGATGTTTTAAGCGAAAAGTATGTAGATATGATTGAAGCGGGTATTATTGATCCGGCCAAAGTGACCAAGAGTGCCTTGCAAAATGCAGTTTCGGTAGCGACAATGATTTTGACCACTGAATGCTTGGTGGCTGATAAGCCCGAAAAAGAGAAAAATGCTCCTCCGGTTCCGCCAATGGGTGGAATGGGCGGCATGCCTCAAATGTAAGCTCGGACTTATTTTCTTCTCCGTTTCGTTTTTAGTTTAGTTTTTCCTATTTGTTTTTCGATTGGCGGCCAGTTGTTTTTCGACCAAGATCTCTTGGTTGATTTAGGGGTGGCGAAAAACGATTGTCTTTTGTTGTTTAACGGAACTCGGTTCATGTTTGTTTTTTAAAAATCGAACTCAATGGGGTTGACATAAAAGGGAACGAGTTGATTTTGTTGATTGTAGAGTAGAATGTATTCAATCTCTCCCGGTTCGGTGACAAAGCGGAAAATGTTGTTCTCCGTGGCGACTTTGACTTCTTTTTCTCCTGATTGATTAACCAGTTTATATTTTGCTTGGGTGATGCTTTGTGGGGAGATGATCGCCAGAGTTTGGCCGTTTTTTTGGACTTGGGTAGGAGTAGTGAGATTGTAAATGATGAAGGGTTGAGGCGATTCCCAGGCGAAACTGCCAGCTCTTATCTTTATAGTTCCAGAACTAGCCCCTTCGGGCAGGAAGAAGCTGATCAGATTATCTTGCCAAACTTCTATCTTTCCCTCCTCAACGGCAATGTTGTTCAAAGAAAGGAACTTGTCTTTGGGGTTTAGGCCGAAATTTTTTCCCAAAATGACGACTTCGTCGCTCGCTTTACCGAGAAAGGGGTAAACTCGAGTGACTTCAATTGGCGCCAACGGTGAGGGGCCGTAATCTTGTTTTTCGATTGGAATGATGGGCGGCTTTTCAATTTTAGCTTGAGAAGAAAGTCGGGTTTGTTGACTAAGGAGAAGAACGGTGGCGGGAATGGATAAAGCCACTACGAGGAGAAAACCAAGGGAGAAGATTTTTTTGAAGGAGAATTTGTCTAGAGTTTTAAGAAAGGACATTGTTTTGTTTATTTTAAATGATTTTTTATTTACTCCCTAATTTCAATCGTTCGTAAAATGTGATTAAAAGTGATCGAATAATTGTCAAAGAAGCCTTTTCTTCCCAATAGAGCCTGAGTGCCTTGGCTTTCGGTGAAAACTATGGGGAGGATCATTTCTGTTTCTCCGATTTTGAGAGCCATTTCTGAATGGTACGCGAAACTGGTTTGGTTGCCAAAACCTCTAATTGCGGTTCGTTTTAAAAAAGCCAGGTCTTTGCCCATTTCCGGAGCTAATTCTCGGGAAAGCGAGGAGACGACTGCACCTGAATCGAGTATAAAAATGACTGGCTTGTTGCCTTGGTCGGTTTGGATGTCGAGTTTTATTTTAGGTTCGGAAACGATTCCTAATCCTTTCCAATTGGTTTGAGTGAGAGGAATGGAGAGTAAAAGTTTTTGGTTGCCGATTCTTTCTAGCCGGTTTTGAAGAGTAATTTGAGAAAAAGTAAAATAAACTCCCAGGCCGAGAGAAAGACAAACAAAAACGACCAGACTTAATTTAGTTAAAGCCCGTCTAGAGTTGTATTGATGGCTGGTAACAACCGCTTCTTCCATAGAATCCACTTACCGTTTCAAATGCGGCGCAAGATTAGGGGGGCAGTAATTAAGCCTGCTCCGATCAGAAGGACTAAGAGAGTTGGGGTAAAAACGCCGGTTTCCGGTAAGTCGTTACCGCTTGCGGCGGCAGTGCCGGTGGGGGTTGGAGTTGGACTGCTGCTGGCGTCACTTCCCAAACCAAGGGCAATAATAGTGTAGCTTCCATTGGTGGTTGAAGTAAGGACGTCTTCACCTTGATAGGCGACGTTGCTGTCAGTAGAGGTGTCGGCGGTGAAATCAAAAGTTACCGGAGCGGTTCCGATGGCCGTGGCTTGAAAAGTGATTGTCGCAACGGTGCCGTCTTGAGAAATGGCTGATGGCGAGGTGGCTCGTAGAGTTATTTGTTCTCCGGCAATAGAGGGAGTGACCGTGTTTGGAAAAAGACTGCCGTAGCTGGCAGAACTGTATTCGAGTTTATCACTGTCAAAATCAAGAACGATGTCAACCGCATCGACATTGTCGGTTTCAGCGTCTAAAACGACATTAACAGCAAAGCTATCTCCATTCTCGACTGACTTACTTACTGGCGATAAACTCAAGGAAGCTGCCCAGGCAGACTTGAAAGTAAAGAAAACTAAAAACAAAGCTAAAATAACCGCCTTCGGCAGGGTTCTCCTCATGCTTCTAATTATTATTAACTAAAAGAAAACAATTTGCAACTGCTTTTTTAGAGCGGCAGAATTGAAGCCGGATTGAAGTTACGATAATGATCGGAAACTTCTAAGTGAAGGTGAGAGCCGGTAGAAAAACCGGTCGAACCGACTTCGCCAATGGCGGTATTTTTGTTGACCGCATCACTCAGAGAAACGTTGATTTTGCTCAAGTGAGCGTAGAGAGATCGAATTTCCGAACCGTGATTGACAACAATGTAGTTGCCGTACGAGAAACGGCTATAACTGATCGATTCAACCGTACCATCCATGATGGGATAAACGGCATCACCTTTTTGGCCGTTAAAGTCAATCGCTCGGTGAAAAGAATGATAATTTTGAGAAACAACTTGGTCTTTCAAAGGAAAACGAACCGAAATTTCGGTGGCGATTTTGGTCAATTTGGCTCGCAAAACCATCAATTCTTCTTCTTGGTTGAAGCCAAGAACTTCGCCAGAAGTTAATTGAAAGCTGGCGCTCAAGATAAGAACCATCGACAGCCCCAAAGCCGCTCGAATACCCCTTTTTTCCAATAAAGGCCGCAGGAAACGACTCAAAGGGTGGCTACGAGAACGCTTATTAATTAAGCGTTTTTCGAGCTCGTCTTTGGCCTTCTTGACCACTATTTGAATGGTGTGACCTCCGACTTGGAGGGCGATTCGTTTCTTCATGTTTTTTTTGGCCTTTTGGCCAATAAAAAAACCATACCCGGTTATTTAGGTATGGTTTCCGAACTGCCATCATTATAGCAAATGAAGGCAAGAAAAGCCACTTTTCCGCTTTCTTTACATTTGAATTTAGGCATGAGATAATGAGAAACCACTTGATCAAAAGGTCCAGTAGCCAAGCGGTAAGGCAACGGTCTGCAAAACCGTTATACGCGGGTTCGATTCCCGCCTGGACCTCCATGTTACGTAAGAATTGGTTGTTGATTGCAATTGTCCTTTTATCTTTGGGATTAATCGGCTTAGTAGTTAAACAAAAGTTTTTTAGCGGTCCTTCTTCAGCGGCCTTAAAAATCGAAACTGATCCTGCCGCAGTCGTTTTTATTGATGGTCAGCAAGTCGGTTCAACTCCTTTTCATGATGATAATCTTGAGCCGGGAGAGCATTTGGTTAAGATTGTCCCAGAAGAAAACCAGGTTGATTTTAATGTTTGGGAGAAAAGAATTAACCTAACGCCGCTGGCGATGACTTTAATTGACTATCGCTTTACTCAAGATCTCACTCGTGATTCTGGTCAAGTAATTTCCCTAGAGAAAATCGCTACTCGTGAGGCAGCGGCTCTTTCGGTCATTTCCGTGCCTGGCCAGGCAGTAATTAAGATTAATGGTGATCCTCGGGGTTTTACCCCTTTCTTTGGTGATAATCTCGCCCCGGATATTTATGAAATAACGATCAGCAGCACTGGTTATGAGGAAAAAACGATCACTAACGCGAAATTGCTGGCAGGTTATAAATTGCTGGTGGAAGTAAAATTGGCCCGAGAACTGGAAGGTTTTGTGGAAGAACCGTCTTTATTGGAAGAGGACGAAGTTTTAGATGAAGCCGAAGAAGCCACCGAAGAGGCGGAAGTCAAAGGAGAGAAAGACGAGCCGGTTGAAGAAGAGGCAGAGAAGAAAACTGAGGCTGGCGAGTTGGAAAAGCCTTACGTGGAAATTAAGGAAACTCCTACTGGCTGGCTTAGGGTGAGAAATGCCCCTTCAACTGATGCCACGGCGACTGAATTAGGCCAGGTCAAACCAGGAGAAACTTATTCTTATTTAGAGGAAGAAGAAAACGGCTGGTACAAGATTGAATTTGAAGGTGAGCCTGGTTGGATCAGTGGAACCTACGCTGATTTAATTGATTAGAACGGTGGGTGAAAAACCGTAAAGAATTAGAATTACCAATCCCGCCCATAAAGTAATTGTTAACAAAAGAGGTTTGTCGTTTAAGAGGACTCTCTCTGGTGCCTCCGCTTTTACTCCGGCAGTATAGACGATATTCATATAGCGCATAATTCCGTAGAGCACCAAAGGAATGGTGACCATTAACCATTTGTTGATTCCGGCTAGAGTGGCTGGCAATTTGGCCAAAAAGGGCAAAGTGTAGCTGGCAAACGAAGGTGGATTAAAAAAGGTGAAGAGAGCGTAGGAAAGCCAAGCTGAAGTGGCGAAAATGGCCAGGTACGAGTCAAGCAGGTTCAAATTGTAGCTATTCAGAGTTTTCCGGGTTGTTTTTTGTTCACCGACAATGGTCAGTTCGGCCCGTCTTTTACCGGCGGCCAAAAAGAGAGCCAAAGAAACGACACAAAGTAAAAACCAGACACTCATGTGAGCGTTGATTACCAAAGAACCGGCGTAAACTCGAATGATAAAGCCGGAGGCGATCGCTAAAACGTCAACAATAATTACTTTTTTAAGACTCAAGGTGTAAGAAATTTGGAGGATTAAATAGGCTAGTTGAGCCAGGAAAAAGAAAAAACCTAGAGAGTAACCCAAGCTTAGAGAAACAACAATGGTACAAATGGCGACAAAAAGAGCGATTGGTACAGGTAATTTACCGGCAGCAATCGGCCGGTTTTTTTTGATCGGATGACGACGGTCGGCCGGTGAATCAACGATGTCATTTAAAAGATAAATCGAGGAAGTCAGCAAGATAAACAAAAAAGCTGCCGTTAAGGTGGTGAGAAATTTTTGGGCAACAAACAATTGGCCGGTAAAGATTAACGGCGCGAACAAGCTTAAGTTTTTAAGGGCTTGCCTGGGTCGGATTGACCGAACCAAGTGGAAAAGTATCTGAACCATAAAAACAATAGGCCAACAACTAAAGCGACCATGATTATTGTATAGAATTTTTCTTGGCTATTCAAACTAAGCGCCAGCAAGCCAAGCAGGGCGGTCACTCCCCAGTAAAAAAAAGCGGTTTTGGGTTTACTCCACTTCCATTTGTCAAGAATGTGGTGATGGAGATGTTCTCGATCACCCCAAAGAGGTGATTTTCCCGATAAAACTCGTCTCAAGATGACCAAAAAAGCATCCATGATCGGTAGGCCTAAAACGACCAAGGCGGTGCCTAGTTTGGTGGTGGAGAGAATGGAAAGACTGGCCAATAAAAAACCAGCCAAAGCCCCAGCTCCGAAGCCGGGCATAATTTTTTGAGGATAAAAGTTGAAAGGAAGAAAGCCAAGATAAGCTCCAGCAACGATGGCCGACAAGATAACGACCGGAACAATTTGACCGTCAGGTAAAAAACGCCAAGCGAGCAAAGCAATTGTCAAGCAGGCGATGACGACAATTCCCGGTTGTTGGCCGTCGAAACCCTTAACCCAATTAAGAGCGTTGATTAAAAAAACAATCCAAAGCAAAGAAAACGAAATGCTGACCCAAAAAGGCAAGTAAAAGAGACCGTTAAAGGGATTGGTCAAAAATTCAATTCGATTTCCACTAAAAACGACTAAACCCGCGGCCACGAAACAGCCTCCCAAGCGAAGATAAGGGTTTAAGTCCCAGTGGTCGTCGAGGGTTCCCATGGCGACAATTAAGAGGCTTCCCAGAAGTAGGCCGGCCAGAGCTTGGTTTAGAGGCAACAAAACCAGGCTAATAATTGCAAAACTGAAGAGGATCGGTAAACCTCCTCCTCGAGGGACTGGGCGAGTGTGGGTATCTTTGCGACGTTGGGTTTTTTGGGGATCTTCCACCCATCCCAGAGAACGGTAGAGTTTGATCACTAAAGGGGTGGCCAAGAAGGCCAAGGCGAAGCTGAGAAAAAGAGGCTTTAAAATTAGCTGAAAAGCAGTGGAATTAAACATGATTTTAAATTACGAGTCTGACAATTTGAATTAAACTGATTAAGTTGAGAAAACTAGTCGCTAGGGCGCTGCTGGAAAAAAGATAACGGCTCAAAAGGTCTTTTTTAAAAAAACTAAGACTCAAGAAAAGATTGATGATCAATAGGCCCAAAGAGATTGAAGGCAACAGAATTAGATAAACTGGATTGACTAGTTGAGAATTTCCCCAAGGTTGAGAGTAAAACAGAGGAACTTGAGGGGGCAGGAAGCGCCAAATCGAAAAAAGAATTAAAGCCTGAGCCAGACTGATCAATAGGCTCAAGGAAAAAAGCAGGTTGGGGCTGATTTTTTCTAAACTCATTTTTCAGATTTGGTTATTTTGACGGAAAAGGAGATAGTTGTTCAATTCTTTTTCCAAACGATAGTTTTTGCTTAAATATTCTTTTAATTTGGGAAAATCTCTTTTTTCTGAACTGTCAATAACAATAAAGTTAGGTTGGTTTTTCTCAATCGCCGCAAAGGTTTCTTGCCAGCCGTTGAAATCGGCAATGTGATAAGCGGTGGTATAGCGTCCCGGTGGTAGTTTTCGAGAAAGAGCGTAAGCAGAAGAGGTGTCGGTCCAGATGAAGACTCGCTCGTCAGGAGCAGTTCTCTTGACGAGATAGTTGGCCAGAGTGTAAGTGTGATTGACTTTCGGGTCAAACCAGGCAAAATACTCTTCTTTTGTTTGTTGGCTTAAGACAAATTGACCAAAGTTTTGATAGTAAGCGGGAGTGGGATAAAACCAAAAATCAATTTTTTGAAGGCTGAAAACCAAGAACAAAAGCAAACCTAAGACGATCAATTTGACTTTTTTAGTCGGCCAGAACAAAAGCAAACCAGCGAGGAAAACGGCTGGCGGGAGGAGCTGAATTAAGTAGTGAGCGTAAGGTCGTTCTGAGAGCAGGGCGGCGAAGAAGACAAAAAGAAACCAAAGCAAAGTAAAGACCACTTCTTTCCTGAAATGCTTTTTGAAAATAAACAATCCCAGAGAGCCGACCCCTAAAAGTAGGGCTCTGATCATCAAGCCGGTATTTTGGTTTAAGTTGCCTTCGTCCATTGAACCGGCTTGCCAGGAACCAAGGTAAGAAAAGTTTTGCCATAAGGTGGCCTGCAGATAGTAGTTCAAGGCTCCGTTCGAAGCGAAGTAAATTGAGAAACAAACCAAAGGGAAAACAAAGCCGGCAGTTAGGGCGAGAAGTTTTGAGATCTGGAAGACAAAGTTTTTCTTTTTTAGATAAAAAAGACCGAGAAGGCCTAAAGCCATCAGGTCAAAAAGACCGGGGGTTTTGAAATGAAAGCTGGCAGAAAAAAAGAGACCGGCCAGAAAAGCTTTGCCCAGGGAAAGTTGGGTTGACGATTCTTTTTTTTCCGGCCAGAAAAGCAGTAAACCCAGAAAGGTGGGTAAAAGCATGAAGACTTCGGCATTGGCAATATTGCCTTCCAGCCAAGGTAGGGTGCTAAGGAGAGCAAAAACAGTCAAACTAAAGTAATAAAAGTTTCTTTTTTTGGGAAAGAGACGTTTGATTAGAGCGGAGAAACTGATTAGAGTAAAAACGGACCAGATCAAGAGTAGCTCGCGAAACCAGGCGACGTTCCCGGCCAGAGCAGCTAACAGTAAAGCAAGGGCGGTTTGTTGTCGTGAATGTCTCGATAAAGCAGTAAGCCTTTTCTAATCGCTTGGCCTAAAGTGAGGTAAATTCCTTCATCACCGTACCAATAGGGCTCAAAAAGGGAGGGAATGCGGAGCAAAATCATCAATAAGATAATGATTAACAAAAAAGGATTAAGTTGAAGAAAAAACGCCTTCTGTTTCGGTTTGTCGGGCATTACTGATGATTATACTTTTTCTGTTACTCGATATTCAATATACTTTCCTAACATTAATCGAGTGTGAGCCTCTAGAGCGGGTAAAGCCGAGAAAAGAAGTCCAGCTAAAGGCATCAAAATGAATTCCAGAGGAATCAGTAAACTTCTTAGAAAAGAAACTTCTTTGGGTCGCTTGGGTCTTTGTTTGGCGTTGATATAGATGATCACGATTAAGAAACCTAAACAGAGAGAAAGAATGAAACCAGAAACTTTAGGTAAAGTGTAGCCAAGGGCGGTGCGAGAAAAATCAGGCATGAAAAGAGCGGGGATAGTAATTCCTAAAGTAACCAAGAGCCAGTTTAAAGGCATGAGTAAATGGTCTTCTAGTAATTTAAGCAGGCGGATTGTCTTGTCCCAAAAATTGACGGTCGGAATGGTTAAGTAGTTTTTGATCACGTTGGGATCGTCAGAAATGCCCCAATTCCAGCGCATGAACTGAAGGTAGTTATTTTTGATTGTTTTCCAAGTAGAGGTTGATTGAGCGGCATCGGCCCAAAGAGGGATAAAAAGCGGTTCAACTTCGATTTTGCCTTCTTTTTCATAGTAGGCTTTAAAGAAAAGGTGATAGTCTTCGGGAATAACTTTTGGATTCCAATAGCCAGTTTCTTCCAAGAGACGAAAAGAAAGGGCGTAGGACTGGCAGCTGATTAGTCGATCTCGTCGCGAGAGAACCGCTCCGTTCCAAATGGTGTTGAAAGTGTTGGCGACTCTGACCAAAGCCGGCAATTGCCAATAATTGTTGTAAAAGAAGACCGCTGGTTGCCAGAATCTCAAAAAGCGATGTTTATTGGTCAAGAAAGAAAAACTGAGATAAGAAAAATGCTTGGGGTGGAAACAATGATCCGCGTCGGCTGAGGTAACCAGACTGAAATCAAAATCAATCCCCTTTTCGTCAATAATTTTCTTTCTTGCCGTTCGGGCGGCATAATTTTCGTTAGAATGTTTACCGGCCGTCTCGGCTGGAGTGAGTTGATGAACGGTGATCAAGTAATTGGCAAAGAAACGGCCGAATTCTTTTTTTAACTCCAAGGCCTTGGTTTTACCTTGAGGATCGCGACCTTCAGTGGCCATGATGACAGTGATCTGATTTAAGGGTAAATCTTGTTTTTTCAATGATTCGAGGGTTCGTTTTAGGATGCGAACCGGTTCTTTATATTGAGGAACAATGATCAAATGGTGAACTTTTTTCCAATTAGGAAGTTTTTTTAATTTTTTCAACCAGTCAGTTTTTTTCGCCTTTTCGATTTTTCGGTAGGAAATGATAGAGGTGGCGGCAAAAGTAATTGATTTGTAAAACCAGAAAACGTCAAAGACAACCACCAAATAAGCGATGTAAAGAGGGAAGAAAAAACTGCCGACAAAAAAAAGCAAGATCGTTGTCCAAGAAAAAGCCCCCGGCAAGATCTCCAAGAGTCGTTGGATCTTTCTATCATTGTTATTGATGAATAGAGTTAACCAGTCTTTCATTTAATTCTTCGTTTTTTTCTTCTTTTTTAGATTGAAAAGATTTTGGGCATTGGCAGTGGTCGTTTGAGCCACTTGATCAAAAGAAAGCCCTTTGCTTTCAGCTAAACTTTCGGCCACTAGTTTAACATTTTTAGGTTCATTTCTCAATCCGCGGAACGGAATAGGGGTTAGTAAAGGGCTGTCAGTTTCTAGCAAAATTTTGTCTAAAGGGATTTTACTGGCGACATTTCTTAAGCCTTCGTCGTAAGTCAGGTTGCCGTCAAGGCCGAAGTAAAAACCTAAAGCCAAAACCGATTCGATTTGTTTTTTCCCGCCGGTATAACAATGAAAGACACCTTTGATGTTCTTGCTTTGATACTCTTTCAAGACTTGGAGTGTTTCTGCGAAAGCCTTTCTCGAGTGAATGATCAAGGGAAGATTGAATTCTAGGCTTAATTCGATTTGGAAACGAAAGAGATCGGCCTGTTTGGCCTTTACTTTTTTTAGATTTTCCATCTCCAGTCGATGGAAATCCAAGCCAGTTTCCCCAATGGCGACTGGTTGGTTTTTTTTGATCAGCTTTCTTAATTCTTTTTCTAGGATTGGTTCAAATTCGGCCGCATATTGGGGATGGACGCCGACGGTGGCGAAAAGGTTTTCGTCTGGTTGGGCGATTTGGAGGGCTTTTTGGCTCGATTCGAGATCTGAACCAGGAAGGATAATTTTTTCTATTCCTTCAAGTCGAGCGTCTTCAATAACTTTTTTTCTGTCTTTGTCGAAGTCAACAAAGTGGAGGTGGGCATGAGTGTCAATCAACATTTTTTAGGTTAGTCTTGGAAAAAGAGGTTTCTGGGCTTTTACCTTCGGACCTTTGAATTGTTCTTCGATCTTGGCCGCCGTTTGAGGCAGAAAAGGCCTTAAAAGACAGGCGATCTCCCTGATGGTGTTGATGGCTTCACCTTTGGTGATGAGTTGTTCTAAGGTTTTTTTGGCTTTACTAGCTGATTCCCAGGGCCTTTCTTGGTTGATATAGTTATCTATTCTTGACAAAGCTTGCCAAATCAACTTCAGAGCATTGTTGATGTCATGTTTTTCTATCGCTTGTCCCACGTCAGTCGAGAGAGAGGTTTTTGTGTAGTCGCTTTCGAATTCTAGATTATGGTTTTCAGCTAATTTGGCGATTCGAGCGACAACGTTCCCCAATCCATTCGCTAAATCAGCGTTATATACTTCTTTGATTTTATTGGTGCTTATATCAACGTCATTTTGCAATGGGCCAAAACGAAGGAAATAATAACGAATCGCGTCGACGCCAAACTGTTTTACCAGTTCGGACGGCTGAATGATGTTGCCCAAGCTCTTTGAAACCTTTTTCCCGTTTAAGCTAAGGAAATCGTGAGCAATAATGGTTTTAGGTAATGGGTATTCGGCACTTTTAAGCATTGCCGGCCAATAGATGGCGTGAAAGCGCAAATTGTCTTTTCCCAGAACATGAATGTCCGCCGGCCAACATTTTTTTTGCTCGCCATAAGTGAGATAGTTAAGTAGGGCGTCGAACCAAACATAGATGGTTTGCTTTGGATCATCAGGAACAGGAATGCCCCAGTCAAGATGGCGACTGATAGAAAAATCTTTTAGCCCTCTCTCGACGAAACTCAAGGCTTCTTTTCTCTTTGATTCTGGGAAAACGAAACCTTTGATTTTAAGTTGTTTTTCCAAGAAAGGTTGATATTTTGAAAGCCGGAAAAAATAATTTTTCTCTTTAAGTTGAATTGGTTTTTGTTGCTGGTGGAAGGGACATCTTCCATCCACGAGATCTGTTTCTTCCATAAAGGCCTCGCAGCCTTCACAATAAAGACCTTGGTATTCGTCTAGATAAATATCTCCGTTTGCTTTTACTTTTTGCCAAAACTTCTTCACCAGTTTTTTGTGATCAGGATCAGTGGTTCGAATAAATCTGTCATAAGAAATATTCAAGCAATCCCACTCGTCTTTATCGGCGGCGGCAATCTTGTCGACATACTCCTTTGGGGACAAATCTTTTTTTTTCGCGCTTTTAGCGACCTTTTGACCGTGTTCATCCGTTCCGGTCAAGAAATGAACCCCATCACCCTTTTCGCGGTGATATCTGGCAATGGCGTCGGCCAGTATCTTTTGATACGCATGGCCAACATGAACAATGTCATTGGTGTAATCAATGGCGGTAGTAATAAAAAACTTTTTCCTTTTCATTTTACTGAGATTATTTTACCAGAGCCTGGCTAATTTTACTTTCCGGCGGGTTGGGACGACCAAATAAGAAAGAGTCGTTTTTTAAAGCCGCCTCGCTTTTGTCTTTTTTTAATTTGTTGTTTTTCTACCTGATTGAATTTGATTTTGAAGTGGGAACAAAGTGATTTCATCACTTCTAAAACATCGGCCAATTCGCTTTCCAATTTGTCTGGAGAAGCTTGAACAAATTCTTTGGCCTCTTCAAGGAGCTTTTTCTTTAATTCTTTTTCGAACTCTTCTTTTTTCATGACTCGAGTTTCGTATTGCCCTCCGTTTGTCTCAATAATTTGGGGAATTTTGTCACGAATTAATTTGCGGTGGTAACAGCGCTTCATAAAACAATTTTAGCAAAAAAGTGTTTTTGTTCAAAGATAGCCTATTCGGTATAATTAAAAGTGTGATAGTGGTGGACGTGGAAACCACCGGGTTGGATCCTGGAACTTGTTCAATCGTCAGCCTTGGAGCGGTTGATTTCTTAAAACCGGAAAACCAGTTTTATCAAGAGTGCCGGATTTGGGAGGGGGCCCAGGTAGTTGAAAAAGCGTTGGAGATCAATGGTTTTTCAAGGAAAGAAGTGATAGATCCTGGTAAGAAAAGTTTGAAGAAGGTAATGGAAGAGTTTCTTGCCTGGATGGATGAGATTGAAAATCGAACCATTGCTGGGGAAAACCCTTCTTTTGACCGAGATTTTTTGAAAACATCAGCGCAAAGATGTGGCGTAGAGTGGTTAATTAGTCATCGAACGATTGATCTACATTCTCTGGCTTACGAGTCTTATTTAAAAAGGGGTTTGGATTTGCCCGTAAAAAATGAAAGAATCGATCTCAATGCTGACAGAATTTTTAATTATGTTGGCTTGCCGACAGAACCGAAGCCTCACCGGGCGCTTGTTGGCGCCAAAATGGAAGCGGAAGCTTTCTCTAGACTTATCTATGGCAAGTTGCTTTTGAAAGATTTTGAGAGTCTTCCGGTTCCAGATTATCTGAAAGTAAAAATCATTGAAAGGCGAAAAATGTCAGAAGGGTTGGGAATAAGCAGGAGAAAAAAGAGCGAGTGAGAAATAAAAAACCTCACAAAAAAGTAATTGACAATTGTAATATAGTGTATTACAATGTGTTACATTATGAGAACAGTAGTTAATATTTCTTTACCTAATCAATTGGCTTCTAAAGTTGACAAGGCTGTTAGCG